>NZ_VYIK01000003.1:42764-63575 GCF_008709575.1 Mycobacterium sp.
GTGAATTGCAGCTGCCAGTCGTGCACCGGGGTGGTGCCCGAGTTGTCGATCGTGTACCCGGCGACATAGCCGCCGTCCCACTGCGAGCTCACCGTATAGGTCGCACCCACCCCCGCCTCAGGTGCCGGATCCGTCGCGGCGGGCATCACCAGGCCGGTGCCGGTGCCGGAGGTCAACGCCTGAATGCTCGCATCGATCGCTTCGCCGAGCGGGCTGTCGGCCCACACCTGGCTGAGATCGCGCAGCGGATCCACGCCGGCCAGCGCACCGGTGAGCGAATCGATGATGGGGTCGACCAATACATCGAGAAGATCGGCGTGGGCAGGCGCCACCGCGGCCAGGGGCGACATCACCAACGTCACTGCGGCGCCGGCGGCCGTGCCCAGTACCCGAGCGCGAGAGCGCCTCGCCGATTTGTTCCAGCGCCGACGGCGGTGACGTGACATTGCAGTCCCATCGCTACGGGTGGGCAATTAGGTGAAAACGCTGCAGCAGCACGCTATAACAGCTGTCCAAGACACGTCAAACAGTTTGTACTTACCAAGGCATGGGCGTCTACCTTCTTGACGCCCACAGGGACAATGTCAATCACCGGTTAGCGGCGCACAATAACACCACGTGAAGGCATGGTGAAAAGGCCGAAAACTCCCTGCGCCAAGGCGGGCAGAAGAGTACAACCGCTCAAATCTTGTGCACACCGAGTGCTCAGTCGGTGTTGCCGCTCAGTGATTTCGCGGTGGCGGCGAACTCCGCGACCGACGAACCCGCCCTTTCCTGCTTGTGCTGGCTCAAGGCCCGAATCGAGACGTCGTGGCCCTCGGCGGCCTTGCGTAACGCGCCGACCGTCGCCTGCTCGCGGGAGATGTGGGTGAACGGGTCGAACGAATACCAGCGCATCGCGTTTTGGTGGGTAATCTTGTTGACTTCGTCGTCGGGAACGTTGTTGGCGGTCAAGACCTCCCACAATTCCTCGGGCGCGCCCGGCCACATCGAGTCGCTGTGCGGGTAGTCGGCCTCCCAGCAGATGTTGTCCACGCCGATCATCTCGCGCAGTTTGACCCCGGTTTTGTCGCTGATGAAGCAGGTCAGGAAGTGCTCGCGGAACACCTCCGACGGCAGCTTGCCGCCGAAGTCCTGGTGTGTCCACGTCGAATGCATCTCGTAGGTGCGGTCCACCCGCTCCAGGAAGTACGGTATCCACCCGGTGCCGCCCTCCGAGAGCGCGATCTTCAGGTCGGGGTATCGCTTGATCGGTTTGGACCACAGCAGATCCGCCGCCGCCTGCACGATGTTCATCGGCTGCAACGTGATCAGCACGTCCATCGGCGCATCGGGAGCGGTGATCGCCAGCTTGCCCGACGAACCGATGTGGATATTGAGTACGGTATTGGTGTCGCACAACGCTTTCCACAACGGATCCCAGTAGTCGTCATGAAAGCTCGGATAGCCCATCGCGGCGGGGTTTTCGGTGAAGGTCAGTGCGTGCACACCCTTCTTCGACACCCGACGCACCTCGGCGGCGCATTTCTCGGCATTCCAGATCACCGGCAGCGCCATCGGAATGAACCGGGCCGGGTAGGCCCCACACCACTCGTCGATATGCCAGTCGTTGTAGGCCTGCACCAACGCCAGCGAGAAGTCTTCATCCTCGGTGGCGAAAAGCCGCCCGGCAAAACCGGGGAATGAGGGAAAGCAGATCGAGCCCAGGATGCCACCGGCGTTCATGTCCTTGACCCGCTCGTCCACGTTGTAGCAACCCGGCCGGATCTCGTCGAGGCCCTGCGGCTCCAGACCGTATTCCTCCTTGGGTCGACCGGCCACCGCGTTGAGCGCGACGTTTGGGATCACGGTGTCGCGGAACTGCCAGGTGTCCGAGCCGTCCGGATTGTGCACCAACCGGGGTGCGTCGTCGATGTACTTCTTGGCCAAGTGGTTCTTGAACATGTCGGGTGGTTCGACGATGTGGTCATCGACACTGATCAAGATCATGTCGTCTTTGTTCACTGGTCGTCCTCTCCTCAGGGACCCACCAAGGCCCGCCAGGTGATGCGGGTAAAAGTCACCTACTGTGGAAATTATCTTCTCAGTTCACGAGAATCAACATCTTGTCGTACTGCCTAACCGGCTTCGGGCCGCCGCGACCGACAATGAGAATAGTATTCTCATGATCAGAAAGTTACAATCTCAAAAACGATGTCCGTGAGGGGGCGCACCTCGATGACGGCACGGCGTTCGCCGGCGCAGCAATCGGTGACCGGTCCGAACGAGGAGCCGGCCTGGAAGCGGCGCGCGGTCGAGCGGTCGATCCAGACGGCAAAGCTGCGGGCCGGGCAGCGCGTCCAACGCTTCCTGGACGCCGCCCGGGACATCATCGTCGAAAAGGGCAGCACGGACTTTACCGTTCAGGAAGTCGTCGACCGATCGCGGCAGTCTCTGCGCAGCTTCTACCTGCAGTTCGACGGCAAACACGAACTGTTGCTGGCGCTGTTCGAAGACGCGTTGAGCCGAGTCGCCGATCGGGTCGGCGCCGCCACCGCCCAGCACACCGATCCCCTGGAACGGCTCAAAGTGGCGGTCGAGTTGCTGTTCGAGGTTTCGCGCCCGGATCCCACGGCGAGGAGACCGCTCTTCACCGACTTCGCGCCACGGTTGCTGGCTTCACACCCCACCGAGGTCAAGCTGGCTCATGCGCCGCTTCTTGCGTTGCTCACCAGCCTGATGGAGGAGGCTGCCGCCACGGGCCAATTGCGGCCTGAGCTGCACCCCAAACGGGTCGCCGCAATGACCATGCAGACGGTCATGTTCCTCGCGCAATCCAGCGGAGGACCCGACGAAGTGACCGTCCATCCCGTCACCGCTGCCGAGGTGTGGGACTTCTGCTCGCACGGCTTGGTGGGCGGGATCTGACTGACGACCCACGAAGCCACTACTCGGCGGCCGAGAATTGTTCGACGTACTCGCCGGCGAAGCGGGTGATTCCCTCGAGTGCGTCGCGGGTGCGTTGCCAGGGCGCCACAATGAGTCGCTGGACACCGGCCTCGGCGGCGCGCCGCACATCGTCAGCCGACGAGATCGGCACCGAGGTGCTGATCTGTGGTTGACCGCTGCGTCCGTGATCGGCCCAGAGCGCGGTGAGCAGAGCCACCGAGTCCGGTAGCGAAGCCACGGTGTGGTTCATCGGCAACCAGCCGTCACCCAGTCGGGCCACTCGGCGCAGTGCGGCCTTGCCGTCACCGCCGATGTGCAACGGCGGGCCGCCGGGTTGCACCGGTTTGGGTTCGAAAGCGACTGCACCGAAATCGAAGAACCTGCCGTGGTGTTCGATCGTCGGCTCAGTCCACAGCGCACGGCACACCAGCAGTGCCTCGTCGACTCGGGCGCCGCGGCTGTCGAAGTCCAGGCCGACCGCGTCCCACTCCTCGCGCAACCAACTCGCCCCCACCCCGAAGTCGAACCGGCCCGCCGAGACGACGTCGAGCGTGGCCGCGGCGCGCGCGCTGACGAATGGGTGGCGCAAACCGATGTTGTAGACGTGGGTGCCGAGCCGGATGGTGGCGGTCTGCCCGGCAAGAAACGACAGATAGTTCAACGCATCGAACACGGGGGTCTGCGGCGGGATCGGAGGATGGCTGGTGCCGTGATGCGGGCTGCCGCTCATCGCGATCGGCAAAACCAGATGTTCGGGCAGCCACACCGACTCGAATCCCAGCGCTTCGGCCCGCTTGGTCAAATCGAGCCATAGACCGGGGTGGGCGCGGGCCAGTGGTATACCGAATTTCATTGCTTGTCGGCCTTTCTCGCCTCGGGCCCACGGCGGTCGGGCCCGGCGGCACTGGTGGGATTGAGGTGAGTCAGGTGCCCGCTTTCCACACCGGCGGCGGGATCGAGCGCGCAGTCGATGATCGCCGGCCCCTTGGCGGCCAGAGCCTCGGTCAGTGCGATGTGCAGCTCCGTCGGTGTCGTGACGTGAAATCCCTTGCCGCCAAATGCTTCTGCAAGCTTCTCATGCCGGGCATCGGCGTTCAGGACTGTCGGCGCCGGGTCGGCTCCGGTGGCGGGCACTTCGTCGCCGCGATAGACGCCGCCGTTGTTGAGGATGACGACCGTGACCGGCAGCCGGTAGCGGCATATCGTCTCGAATTCCATGCCGCTGAAGCCGAATGCGCTGTCTCCTTCGATGGCGACGACCGATTGTCCGGTTTCGACCGCGGCGGCGATCGCATAGCCCATGCCGATGCCCATCACACCCCAGGTGCCGCTGTCGAGCCGGTGTCTCGGCAGCTGCATGTCGATCACATTGCGGGCGGTGTCCAGCGCGTTGGCGCCCTCGTTGACCACGTAGGCCTCGGGGTGCTGGGCCAGTACGGCACGGATCGCGCGCAGTGCGTTATGAAACCGCATCGGGTGCGGATCGTCGGCCAGACGTCGCTCCATCGCGGCCTGGTTGTGGGCCTTGCGCTCGGCGAGTTCGCCGGTCCACGACGTCGGCACGACGATCGGGCGCGCTGCGAGGCGGTCGAGGAGCGCGACGAGCACCGATTCGATATCGCCGGCCAGCGGTGCGGAGATCGGCCGGTTGCTGTCGAATTCCGATGCGGCGATGTCGACCTGGACGAACTGGGCGCCGGGTGCCCATGGCGGCGACTCCCCGTGACCAAGCAGCCAGTTCAGGCGGGCGCCGAGCAGCACGATCACGTCGGCGCGACCCAGCGCCAGCGAACGCGCGGCCGCGACGCACTGCGGATGCGCGTCCGCCAGCAGTCCCTTGGCCATCGACATCGGCAGAAACGGGATGCCTGTGGTCTCGACGAATTTCGCGACCACGGCGTCGGCCTGCGCGTAGGCCGCGCCCTTGCCGAGCACCACCAGCGGGCGCCGGGCCTGCGCCAGCAGGTTCACCGCGCGTTCCACCGCCTCGGGCGCCGGCGCTTGCCGCGGAGCAGGGTCGACGACCCGCCATATCGTGCCCGCGGCGGTGTCGGCATCGATGGCCTGCCCGAGCACCTCGGCGGGAATGTCCAGGTAAACCCCGCCGGGTCGACCGGAGACCGCGGTGCGAACGGCGCGGGCCACGCCGAGCCCGATGTCGTCGATGCGCCCGATCCGGTACGCGGCCTTGGCGAACGGCCGGGCCGCGTTGAGCTGGTCGAGCTCCTCGTAATCGCCGCGCTGCAGGTCCGCCATCGCCCGTGCGCCCGACCCCGAGACCTGGATCATCGGGAAGCAGTTGGTCGTGGCGTTGGCCAGCGCCGTCAGCCCGTTGAGAAAACCAAGGCCGGACGCTGTCAGGCAGATCCCGGGGCGTCGAGTCAGAAATCCGGCCGCGGCTGCGGCGTGGCCGGCGGAGGCCTCGGTCCGGAACCCGATGAAACGGATGCCCGAGGTCTGCGCGACCCGGGCGAGATCGGTGACCGGGATACCCACAAGCCCGTAGAGGGTGGCGGTTGCGTTGAGCTTGAGGGCGTCCACGAGGAGGTGGAACCCGTCGGTCAGTCCTGCGGACATCTGAGCGCCTCCTGCGGTTTGGGGGCGGATCCGCCCGTTGCCGACACCTTTGTCTACCAGGGTGTCGACGGCGATCCCGGACCTGATATGCATCGACATGGGTCTGAAGCAGAGAAGGAAGGTCATGGTGCCCGATCCGCTGCGCTCCGGTGTGCCCCTGGCCGAGCTGCTGGCGGCCTCGGCGAGCCGGGACCCGCAAGCGCCGGCGCTGGTCGTCACCGCCGACCGCGTTGCGATCAGCTACGGCGAGCTCGTCGGTCTGGTCGACGAGCTGGCCGGCCAACTGGTGCGCGGCGGCTTGTCGTCCGGTGACCGGGTCGGGCTGCGGGCCTACGGCAACGCCGCGTTCGTGGTCGGTTTGTTCGCGGCGTCGCGTGCGGGGCTGGTCGTGGTGCCGGTGGACCCCGCCCTGCCGATCAGCACGCAGCGTGCCAGGCTCACCGCCGCCGGAGCCCGGGTCGTCCTGGTAGACGACGCCGCCGGGACGGCACCGGCCCCGCCGAGCTGGCCGATCTCGGTGCGGGTGACCGCAGGCGACGGCACCGCCACGGTCGAGCTGGAGACCGCGGCGGCGCCGGATCCGACTCCCGTGACCCCGGACGGATTGCGGCCCGACGATGCGGTGATCATGTTCACCGGGGGGACGACCGGTTCGCCGAAGATGGTGCCCTGGACCCGGGACAACATCGCCGGCGCGATCAGCGGCGTCGTGGCCGCCTACCGGCTGGGTCCGCAGGATGCGACGGTGGCCGTGATGCCGCTGTTTCACGGGCACGGGTTGATCGCTGCGCTGCTGTCGACCCTGGCCTCCGGGGGATGTGTGCTGCTTCCCGCCGCCGGACGGTTTTCCGCCCACACGTTCTGGGATGACGTGCGGGCCGCCCGGGCCAGCTGGTTCACTGCGGCGCCGACGATTCACCGGATCTTGCTGGACCGCGCGGCGACCGACTATCCGGGCCCTGCTGAGGCCCCGCTGCGTTTTATTCGCAGCTGCAGCGCCGCGCTGGATCCTGAGACCGCACGGGGACTGCAGGCCGAGTTCGCAGCCCCGGTGCTGTCCGCCTACGGCATGACCGAAGCCACGCATCAGGTGTCGAGCATGGGGCTATCCGCCCACGACTTCGCCGACGAAAAGGCCGCCGTGCGAACCGGTCTGGTCGGCCGCTCGACCGGAGTCGACATCCGGATCGTCGGCGACGGTGGCCGCATGTGTGCGCCCGATACCGTCGGGGAGGTGTGGTTGCGCGGTCGGACGATCGTGCGGGGATACCTCGACGCCGCCGCCACCGCCCGAAGTTTCACCGACGGGTGGCTGCACACCGGGGACCTGGGGTCGCTGTCACCGAACGGCGAGCTGACGCTGCGCGGCCGGATCAAGGAAATGATCAACCGCGGTGGGGAGAAAATCTCCCCCGAGCACGTCGAGGGCGTTTTGACCAGCCACCCCGAGGTCGCCGAGGCGGCCGTGTTCGCCGTCCCCGACCGGATTTACGGGGAGGCGGTGGCGGCGGTGATCGTGCCGCGGTCCGCAACACCGGACTTTTCCGAGCTCGCCGAGTTCTGCCGAGAACGGTTGGCGGCGTTCGAGGTACCCGCGAGCTTCACCGCTGCCGCCGAACTCCCGCACACTGCGAAGGGCTCGCTCGACCGTCGCGCCGTGGCACAGCGGTTCGGCAGCAGGACCTGAACGCACCCGCCCGGATTGAGCTTTTAAGCTGCCAGGTGCGGGGCGACGACGACAGCCACGGAGGTCAGCATGGCGGTTCCAAGACCATCGATCGCGGACATCGTCTCGGCGGCAGAGCATTTCGGGATGCACTTCGACGACGACGCAGCAGCGGGATTCACGACGCTTGTCGGACACACGCTGACCTCCTACGACGTCGTCGACGAACTGTACGACAAAATCGCCCGCCCGCAGACACCGCAGCGCACATACCGATTCCCCGACGACAACCCGCTGGGTGCCTGGTATGTCACCACCGAGATCACCTCCGGCGCTGACGGGCCGCTGTCGGGCAAGCGGATCGCGATCAAGGACAACATTGCCGTCGCCGGAATCCCGATGATGAACGGGTCACGGGCCTTGTCGGGCTTCATCCCCGGCCGCGACGCGACCGTTGTCGAACGATTGCTGGATGCCGGGGCGGTCATCGCCGGCAAGAGCGTGTGCGAGGACTTGTGCTGCTCGACGTCGAGCTTCACCTCGGCCTGCGGCCCGGTGCGCAATCCGTGGGATCCGACCCGGGAAACCGGCGGATCGTCCAGCGGCAGCGCGGCACTCGTCGCCGCCGGCGAGGTCGACCTGGCGTTGGGCGGCGACCAGGGCGGCTCGGTGCGGATCCCGGCGGCGCTGTGCGGCATCGTCGGGCACAAACCCACCCACGGTCTGGTGCCCTACACCGGAGGCTTCCCGATAGAGCGGACCCTCGATCACATCGGCCCGATGACCCGCACGGTCGCCGACGCCGCGCTGCTGCTCACCGTGCTCGCCGGACCCGACGGGCGCGACCCGCGCCAACCCGCCGACCTGCCGGCGGTTGACTATCGCCGGGCGCTCGGCGGCGACGTGTCCGGAATGCGGGTGGGGCTGCTCGCCGAGGGCTTCGGCAGTTCGCGGGTCGACGAGCTGGTCCGCGCGGCAGCGCGGCGGTTCACCGAGCTCGGCTGCACGGTCGGCGAGATCAGCGTGCCCTGGCACCGCCACGCGCTGTTTGTCCACGGCGTCATCTTCACCGACGGCGCCGTCTACCAAATGCTGGACGGCAACGGTTACGGGCTGGGCGTGGACGGACTCTACGACCCCGAGCTCATGGCGTACTTCGCCCGGCGCCGGCGCACCGAAGCCGATCAACTCTCCACCATGATCAAGGCGTTCGCGCTATGCGGGCACTACAGCCTGACCACCCTCGGCGGCGCGTCATATGCCAAGGCGCGCAACCTGTTACCGCACGTGCGGGCCGCCTACGACGATGCGCTCGAGCAGTACGACGTTCTGGTGATGCCCACGGTTCCCGGCACCGCCGAGACGCTGCCGGCCGGCGGCGAAGACGACGCCGCACTGCTCGCCAAAATGCTGACGAAGGCGGTCAACACCGCACCCATGAACATCACCGGCCACCCGGCGGTGTCGGTGCCCGCCGGACTGCTCGACGGCCTGCCGGTCGGGATGATGATCATGGGCAAGCGATTCGACGACGCCACGGTGCTGCGGGCCGCCCACGCCTTCGAAGAGCTGTCCGGCGGATTTCTTAAGCCCGGCAAAGTATCTCGCCGTGCGGGATCGCCAGCCAGCCGTCGGCCGCAGCCGCCCACGCCCGCCACGCCGAGGCGATCTCGGTGAGTTCCGCGGCGGTCGCCATGCCGGAGTCCACCAGCTGACGCGCCAGCGCCGACTCCACGATCCGGTCGGCCCACATACCGCCCCACCACTGGCGGTCCTCCGGTGTCGCGAAACACCAGATGCCGCCGCTCGGGGTGATGTCGTCGAATCCCGCCTCGCGAGCCCACGACAGCAGGCGCCGTCCGGCGTCGGGTTCGCCGCCGTTGGCCCGGGCCGCCCGTTCGTAGAGATCGAGCCACCGGTCCAACGCCGGCAGCTGCGGATACCAGATGAACCCGGCGTGGTCGGCGTCGCGGACCGCGACGATCCCGCCCGGTGCGCAGACCCGCCGCATCTCGCGCAACGCCGGCACCGGGTCACGCACGTGCTGCAGCACCTGGTGCGCGTGCACGACATCGAACGCGTCGTCGGGGAATTCGAGCGCATGGACGTCGGCCGTCGCCAACGAGACATTCGACAGGTTGCGGGCATCGACCTCAGCGCGGGCCAGATCCAGCGCCTCGGCGCTGATGTCGACGGCGGTCAGCCGGCCGGGGTCGATGCGCGCGGCGAGGTCGGCGGTGATCGTGGCGGGCCCGCAGCCGATGTCGAGCAGCGACAACCCTTGGCGCAGATGCGGCAACAGATAGCCCGCGGAATTCTCGGCGGTGCGCCGGCGGTGGGACCGCAGCACCGACTCGTGATAACCGTGGGTGTACCGATGCACCGGGCCCACCACGCTAGTCGACCGGGACGTCGAGGATCGGGCGTTCGACGCCGGCACCCGGGCCGTCGAAGTGCCACCACTCGCCGGAGTAGGCGCGTAAGCCACCGGCGCTCATCGCGTCACGGAGCCGGGCCCGGTGCGCCTGCGCATCCGGGCTGATCCCGTCGGTGGTGAACGCGTGAGCGCGGGCGCTGAAATCGTCGAAGTCGGTTCCCATCTCGATGAGGCAGCGCTGCCCGGACGGGCATGGCGTGCGGGCCAGGGTCACGTCGACCGAGCGGCCCGCCTCGTGGCTGCGCGCGTACGCACCGGGCCGCGCCACCCAGGCCGGGTCGGACACCACCTGGAACAACCTGACCTGAACCGGGTGCGGGCGATAACAGTCCCAGAACACCAGCGACAACGCCTGCCGGCGCAGCGTGTCGGCGGCGGTCGCCAAACCCGGCGCCAGCGACTCGTGCACCAGGCAGCGGGCATCGGCCGGATACAGCGGCGCACCGGTGACATTTCGCGGCGTCGCGTAGCGCAAGTCGACGACCGCGTCCGGCACGACATCGCGGACGTCGACGAATCCGGCCGCCCGGGCCGCAGCGCCGACCGTCTCGTCGGCGCTCGCGCGGGCGATATAGCCTCCGCCCGCCCCGATCAGCAGGACGGCGCAGAGCGCCCGCACGACCCTCATTTGGGCCTCATTTCGGAAGCTCGTGACGGATGCGGTCGTCCCGGCCGGGAACACCGTTGCGGCCGCCGAGGTCTTGAGCATACAAGGCGGTCACGTACGCGACGCCGGCACCGTTGATGCCCATCGCGGTGCGGTCGACGTGCGCGTAGGTGTCGGTGTCCTTGTGGTAGTTCGGGTCGAACGGCTGGTCCGCGGTGCCGCCCCACAGCTTGGCCTGTTCCGCGGTCTTCTTGGCTTCGGCGCCGGAAAACAATCCGCCGGAAGGGATGCCCGCGATCGTGAAGGCGTCGTAGTCGGAGCGACCGTCGAAGGCGGTGTCCTGTGGGGTCTTACCGGCTGAGTTCAGGTAGGCGGCCAGCGACCGCTCGATACCCGCCGAGCCCTCGGGCACCACCGGATTACCCCGCTGTTCGACCGGCAGCGACTGGTCCCCGTCATAGGTGAAATAGCCGGGGTTGGGCGATGCCAGCATGTCGAAGTTCATATATAGCGCAATATCCTTGAGGCCGTTGAGATCCAGCGACTCGATGTACTTGCGCGAGCCGATCAGCCCGGTCTCCTCCGCTCCCCAGAAACCGAACCGCACCGCGTTGTGTATTGGCGGCGAGCTGCCCAGCTGCAGTGCAGTCTCCAGCAGAGCCGCCACGCCGGAGCCGTTGTCGTTGATGCCCGGGCCCTCCGGGACGCTGTCCAGGTGCGCTCCGATCATCACCACGTCGTTGGTGGAGCCGGTCTTGGTCTGGGCGATGACGTTGCGGGCCTTGATGGTTTTGGTCTCGGCGTTGAGTTTGACCGTTGCGGTCCCGGGCAGGGTGCGCAGCTGCGCCCCGTCGGGCTTGGTGACGCTGACCACCGGGATCTTCATCTCGGTCTTCTCGCCCAACGTCCCGCCCATCTTCTCCTCGACGACGTTGTCGGCGACAACCACAGCGACGGCGCCGCGCTCCGCGGCGAACGCGGCCTTCTGGGCGAACGGGCAGGTGCCGCGGTCCACCAGCACCACCGCGCCCTGCACCGGCAGGCCGGCGTAGTCGGACGCGGCGCAGCCCGGACGGTCCCCGGGCGGCACCGCCACCAGCGGACCGCTCACCCCGTCCGGTGGGGTGGGGGGGCTGAACTGCAACGCATTCGCCTGTAAGGTTTTGGAACCGACAGTGACCGATCCGGGTTCGGAATGAAAGACGCGCGCCTCGAATTGCGGGGTTTGCACGTCGAAGTTTTTCTCCCGCAGCTTAGCCGCCACGTAGGCGATGCTGGCGTCGTATCCGGGGGTGCCTACCGCGCGGGTGTTGCCGTTGGCCGTGGCGATCTCCTGCAGCTTCGACAGGTCCGCCATCATCGCGTCGGTGCTGACCCGTCCCCGCAGCGCGGCCGCGAAGTCCTGCGCCGCGCGCGAAGGGCCCGGCGTGCAGTTCTCCGCTGCATGGCCGCAGCCGGCGGCCAGTAGGGACAGCACCGCGACCATGCACAGTGTCAGCTTCGATTTGTAGACCATCGCGTCTACGTTAGCCGCAGCCCGCGAACGCGCCGCGCAGCCAAGCTATTCAGCTCCGCCGATCGTGGCGACGACCAGCTCGGCGACGGCGCCCATCCCGGCGGCGTTGGGGTGAAAGGGTGCGGGACGCCAGGGCAGCGGCCAGCTCGCCCCGACCGTCCACGGGTCGGTTGACCAGGCATGATGGTCGCGACTGGCGTATGCGGCGCGCACGATCCGGCAACCGGTGGCCGCTGCGGCCGCCGCGGTGAGCTCTTCCAAGCGGCCCGCCACGTAACGGCCCAGGTCGGCGTCGCCGTGGGACAGCGGCGGTGCGGGCTGCCCGTGCGGCGGCAGCATCGTGAGGTAGTCGACGAAGAGCACCCGGGCATCCGGTGCGCGTCGGCGCACCGCTGCGCCGACTTCGCGCAGCGAGTCGCCCACCTGGCCGAGTGCCTCGTCGCGGCGGGCGCGGTCCAGCAGCTCCCGGATCCTCGGCAGCAACCGGGCCGCGCGCGGCAGCGCCGCGGCCATCAGCAGCGGAATGTAGCCCACGTCGTTGCCGCCGATGGTGATCGTCACCAACGTCTCCGAGCCGTCCAGCGCGTCGATCTGTGGCGGCGCGCCCCGTTGCCGCTCGGCGAGCAGATGCGCGGTGGTCGCACCGGAGAACGTGACGTCGGTCAGGTTCAGCTTCAGCCGTTCGGCGACCAGGTGCGGGTAGTTGCGCGCGGACCGGCCGGACCCGCGCGGTGCTCCCCGGGCGCGGGGCAAGATGCCGGGACCCGCCGCCATCGAACTGCCCAGCGCGACATAGCGACCCGTCATAACACCGGGCTGGACGCCTGAGCCCAGAAACGTTTCGGGATGCGGCCGGCGTTGCGCGCGAGGTAACCGGCGGTGACCGCGGCGGCCAGCGCGGCGGCCATCGCGGGCGGATCGGCGGCCCGGGTGACCGCGCTGGCCGCCAGCACCGCGTCGCAGCCCAGCTCCATCGCCAGCGCGGCATCGCTGGCAGTGCCGATACCGGCGTCGAGCACCACCGGGACGCCGGCGGCCTCGACGATCATCGCGATGTTGTGCGGGTTGGCGATCCCGAGCCCGGTGCCGATCGGCGAGCCCAGCGGCATCACCGCCGCGCAGCCGACCTGTTCCAGTCGCCTGGCGAGCACGGGGTCGTCGTTGGTGTAGGGCAGCACCACGAACCCGTCGTCCACCAACTGCTCGGCAGCCCGGACCAGCTCGACGGCGTCGGGTAACAGCGTGCGTTCGTCGGCGATGACCTCCAGCTTGACCCACTCGGTCTGCAGCGCTTCGCGGGCCAGTTGCGCCGTCAGCACCGCCTCGGCGGCGGTGCGGCAGCCCGCGGTGTTGGGCAGCGGCGTGATGCCGAGCCGGTTCAGCAGGTCGAGCATGCCGGTGCCGCCGTCGGCGTCGACCCGGCGCATCGCGACGGTGGTCAGCTCGGTACCCGACGCGACCAGCGCCTCCTGCAGCACCGCGAGGTTTGCCGCGCCCCCGGTACCCATGATCAGCCGGGAGGTGAAGCTGCGTCCGGCGATCGTCAGCTTCTTACCGGCCTCAGCCACCCTGCACCGCCGTCACCACCTCGAGTCGCGCACCGTCGGCAAGCGTCGTCGTCCACCGAGACCGGGGCAGCACAGCGTGATCCAGCGCGACCGCGATCCCGCGGTCGGGATAACCGAGCGACTCCAGCAGCGCGGCGACCGTGGTCGTCTCCTCGACCTGCACCTGTTCATCGTTGACGAGGACGATCACGGTCGGCTCCCGACGAGTTCGAGTTGGGACACGATCTGCTCGGCGGTCCATGGCGCCAGCAGGAAGCCGTTGCGGCCGTGGCCGGCGGCGACCCAGGTTCGCGCGTCCAGGCGCTCCACCAGCGGCAGGTTGTCCGGGGTCGTCGGGCGCAACCCGGCCGCGCATTCGGCCAACTCGTACTCGCCGAGGGCCGGCATCACCGTACACGCGTCGTCGAGCAGGTCCCGCACCCCGGAGACCACCGGCGCGGTGTCGCGGCCGTGTTCGTACTGGGTGGCGCCGATGACCACGCCGTCGGCACGCGGAACCAGGTACACCTGCCGGCCGTGGACTCGGGCGCGGATTATTCGGCTCGGCAACGGCATACATCCCTTACGCCAGCGCAGCCGCAGCACCTCGCCCTTGACCGGGCGGATCGGCAGGCCGGGCCACAGCTGCGGAGCGTCGATCCCGTTGGCGATCACCACCGCGTCGGCCTCGACGGCAGCCAGCTCGGACACCGGCCCGTCCCACTGCACCCCGTGGCGCTGGCAGTCCGCTCTCAGCGCGTCCAGCACGGCACGGTTGTCCACGGCCAATTCGGTGGGCGCCCGGAATCCGTGCCGGATGCCCTGGGCCAGCAGCGGTTCCAGCTCGCGGACAGCGGATTCCCACAGCACCGGATGGCCTTGCGCCGACAGCCAATCCGCCACGGTGCGCAGGTCGGCGATGTCGGCATGGTCCACGGCGACCACCAACGATTCGCGCGCGCTGATCACCCGGCCCGGCAGGCCCTCGGTGTAGCTGCCCGGAGATGTCTGCCGCCACAACCGCAACGATTCGAGGCCCAGTCGCAGCAGCTTCTCCTCGCCCGGCCAGCCCTCGCTGTGCGGGGCGAGCATGCCGCCGGCTACCCAGGACGCGCCGTGGGCACCGCTGTGATGTACCCGCACCGACCAGCCGGCCCGGGCCGCCCGGCGGGCCACCGACAGCCCTACCACGCCGCCACCGATAACGGCCAGCGAATCCGGCATCCTTTGCTCCCTTCGCCGGCATGATCCGGATCAGGTCTGACGGTCAGGGCAGGCGTGCCCACTCTCAGTCCCCGCGGTGATAGCCCGGGACTCCCGTGTCGTCGATCTTCCACGCTAGCGGCTACCGTCGCGGTGTGCACGACGGCGACTACTCCGCTCCGGCCGGGCCCGGGCCGGGCGGCATCGACGCCGGGGCGCGGCTCGGGCGACTGCGCGCGGCCCGGTTGTACCTGTGCACCGACGCCCGCCGCGATCGCGGCGACCTGGCCGAATTCGCCGACGCCGCGCTGGCCGGCGGAGTCGACATCATCCAGCTGCGCGACAAGGGTTCGGTGGGCGAGCAACGGCTGGGTCCGTTGGAAGCACGCGACGAGCTCGACGCGCTGGCCGTTCTCGCCGACGCCGCGAGTCGGCACGGGGCGCTGGTGGCGGTCAATGACCGTGCCGACATCGCCCGCGCAGCCGGCGCGGACGTGCTGCACCTGGGCCAGCACGACCTTCCGCTGGAGGTGGCCCGCGAGATCGTCGCCCCGGGCACCCTTATCGGCCGGTCCACGCACAACCGCAGCCAGGTGATCGGCGCGGTGGCCGAGGCGGTCGACTACTTCTGCGTCGGTCCCTGCTGGCCCACCCCGACCAAACCGGGCCGCGCCGCCCCCGGTCTGGCGCTGCTGCGTGCTGCCGCCGGCCTGGCCGGTGACAAGCCGTGGTTTGCTATCGGCGGCATCGACCTGCGGCGGCTGCCGGAAGTGCTGGCCGCGGGCGCTCGCCGGATCGTGGTGGTGCGGGCGATCACTGCCGCCGAGGACCCGCGGGCCGCCGCTGAGCAACTCAGCTCGGCGCTTGCAGCAGCGCGCTGATCCGGGTGCTCAGGTGCGACGGGGCCTGGTCGGGCCGACCGGCCGTGCACCACAGGAAAACCCCCGCCTCGATTTCGACCGTGCGCGGCAGGTGGTGGCGGCGCTGATCGCCGGCACCCAACGGCACGGTCGCGGGTGTGGTACGCAGCCGTTGCCAGCTGGCGGCGAACCCGGGGTGCAGGGGCAGGTGTTCGACGTCGTCCTCGCCGACCCAGCGCAGCTCGGCGCTTTCCCGATTGGGCACGGTTGGCAGCGGCTCCGGGGCGTCGGCAACAACGGTGGTGTAGGTCCAGCGCGTGCCGTCAACCCCGATGACCTCGGCGGTGACCACCCGCGCGCGCACCGACAGCCGGTCGGTGGGCAAGCCGGTCTCTTCGAGCGCTTCCCGGACCGCGGCCTGTTCGGCGGTCTCGTGGCTGTCGCGGGCGCCGCCGGGCAAGGCCCAGGTGCCGCCCTGATGACTCCACGAGGCCCGATGCTGCAGCAACACCGCCGGGCTGCCGTCGGGACGCGGCGCCCGCAACAGCAGTCCCGCCGCGCCGTGCCGGCCCCAGTAATACGCGCCGGTGTCGGAGATCACCCAGCCGTCGCCGTCACCGCGCATCGGTTCAGGATAAAGCGGTCGGGTGGCGTGCCGGTGCGGCGACCGTGCGGACCGTGTGTCTGACGCCACGTGGCCGAGCCTACCCACGTACCGCGGCAAAACTCTTACTATTTGCTTATAGAGTTCGTGGGGCCCACCGCCGAAAGATGAGGTCGGAACCACCGTGACCGTTGAGTTGGCGCATCCGTCGACCGAGCCGCTGGGCTCACGGTCGCCCACCGAACCCGCCCATCCGCGGTGGTGGTTCATTTCCACCACACCGGGTCGTATCCTGTCGATCGGCATCGTGCTGGCGTTCCTCGGAGGGCTCACCGCATTCGCCACCTCGACCACCATCAACCAACGCCAGCAGGCACTGACCACCGTGTTGAACCACACCGAGCCGCTGGCCTACGCGGCCGGCCGGCTCTACACCGCGCTGTCGGTCGCCGACGCCGCGGCGGCCACCGCGTTCATCGCCCCCGCCGAGCCGGCCGGGGTTCGCCAGCGTTACGAGCAGGCCGTCACCGACGCTGCGGTGGCGGTCACCCGGGCAGCCAGTGGGCTCACCGACGAGCCGTTGGTGCAGCTGCTGGGCCGCATCGACGCCGAACTGGTCGTCTACAGCGGGTTGGTCGAGACCGCGCGCACCAACGACCGCACCGGTAACCCGGTGGGGTCGTCGTACCTGTCGGAGGCGTCGTCGCTAATGCAGCAGACAATCCTGCCGGACGCGCAGCGGCTGTATGAGGCGACGTCGGCGCGGGTGGACAGCGAAACCACGGCGTCCACCCAGATACCGGCGCCGGTGATCCTCGTCGTCGCCACCACGGTGCTCTTCGGCGCATTCGCCCACCGCTGGCTGGCCCGGCGCACCAAACGCCGGATCAATCCCGGCCTTGTCGTGGGCGGGCTGGCGATTCTGGTTATGGTGGTGTGGGTGGGGACGGCGCTGGCGATTTCCACCTCTAGCAGCCGCAGCGCGAAAATCACTGCGGCTGAATCGCTTAGGAGTATCACCAATCTGTCGATCACGGCGCAGCAAGCTCGGGCCGACCAAACGCTGTCGTTGATCCGGCGGGGGGACGAAGAACTCCGGCAGAAGTCCTTCTCGCAGCGCATCGATGCCATGGCGCAGCAAATCGACGCGTATCTGTCGCGCCCCGACGCCGTCGACAAGGCCGACTTGCGTGGCTCCAAAGAGCTGCTGGCCCGGTGGAAGACGGCCAACGACCGGATCAATTCCTACATTTCGGTGGGCAACTACCGGCAGGCCACCGAAGTTGCGCTGGGCGCCGGCGAGAACAACGCCGGCTCGGCGTTCGACGAGCTCGAAAGTGAGCTGAACAAGACCATGGAGCAGAGCCGCAACCAATTGCGCGACGACATCGGCAACGCACGGCGCGGCCTGTCCGGCGCCACGGTCGGCGGCGTGGTTCTCAGCCTGGGCGCCGCCATCGCGGTGGCCCTGGGCCTGTGGCCCCGACTGAACGAGTACCGGTGATGACCCGCCCGCCCCGCATCCGGCGCTGGTGCGCCGCTGCCGCAGTAACCCTGTCAGCGGGGTGCGGGCACGCGCCGCCCATGGTGACCGCAACGATGCCGACGCTGCCTCCGCCGACCCCGGCCGGTATGCAGGTGCTGGCGCCGATGCCGCCCCGCCCGGCCACCGACGCGGCCGAGCACTGCGACCGCACCGCCAGCCTGCGTCCGTTTCCCTCCAAGGCCGAGGCGGACGCGGCGGTGGCCTACATCCACGACCGGGGCCGGCTGATCGTCGGACTTGACATCGGCAGCAATCTGTTCAGCTTTCGCGACCCGATCACCGGCGAGATCACCGGGTTCGACGTCGACATCGCCGGGGAAGTAGCACGCGACATCTTCGGCACCCCGACCGCCGTCGAGTACCGCATCCTGTCGTCAGCCCAGCGGATCGTCGCCCTGCAGGAGTCGCAAGTCGACATCGTCGTCAAGACCATGACGATCACTTGTCACCGCCGCAAGCTGGTCAACTTCTCCACGGTCTATCTCGACGCCTACCAGCGCATCATGGCGCCGCGCAGCTCGGCGATCACCCATCCGTCCGACCTGTCCGGCAAGCGTGTCTGCGTGGCCAGGGGCACCACGTCGCTGGGTCGGATCCGCGAGATCGCGCCGCCGCCGGACATCGTGGAGGTGGTCAACTGGGCGGACTGCCTGGTGGCGCTGCAGCAGCGCGAGGTCGACGCGGTCAGCACCGACGACACCATCCTGGCCGGGCTGGTAGTCCAGGACCCCTACCTGCATATCGTCGGGCCGAACATGGAAACCCAGCCGTACGGCATCGGTGTCAACCTGGACAACACCGGGCTGGTCCGGTTCGTCAACGGCACCTTGGAGCGCATCCGCCGCGACGGCACCTGGAATGCGTTATACCGCAAGTGGTTGACGGTGCTGGGTCCGGCGCCGGCCCCACCGACCCCGAAGTATGTGGACTGATGGCCGATCGGTTGGATCCAGAACGCGTCGAGCAGCCGGTTCCCGCGGAACCCGGAGATGACGACGCCGGTCCGGCCACCCAACGGGCTGACGTGCTGGCAGAATCGGGGCCGCCGATGCGGCCGATGTCCACCCAGGCGATCTTCCGTCCTCAATTCGACGACGACGCCGAAAGCGCGGCAGCGCAATCGACCGACATCCAACCGCAGGAACGGATGCCGAGCTCGACGCGGGTGCTGCCCCCGGTCCGGCGGCTGGCCGGTGGCCTCGTGGAGATCCCGAGAGTTGCCGATATCGATCCGCTGGAGGCGTTGATGCCCAATCCGGTGGTGCCCGAGTCCAAGCGGTTCTGCTGGAACTGCGGGCGGCCGGTGGGACGCTCCGGCCCGGACGGCGCGGCGCCTTCGGAAGGCTGGTGTCAGCACTGCGGCAGCCCGTATTCGTTTTTGCCGCAGCTGAGTCCGGGCGACGTCATCGCCGGCCAGTACGAGATCAAGGGCTGCATCGCGCACGGCGGGCTGGGCTGGGTGTACCTGGCCTTCGACCGCAACGTCAACGACCGCCCGGTGGTGCTCAAAGGCTTGGTGCATTCCGGCGACGCCGAGGCGCAGGCGATCGCGATGGCCGAACGGCAGTTCCTCGCCGAGGTGGTGCATCCGTCGATCGTGCAGATCTTCAACTTCGTCGAGCACACCGACCGGCACGGCAACCCGGTCGGCTACATCGTGATGGAGTACGTGGGCGGGAAATCGCTCAAGCGGGGCCGGGGGGTCAACCTGCCGGTCGCGGAAGCCATCGCCTACGTGTTGGAAATCCTTCCGGCACTGGGCTATCTGCATTCGCTCGGCCTGGTCTACAACGACCTGAAGCCGGAAAACATCATGCTCACCGAGGAGCAGCTCAAACTGATCGACCTCGGTGCGGTATCGCGGATCAACTCCTTCGGCTACCTCTACGGCACTCCCGGCTATCAGGCACCGGAAATTGTGCGCACCGGCCCCACGGTGGCCACCGACATCTACACGGTGGGACGCACCCTGGCGGCGCTCACGATGACCCTGCGCACCCGCAACGGGCGCTACGTCGACGGGCTGCCCGAAGACGACCCGCTGCTGGCCAAATACGACTCGTTCGCCCGATTGCTGCGCCGGGCCATCGACCCCGACCCGCGACGACGATTCGCCAGCACCGAAGAAATGTCCGGGCAACTGATGGGGGTGCTGCGCGAGGTGGTCGCCGCCGACACCGGGGTGCCGCGGCCGGGCTTGTCGACGATCTTTTCCCGCACCCGATCCACGTTCGGAGTTGATCTGCTGGTCGCCCACACCGACGTCTACCTCGACGGCCAGGTACATGCCGAAAAGCTGACCGCCAGGGAGATCGTCACCGCGCTGCCGGTTCCGCTGGTCGACCCGGCCGACGTCGCCGCGCCGCTGCTGCAGGCCACGGTGCTGTCCGAGCCGGTGCAGACGCTGGATTCGTTGCGAGCGGTCCGGCACGGCTCGCTGGATTCCGAGGGCATCGACTTGTCGGAGTCCGTCGAACTGCCGTTGATGGAGGTCCGCGCCCTGCTCGATCTCGGTGACGTGGGCAAGGCGACCCGGAAGCTCGACGACCTCGCCGAGCGGGTCGGCTGGCAGTGGCGGCTGGTGTGGTACCGCGCCGTCGCCGAACTGCTCTCCGGCGACTACGACTCCGCGATCAAGCATTTCACCGAGGTGCTCGACACCTTCCCCGGCGAGTTGGCGCCCAAGCTGGCGCTGGCCGCCACGGCCGAGCTGGCCGGCGGCGCCGACGCGGAAAAGTTCTACCGGATCGTGTGGAACACCGATGACGGGGTTATCTCGGCGGCCTTCGGGCTGGCCCGGGCGCTCTCGGCAGCCGGTGAGCGCGAAAGCGCGGTGCGCACCCTCGACGAGGTGCCGGCCAGCTCGCGGCATTTCACCACCGCACAGCTGACCAGTGCCGTGACGTTGCTGTCCGGCCGCTCGACGAGCGAGATCACCGAAGAACACATCCGCGACGCTGCGCGCCGGGTGGAGGCACTGCCGCCCACCGAGCCACGCGTACTGCAGATCCGCGCGCTCGTGCTGGGCAGCGCGATGGACTGGCGACAAGACCATGAAGCCAGCACCAACCACATTCTCGGATTCCCGTTCACCGACCACGGGCTGCGGCTCGGTGTCGAGGCGTCGCTGCGCGGGCTGGCCCGGATCGCGCCCACTCAGGCGCACCGCTACACGCTGGTCGATATGGCCAACCAGGTGCGGCCGACGAGCACGTTCTAAAGCGTGTTGAACAACTCTGGTAAGTGTTGGGCACCGCCCTTCTCGGGCGTCGTCGGTTCAGGCCGCTGGTGCGGTGTGAACGTCGGTTCCCGCGTCATTC
>NZ_VYIK01000003.1:63604-86572 GCF_008709575.1 Mycobacterium sp.
TTCAGCGCCGTCCCGTCGGCGGGCATTGGTGGCCCGGCCTCCTGCTTGGGGGTCCGGGGATCGATCGAGGTCGTGATGGGCCTGGCCCCAGCGGGCCAGATTTGTCGCGGCGTTGGTGTCTCTGTCGGCGGTATGCCCACACCCACAGGTGAACACCCGGTCGGCCAGCGTCATCGCAGTGTCAACGGCCCCGCAGTGGGGGCCCGTCGTCCGCGGTCAAAACCGACATAGCTCAGCTACACCTCAACTACAGTGGGAGTCCTCGCAAAATGGTCGAGGAGGCCCGTTATGCAACGCACTCTTCGTTGCTGGGCCGCCGCCGGTCTGGCCGTCATCGGTGCCGGCCTTCTCGATGTCACACCGATCGCGCAACCCCCGCCCGACGCGCAGCGCCGACCGGTGAAGCTCGCCGACTACGACGAGTTCGACCTGTCCCAGTTGATCTCCACCACCGGGGACAACGTCACCGGGTTGGAGTCGATCCTCGGCACCACCAACTGGCTGACCGACCCGGACATCCCGCAGGGCATCAGTGTGTTTCTCGCCGACCTGGCGACCAGCACCGCGAACCTGGCGACCAACCCGATCGCGCTGCTGACCGAGACTGCGCTGGCAGTGCTCAGCGCCGGCTACGGAGACACGGCGGCCTCCACCGCGGTGACGGCCGTCTCGGACAACATTCACGCGGCGCTGGGCAGCGGTGATTACTCGGCTGCCCTTGACGACGCGGCGAAAGCGCCGACGACGATCCTGTACGCCTTCCTCGACGGCTACCCGCAGGCTGTCGGTCCTGGGCTGCCCGCCGCCCCTGGTCTGCTCACCAACACCGGCGGCCGCGCGATCGAACTCCTGCAGCAGGTGAGCAACACCCTGGCCGACGAGTTCGCCACGCTCGGCGGCGCGAATCTGACGACGACCCCCGACCTGGTCGGCCCGGGCGCTCTGGACGTTGCTATCAGCATCGACACTCCGCTCCACGACCTGCTGCCCGGCACCCTCGACCTGACCGTCCCGGCGGTGACCGGCCCAGCGGTGCCCACCTTCGACGCCGATCTGTCCGGCGACCTGTTGGCGGTTCTCGGCAGCATCGCCCCGGTCCCGGTCTCCGCGGATCTGCCCACACTGCTGACGAACGACCCCACGCTCGACCTCATGCCCCTGGTGAACGGCGTGCTGACCGAGACCGGCCTGCCGGTGTCCGTCGTCGGCGGCGACCTGACCGCCAACCTCACCGGTATCGGAGCCGAGTTGCTGGCGTTGTTGACCGGGCTGGTGCCCTAAGCCTCGATCACCCGCAGACATTCCCGGGCGATGGCCAGCTCTTCGTTCGTCGGGATCACCAGCACAGCGGTTCTCGAGGTCTCGGCGGAAATCCGGCGGACCCCTTCGCCGGGCTGCGTGTTGCGCTGCTCGTCGATCTCGATGCCCAACGCCGTCAGCCCGCTCAGTGCGTCGCGACGCACCGCCGCGACGTTCTCGCCGATGCCCGCGGTGAAGCTCACCACGTCGGTGCGGCCCAGCACCGCCAGGTAAGCACCGACGTATTTGCGCAGCCGGTGGACGAACACGTCATAGGCCAATCGCGCCGCAGCGTCTCCGGTCTCGATGAGCTGCTGCAGACCGCGGAAGTCCAGTTCACCGGCCAGCCCCAGCATCCCCGACCGCTGGTTGAGCATCGAATCGATCTCGTCGACACTCATCTTCGCCACCCGGCACAGATAGCCGATGATGCCCGGGTCGATGTCACCGCTGCGGGTGCCCATCACCAGGCCCTCCAACGGGGTCAGACCCATCGACGTGTCGACGGGACGGCCCGCTGCGATCGCCGACGCTGAGGCGCCGTTACCCAGATGCAGCACAACCTGATTCAGCTCGGTTAGCGGCCGGCCCAAAAACGCCGCGGCCTGCTCGCTGACGTATCGGTGCGAGGTGCCGTGAAATCCGTATCGGCGAATCCGCCATCTCTCGGCCAGCTCACGGTCGATCGCGTAAGTCGCCGCCGCGGCCGGCAGGTCGTGGAAGAAAGCCGTATCGAACACCGCGACATGTGGCACGCCGGGAAGCATCGTGCGCGCCAGCTCGACACCGCGTATCGCCGGCGGGTTGTGCAACGGGGCCAGCGGCCCCAATTCCGCCAGCTTGGCGATCACCGCATCGTCGACCACAGTGGGCCGATAGAAGGTCATGCCGCCGTGCACTATCCGGTGTCCGACCGCTAACAGACCGCATGTCTTCACATCGAAACCAGCCCCGGCCAACCGGCCGAACGCCGAACGTAGCGCCGCGTCGTAGTCGGCAACAGGCGACGACGGCTCGCCGATCTGTTCCACATTGCCACGCGCCAGCGATTTACCCGAGTGAGGTTCGATCAACTGGTATTTCAGCGATGACGAGCCTGCGTTGATCACCAGCACCAGGGGTTCAGCGGCCATCCGCACCCTGCGCCTGGATCACGGTGATGGCAATGGTGTTGACGATGTCTTCGACCAGGGCACCACGCGACAGGTCGTTGACCGGCTTGTTGAGACCTTGTAGCACAGGGCCGATCGCGATCGCGCCCGCGCTGCGTTGCACCGCCTTGTAGGCGTTGTTGCCGGAGTTGAGATCGGGAAAGATCAGCACGGTAGCGCGGCCGGCAACCGGCGAATCGCTCATCTTCGCGGCCGCCACCGACGGCTCCACTGCGGCGTCGTACTGGATAGGTCCCTCCACTAGAAGCTGCGGTGCCCGGCGTCGCACCAATTCCGTGGCAGCCCTTACTTTGTCGACGCCGGCGCCGGCACCGGAGTCGCCGGTCGAATACGACAGCATGGCCACCCTGGGTTCGATGCCGAACTGCGCGGCGGTGCGCGCCGAGCTGATCGCGATGTCGGCGAGCTGCTCGACCGTCGGATCCGGGACGATCGCGCAGTCGCCGTAGGCCAGTACCCGGTCCGGCAGGCACATCAAGAAGATGGACGACACCGTGGAGAAGCCCGGAGCCGTCCCGATGATCTCGAGCGCCGGTCGGACCGTGTGCGCGGTAGTGTGCGTTGCGCCCGACACCATCCCGTCGACATAGTCGTTGTAGACAAGCAGGGTGCCGAAATAGGATACATCGCCGATAAGTTCACGCGCATGCTCGACGGTGACACCTTTGTCCTTGCGTAGTAGCGCGTACTGCCGAGCGAACCGATCACACAGGTCGCTGGTGCGTGGGTCGATTATCGTGGTGTCGGCCAGATCAACGCCGAGTTCCGCAGCACGCGAACGAATCTGATTCTCGTCACCAAGGAGGGTCAACCGGGCCACGCCGCGCCGCAGAACCCGGCCCGCCGACAGCAGGATGCGGTCGTCGGAGCCTTCTGGCAGCACGATGTGCCTGCGGTCTTTTCGTGCTCGTTCCCGCAGTTGGTAGGTGAACATCTGTGGTGTGACCACTTCCGGCACCCGAATCACGAGCTGCGCCAAAAGGTCCGCAACGTCGACGTAGCGGTCCATCAGCGCCAGTGCAGTATCGATCTTGCGCTGCGAGGCCGCGGTGACCCGCCCGCGGGTCGACGCGACCGCACTTGCGGTGTCGTAGGTGCCCAACGTGGTGGCGATGATCGGCAATCGAAGCCGCAGACCCGACAACAGCGCCGAGATCGACGGATGCAGCTGGAAACCGCCGTTGAGGATAATGCACGTCAGCGATGGAAATCCCGCTGCCGCATGGGCACTGGCAACAGCAAGCACCACGTCGGAGCGGTCGCCCGGCGTGACCACCGCACTGCCCTCACGCAGCCGCTCCAGCACGTGGTCGGTGGTCATTCCGGCCACCGTCACCCCCATCGCCTCGCGACCCAGCAGCGCCTCGTCGCCGCTCAGCAGCACCCCGCCCACCGCGGCCTGCAATTCGGCTGCCGTCGGCGCCGTCAGCAGCGGCTCGTCGGGCAAGACGTAGCTGCGCGGTTCGCACCGCCGCAGCGCTTCGGCGACGGCCTCGAGCTGGGACGGCTCACACCGGTTGGCAACCACCGCCGCGGTGTAGGCGTGCTGGGCGGACAACTCGGCAAGACTCAACTGCACGACCTTCACGACGTCATCGGGACTGCGCCCGGAGGCCCGCACCGCCAACAGCACCGGCACTCCGAGGTTGACCGCGATGCGCGCGTTGACTCTCAGCTCGGCCGGGCTGGTGACGTCGGTGTAATCGCTGCCGACGATCACCACCGCATCGCAGGCCTGCGCCACCGCGTGGTAGCGCTCGACGATGTCGGCGATCGCGGTGTCAGGGTCGGCGTGCAACTGCGGGTACGTCACCCCGACGCAACGGTCGTAGGGCAGGCCGGCCGTGGCGTGCGCGAGCAACAGCTCCAGGATGTAGTCGCGGTCCTCACCCAGCCGCGAGATCGGCCGGAAGACGCCCACCTTGGCGACCGTGGCGGCCAGCCGGTGCACAATCCCCAGCGCGATGGTCGACTTGCCGGTGTCGCCTTCGGGCGCGGCGATGTAGAGCCCGGAAGGCTCAGCGACGTCGGGCATGTCGGCTCACCCCAGCCGTCGCAGCCGGGGCGCGAGATCCTTCTCGAACAACTCCAGGAATCGGCGCTGGTCGTGACCGGGCGCATGGAAAACCAGGTGGTTGAAGCCCCATGCGCGGTACTGGCCGACCTTTTCCACCGCCTCGTCGGGATCCGAGGTCACAATCCAGCGCTTGGCGACCTGCTCGATCGGCAATGCGTCGGCCGCTGCTTCCATCTCGATCGGGTCGCCGATGCTGTGCTTCTGTTCGGCGGTCAGCGACAACGGAGCCCAGAACCGGGTGTTCTCCAGGGCCGATTCCGGGTCAGGGTCGTAGGAGATCTTGATCTCGATCATCTTGTCGATCTCGTCGACCGATCTGCCCGCCGCCGCTGCTCCTTCTTCGACCGCCGGAACCAGCTTGTCCCGGTAGAGCTCCGCGCCCTTGCCCGACGTGCAGATGAAACCATCGCCGGTGCGACCGGCATACTTGGCCACCACCGGTCCGGCGGCGGCGATGTAGACCGGCACCCCACCCCGGGGAACGTCGTAGATCGAAGCTCCCCTGACCCGGTAGTACTGGCCGTCGAAGTCGACCCGGTCACCGTTCCACAGCTCACGCATCAGCCGTACCGATTCGCGCAATCGGGCGAAACGCTCCGTGAACTCCGGCCACTGCCCCTGGTAGCCGGTCGCGATCTCGTTGAGCGCCTCGCCGGTGCCCACGCCCAAGAAGACCCGGTCGGGGTACAGGCAGGCCATGGTGGCGAACGCCTGGGCGATGACGGCGGGGTTGTAGCGGAACGTCGGGGTGAGCACCGAGGTGCCCAGCGTGACACGCTTGGTGCGCTCGCCGACCGCCGTCATCCAGGCCAGCGAGAACGGCGCGTGACCGCCCCGGTGTCGCCACGGCTGGAAATGATCGCTGACGGTCGCACTGTCCATGCCGTGCGCCTCGGCGGAGACCGCCAGCTCGACAAGTTCGCGCGGCCCGAATTGTTCCGCCGACGCTTTATACCCCAGTTTCAATTCAGCCACGCTGTTGTTTCTACTCCGGTGGCTTGTCGGCCGGCGACTCGCCGTGCCCGGCTCGGCCGGGCTTGCGATCACCTGGTGGCTAAGCTCGCGGTCATGGCACCGGTGCTCACCCCCGTCACCGATACCGTGCACCTCGTCCAGGGCGAGGCGGTGAACTGGCTGCTGGTCAGCGACGACAGCGGGGTGCTGCTGATCGACTCCGGCTACCCCGGTGACCGCGGCGACGTGCTTTCCTCGCTGCGCCAACTCGGATACGGCCCCGACGACGTGCACGCGATCCTGCTCACCCACGCCCACATCGACCATTTCGGCTCGGCGATCTGGTTCGCCAAAACCCACGGCACCCCGGTGTACTGCCACGCCGACGAAGTCGGCCACGCCAAGCGGGAGTACCTGGAGCAGGTTTCGCCCCTGGATGTCGCGCTGCGGATCTGGCGGCCCCGCTGGGCGGCGTGGGCTGCGCATGTGGTGCGCAAGGGTGGCCTGAGCCGGGACGGCATCCCGTCGGCGCAGCCGTTGACCCCCGACATCGCCGCCCGGTTGCCCGGCCGGCCGATGGCCATCCCCACCCCCGGGCATACCGGGGGGCACTGCTCGTATCTGGTCGACGGCGTGCTGGCCAGCGGAGATGCGCTGGTCACCGGGCACCCGCTGCTGGCGCGCGGCGGCCCGCAGCTGCTGCCGGCGCTGTTCAGCCACAGCCAGGAGGATTGTGTGCGCAGCCTGGCGGCCCTGACGCTGCTCGACACCGAGGTCCTGGCTCCCGGCCACGGCGACCTGTGGCGCGGACCGATTCGGCAAGCCGCCGACCGGGCGACCGCATTGGCGCGCCGCTGACACTGCACGATTTCACCACGCCTTGGCGATGTCGCCGTGCTGGAGTATCCAGGCGTGCATGGCGATCCCGGCGGCAACCGCGACGTTGATACTGCGAGTCGAGCCGAACTGCGCGATCGACACGGTCAGCGCGGCGCCCGCCTGCGCCTCGTCGGTCAGTCCCGGCCCCTCCTGGCCGAACACCATCAGACAGTCCCGCGGCAATCCGGTCGCCTCCAGCCGGGCAGCGCCGGGAACGTTGTCGACGGCGACCACAGTCAGGCCGGCACCTGCCGCGAAGTCGAGCAGGTCGGCGATGCGGTCATGGTGGCGCAGTCGCTGGTAGCGATCGGTGACCATGGCGCCGCGGCGATTCCACCGCCGCCGGCCCACGATGTGCACGGTGTGCACCGCGAACGCGTTGGCGGTGCGCACCACCGCGCCGATGTTGGCGTCGTGGCCGAAGTTCTCGATCGCGACGTGCAGCCGGTGCCGGCGACTGTCGACGTCGGCGATGATCGCCTCCCGGGTCCAGTACCGGTAGGCGTCGACGACGTTGCGGGCGTCGCCGTCGCGCAGCAGCGTCGGGTCGTATCGCGGATCGTCTGGGACGTCGCCCACCCACGGGCCGACGCCGCCCGCCGGTGCGCCCCATTCGGTGGGGCCCAGCTCAGTCATGCAGCCCGAGATCCGACAACCCCAGCACGCTTCGGTAGGGCAGTCCTGCGGCTCGAATGGCTTCGGCAGCGCCGGTGGCGCGGTCGACCACCGTCGCCACGCCGACCACCTCGCCGCCGGCGTCGAGCACGGCCCGCACCGCAGTCAGCGCCGAGGCGCCGGTGGTGCTGGTGTCCTCGACGACCAGCACCCGCCGACCGGTGACCTCGGGTCCCTCGATGCGACGTTGCATGCCATGGGATTTCACCGACTTACGCACCACAAACGCGTCGATGGGACGGCCCGGCGCGTGCATGACCGCGACGGCGACCGGGTCCGCGCCCAGTGTCAGTCCGCCCACCGCTGCGTAGTGCCAATCGGCGGTGAGTTCGCGCATCAGCCGCCCGATCAGCGGGGCCGCCCGATGGTGCAGCGTCGCGCGACGCAGGTCGACGTAGTAGTCGGCTTGTCGGCCCGACGACAGGGTGACCCGGCCGTGCACCACCGAGAGCCGGCGCACCAGCTCAGCCAGCTCGGCGCGCTCAAGTCCGGCCACGGCCACGACCGAATCGGTTGGTGGCGACGCGCCCCAGGCTTCGCGGCAGCATCCGCACGAGGCCGACAAGAATCTTGTACTGCACACCGGGGACGCTGATCACCTTGCCGCGCGCGATGTCCGCGAGGCTCTCCCGGACCACCTCGTCGACCTCCAGCCACAGGAACGACGGCAGCGACGCCATGTCGATCCCGGCCCGGCGATGAAACTCGGTGTGCACAAAACCGGGACACACCGCGTGCACCCCGACGCCGGTACCGGACAGCCCGCCGGCCAGGCCTTCGGTGAACGACACCACCCACGCCTTGGACGCCGAGTACGTCGATCCCCGGCCGGAGAGCAGACCGGCGACGCTGGCGACGTTGACGATGGTGCCGGCACCGGCGTCGAGCATCGGCGGCAGCGCGGCGCGGCTCAGCTGCATCACCGCGGTCACGTTGACGTCGAGCTGGGCTTGCAGCAGCGCGGGATCGGCGGTCCAGAACTCGCCCGCAGTGCCGAAGCCGGCGTTGTTGACCAAGACGTCGACCCCGGCGGCCAGCCGCTGGGCGACTTTGCTGCGGTCGTCTGATCGGGCCAGGTCGGCGGGCAGCACCTCGACGGTGCGGTCGGCCTCGTCACGCAGCTCGGCCGCCAGTTGCGTGAGCCGGCCGACATCGCGGGAGACCAGCACCAGGTCGTAGCCATCGGCGGCGTAGCGACGGGCGTAGCCGGCACCGATTCCCGACGTGGGCCCGGTGATCAAGGCGACGGGACGCGGCATGACCGACAGCGTAGCTGTCGACCGTCACCGCTGGTGATAGGCGGCCTGGTGGCCGTTGCCGCCCGACGGCGGTCGCTGGACCGCGGTGTCGGGGCGGTGCTCCGCGCGGGCAGGTTGGGTCGGGGCCGGCCGGGCCTGCTCCAATCCCGCCGCGGCGTCGGCGCTGCGGGGCGGCAGGTCTGCGCGGCCTGCCGGCTCCAGCGGACGACTCGGCGCGGCGTGCCGGCGCTGAGCCGACCGTCCCTGGCCGGCCGGCTGCGGCACCGGCGGCAGCACCCGCAGCAGATCGTTGAATTGCCGCACCGTGCGCAGGCCCTCGTCCCACTGAGCGCGAGTCGAGGTGATCGGCATGCTGACCAGCGTCCAGTTCTCCTCGTTCCACATGATCTCCGCGCAGTCCGGCGCGGTGTGCGCGAAGGTGACCATGCGCCGGTCGCAGGCCCGCCGGGCCGCATCCAGGTTGGTGGAATACACCATCCGCGGGCCGATCGCACCCAGCAACCAGATGTCGTTCTCCCGAGGTTCTTTCAAGCCCTTGAGCCGCATATCGACCACGACGTTGGTGCCCACCTTGCGGTGCAGTGCGATGACCGTGGCGACCTCGTCGAGGTCGAAGACGTAGACTGCCTCGCCGCGGATCTGACCCAACACCACGTTGCGCGCCGGGATATCGCCGACGGTCGAGATCACCCCGCGCTGCCAACGCTTGAGGATTTCGGCGTTTTCCGGTTCGTAGTCGAACCCGTGCGAGCGCGCCCACGACTTGCGGCGACGGCCCCGGCCGCGACGTCGATCGATGTCGACGTACAGCAGCACCGCCGCGCCGACGAAGCACAGCGCGGACAGCGTAAACCAGAGCGGGACCATTGCTTACAGCCTAACCGCTATCGGCTGGTCGCCGGGAATGCGACCAGGTCACAACCGCGCATCAGCCTCGTGACAATCGTGCGGCCATGTCAAGTCGCCGGGAACTCAGCCCAGGACCAGCGACTCGCCGTCGGGGCTGACGTCGACCGACACGGTGTCGCCGTCGTGGACCTGACCGGCCAGCAACATCTTGGCCAACTGGTCGCCGATGGCCTGCTGCACCAACCGCCGCAGCGGACGCGCTCCGTAGACCGGGTCGAATCCGCGCTGCGCCAGCCACTGCTTGGCCGGTAGCGACACGTCGAGCTGCAGCCGGCGCTGCGCCAGCCGTTTACCCAGCTGGGCCAGCTGAATGTCGACGATCTGCACCAATTCCTCGGGCTTGAGCGCATCGAAGATCAGCACGTCGTCGAGCCGGTTGATGAACTCCGGCTTGAACGTGGCCCGCACCGCCGCCATGACCTGCTCCTCGGTGCCGCCCGACCCGAGGTTGGAGGTCAGGATCAAGATGGTGTTGCGGAAGTCGACCGTGCGGCCCTGCCCGTCGGTGAGCCGACCCTCGTCGAGGACCTGCAACAGCACGTCGAACACGTCCTGGTGAGCCTTTTCGATCTCGTCGAACAGCACCACGGTGTAGGGCCGGCGACGCACCGCCTCGGTGAGTTGGCCGCCGGACTCGTAGCCGACGTAGCCGGGCGGCGCACCGATCAGCCGGGCCACCGAGTGCCGCTCGCCGTACTCGCTCATGTCGATGCGCACCATCGCCCGCTCGTCGTCGAACAGGAATTCGGCCAGCGCCTTGGCCAGCTCGGTCTTGCCGACACCGGTCGGGCCGAGGAACATGAACGCCCCGGTCGGGCGGTTCGGGTCGGCGACCCCGGCCCGGCTGCGGCGCACCGCATCGGAAACGGCTCGGACCGCCTTCTTCTGGCCGACGACCCGCTTGCCCAGTTCGTCTTCCATCCGCAGCAGTTTGGCGGTCTCGCCTTCCAGCAGCCGCCCGGCCGGGATGCCGGTCCACGCCGACACGACCTCGGCGATGTCGTCGGGGCCGACCTCTTCCTTGAGCATCATCGCCTCGCGGGCCTGCGCCTGCGGCAGCGCGGCCTCAAGCTTCTTCTCCAATTCGGGGATGCGGCCGTAGCGCAGCTCGGCGGCCTTGGCCAGGTCGCCGTCGCGCTCGGCGCGCTCGGACTCCCCGCGCAGCGTCTCGAGCTGTTCTTTGAGTTGGCGCACGGTGTCGATGGCGTTCTTCTCGTTCTGCCAGCGGGTGGTGAGTTCGGCCAGCTTCTCCTTCTGGTCGGCCAGCTCGGCGCGCAGCTTCGCCAGCCGCTCCGCCGACGCCTCGTCCTCCTCTTTGGCCAGCGCCATCTCTTCGATCTCCAGTCGGCGCACCAGGCGCTCGACCTCGTCGATTTCGACGGGACGGGAGTCGATTTCCATGCGTAACCGGGACGCCGCCTCGTCGACCAAGTCGATCGCCTTGTCCGGCAGGAACCGGGCGGTGATGTAGCGGTCGCTCAGCGTGGCGGCGGCAACCAGCGCGGAATCGGTGATGCGTACCCCGTGGTGCACCTCGTAGCGGTCTTTCAGGCCGCGCAGGATGCCGATGGTGTCCTCGACCGACGGCTCGCCGACGTACACCTGCTGGAACCGACGCTCCAGCGCGGCGTCTTTTTCGATGTACTTGCGGTACTCGTCGAGGGTGGTGGCGCCGACCAGGCGCAGCTCCCCGCGGGCCAGCATCGGCTTGATCATATTGCCGGCGTCCATCGACCCTTCGCCGGTCGCGCCGGCGCCGACGATGGTGTGCAGCTCGTCGATGAACGTGATGATCTGCCCCGCGGAGTTCTTGATGTCCTCGAGCACCGCCTTGAGCCGCTCCTCGAACTCGCCACGGTACTTCGAGCCGGCCACCATCGAGCCGAGATCCAGGGCGATGATGGTCTTGTCGCGCAGGCTTTCGGGCACGTCGCCGGCGACGATGCGCTGGGCCAGGCCCTCCACGATCGCGGTCTTGCCGACGCCGGGCTCACCGATGAGCACCGGGTTGTTCTTGGTGCGCCGGGAGAGCACCTGCACGACCCGGCGGATCTCGGTGTCGCGGCCGATGACCGGGTCCAGCTTGCCCTCCCGGGCGGCCGCGGTCAGGTCGGTGGAGTACTTCTCCAGCGCCTGGTAGGTGGCCTCGGGCTCGGGGCTGGTCACTCGCGCGCTGCCGCGCACCTTGACGAACGCCTCCCGCAAGGCTTGCGGCGAGGCGCCGTGGCCCGTCAGCAGCTTGGCGACGTCGGAGTCGCCGGTGGCCAGCCCGACCATCAGGTGCTCGGTGGAGACGTACTCGTCGTCCAACTCGGTGGCCAGGTGCTGCGCGGTGGTGATCGCGGCCAGCGATTCCCGGGACAGCTGGGGCTGCGAGCTGGCGCCGGTGATCTGCGGCAACCGATCCAGCAGGCGCTGGGCTTCAGCACGGATGGTGGCAGGCTCGACGCCGACGGCCTCCAGCAGCGGCGCGGCGATCCCGTCGTTCTGCGTCAGCAGCGCCAACAGCAGATGAGCGGGCCGGATCTCGGGATGCCCGGCAGCCGAAGCCGCCTGCAGGGCCGATGTCAGCGCCGCCTGAGTCTTGGTGGTCGGGTTGAAAGAGTCCACGACGATCTCCGTTCAGGTCGGAAGGAGTATCAAAAATGCTTGTCGCGTTGTCCAACGCCGTCAAGGTTGAGTATGTTCCACTCAAGTTTGGCGTACCCGGGGCGCTGCCGATGCACGCGGTCGTCGAAGGCCGGCCGCGACACTGCGCCGCAAACACCAACCGCCCGGCAGCTCGCCCGGATTTCAGGGAATCAGGGCGGTGAAATCCCCGATGGTGTGCACGACCGCATTGCCCACCACAAAGATCTCGGTGGCAAGCAACTGCACCAGTTCGCCGGTGTCCAGCGCTACCGGCAAACCGAGCGCGTCGACGATGTTGCCCTGACCCAGGTACTGCGCGAAGACGCCGGCGTCCAAGAGCGGCAGCTCGGCGATGGTGACCAGGTTGTCGGCCGTCGGCAGCAGCGTCGCGTAGTCGAAGGAAACCGCGCTGGTCACGGCGTTGATGAAGTCGACCAGCGGCGCTGCCGGGCCCGTCGGGACCGGGAGCAGCGGCGCCAAGTCGGCGACCGGTTGGTACTCGCCCTGAAGCACCAGCTCCGCGCCCGGGCCCAGGATCGACGACAGGATCGTGATGTAGTTGACCTGGTTGAGGTGGGTCAGCCCGTCGATGATTTCCGACGGAGCCGCCTCGAGGAACGCCACCAGGTTGCCGGGCACCGCAGGCAGATCGCCAAGGAACGCGCTGAACCCCTGCTCGGCGCCGGTGGCCAGCTCACCGAGCACGGTCAGCGGGTCCACATCCGGGAACACCCCGAGCGGGTAGGGCTCCAACGACGGTGCGACGTAGCCGAGGTTGTTGGCGCCATAGCCCAGGTCGACGAGGACCTTCAGGTCCGGCTGCAGCAGGTCGGCAATCGGCTGCCCGATCACGGCAAGCCCCCGGATGGGATCCAGCAGCGGCAGGTTCTCGGTGGGGATCAGGTAGTAGTTGATGGTGCCGCCGGCCGCGCTGTTCAGCGTGGTCAGGAGAACGTCACCGCTGGGTGCTACCTGGTCTGCCGGGGCTTCGGTCAACGCCGGATAACTGGAGTGCACGTAGAGGAAGCCCGCGGCGGCGTTGAGGTCGGCCAGGACGTTGATCGGATAGGCCGGCGGCTGGGTCACACCGTCGTATTGCAGCGCGTAGATGTCGGTGGTGTAGGGCGTGTCGGGCAGCGACGAGCCCTCGCCGGCGGGATCGCCGATCAGCACGAACTGCACCTGATCCGGCGTTGGCGTCCCGGGCACCTTGTTGGCCAGATCGGTGGCCAGGTTCTCCTGCTCCTCGGTGGCGATGCCGGCGCTTTGGGAGTAGCCGAACACCACGACGTTGTTGCCGTCCGCGACCTGCTGGTCGATATAGGAGTTCATCATGTACAGGCCCTGCTCCTCCGACGGGCCGGCGGGCAGGCTCTTGACACCGGTGAGCGGGTCGGTGGGGTAGAACCCCTCGGGCGTGAACGCGCTCTGGGCGTTTTCGACGGTGAAGTCCCCGAGCCCCGGTGACGGTGTGACGAACAGGTTGGTGACGTTGTCCACGATCTGCTGGGACGGGATCGGCAGCCCGCTGCCGCCGAACACCAAGGTCACGTCGTCGGCGAACGCCGACGCTGCATTGGTCATCGACGTCAAGCCCAGCAAGCCGGCGCCGCCGGCCGCCAACAGGCCAAGGCTGACCAGCCGGACTCGCGGGCTCATCATGGCCCCTCCAAATCTGAGAATTGGTTAAGTGTTTCTTAGCACTTACACGGGTGCTTCGTCAAGCGCTGGGCGGCGACGGATGACACAGCGTCGCACCTAGAATTCTGGCCCGTGGGCCTTACCGACACAGATGCCCTGCGGGTGTTGCACGCCGCCTTCGCGGGCGAGGCCGCGTGCGATGCCGACAGTCTGGTCGGCCGGTTCTACACCCGCTGGTTTTCCCTCGACGTCGCCGTGCGTGACCTGTTTCCACCCGATATGGCCGACCAGCGAGCCGCGTTCGCCCACGCACTGAACTGGGTCTACGGCGAGCTGGTCGCCCAGCGCGCCGAGGCGCCGGTGGCGTTTTTGGCGCAACTTGGCCGTGATCATCGCAAATACGGGGTCGTCGCGGCGCATTACGACACGTTGCGGCAGGCGCTGTATGCGACATTGCGCACTGAGCTGGCCGACATGTGGACCGGCGCCGTCGACGACGCCGCCCGCCAGTCGCTGAACCTGATCACCGGGGTGATGACCGGCGCCGCCGACGCCGACGACGGACCACCCTGGTTCGACGGCACCGTCGTCGAGCACCTGCGGGTGTCGCGGGATGTGGCGGTGGTCCGGCTGGCACTGGACCGACCGCTGCCCTACCAACCGGGCCAGTACGTCAACGTCGCGGTACCGCAATGCCCGCGGCGCTGGCGTTACCTGACGCCGGCCATCCCGCCGGACAATGGCGGTGCCATCGAGTTTCACGTGCGGGCGGTGCCCGGCGGACTGGTCAGCACCGCCATCGTCGCCGAAACCGGTCCCGGCGACCGGTGGCGGCTGTCCGGCCCGCACGGCGGCTTGCGGGTCGACCGCGACGGCGCCGACGTGCTGATGGTGGCCGGCAGCACCGGTCTGGCGCCATTGCGCTCGATCGTCATGGACCTCGCCCGCTTCGGCGAAAACCCGCGGGTGCACCTGTTCTTCGGGGCCCGTTACCCCTGCGAGCTCTATGACCTGCCCACCCTGTGGCGGATCGCCGCGCACAATCCCTGGCTTTCGGTGTGCCCGGTCTCCGAATACGGCGGCGATCCGCCGTGGGCCACCGACTACCCCGACGTCACACCCCCGCGTGGGCTGCATGTGCGCCAGATCGGCCGGTTGCCTGACGTGGTGACCCGGTACGGCGCCTGGGGTGACCGGCAAATCCTGATTTGCGGGGGCCCCGCGATGGTGCGCGCCACCAAGGCCGCGCTGATCGCCAAAGGAGCTCCGCCCGAGCGCATCCAGCACGACCCGCTGTCCCGCTGAGATCGTAGGCTGGCGGCCGTGCACTTCGTCACACTGCGCGACCCGTCGTCGTCGATCCGGGCCCAGTTCGTGCCGGACGCCGGCATGATCGGCTCGTCACTGACCGACTCCGGTGTGCAGCTGCTCGGCCGGCGTCACGGACTGGACGCCTACCTCGCCGACGCGAAGACGATGGGCATCCCGATCTTGTACCCGTGGGCAAACCGACTGGGCGACACTACTTATACGGCGGAAGGAAAGACGGTCACCCTGGCTGTGGGCCGGGGCGGAGTTCGGCCCGACCCTAACGGGCTGCCCATTCACGGTGTGCTGGCCGGGTATCGGCACTGGCGGGTGATCACTGAATCGGCGAACGAGCTGGCCGCCGAAGTGGACTTCGGCGCCGATCCGGAATTGCTGGCCAGCTTTCCGTTTCCTCATGTGCTGGCGCTGAGTGTGCGGCTCGCCGAACGCACGCTGACTGTGCGCGCCACGGTGACCCCCACCGGGAAAACGTCAGTCCCGCTGTGCTTCGGATTTCACCCGTACCTGCAGCTGCCCCACGTGGCGCGAAGCGAGTGGGTTATCGAAACCCCGCCGATGCGGCAGCTGGCTCTCGACGGGCGGGGACTGCCGACCGGCGCGTCGTCGCGCCGGCCGGCAGCCGTTGAGCCGTTGGGGGACAGGGCTTTCGACGACGGATACGACGAAGTCCCCGTCGGCGCGGTGTTCGCGGTATCCGGTGGCGGTCGGCGTATCGAGGTGCACTTCGACCACGGGTATCCGGCGGCGCAGATCTACGCGCCACGGGACGAGGACGTGGTGTGCTTCGAGCCGATGGCCGCGCCGACCGACGCGCTGCGGCGCGGGGGCTACCGAACTGTGCGGCCGGGTGATTCGGCGGTCACGCAGTTTTCGATCCGGGTCAGCTGAGCATCGCAGGACCTAGCGGCGGGGTTGCCAGACCACGACCGCGGTGCTCTTGGGCAGCACCGCGAGATCGCGACGCTGCTTGGCGCGCAACTCCTCGATCTCGGTGGACATCTCCTTCAGCCGGGCCTGCAACGATTCGACCTTTCTGGTCAGCTCGATAATCCGTTTGATTCCGGCCAGGTTGACGCCCTCGTCCTGGGAGAGCCGCTGCACCTCGCGGAGCAGCTCGACGTCGCGCTGCGAATATCGGCGCCCCCCACCGGAACTGCGCCGCGGGGTGACCAACCCCAGCCGGTCGTAGGTGCGCAGAGTCTGCGCATGCATCCCGGCCAGCTCCGCGGCCACCGAGATCATAAACGTGCGCGACTCGTCTTTGTGGGCCATCAGCGGTTACCTGCCCATCCGGCCCGGGGGTCGAATCCACTGGCTCGCTCGGCGGCGGCGTAGGCCTCCAGCGCCTCCTTGGCGGCGCCTTCCAGGTTCGGCGGCACCGCGACTTTCACGGTGACCAGCAGGTCGCCGTGACCGCCGGTGCGCTTGGGCACGCCGCGCCCGCGGACCCGCAGGGTGCGGCCGTCGGCGGTGCCCTTGGGCACCCGGACACCGACCCGGCCGTCCAGCGTCGGCACCGATAGTGTGGTGCCCAACGCCAATTCAGCGAAGCTGACCGGCACCGTGATGGTCAGGTCGTCGCCGTCGCGTCCGAAGACCTTGTCGGGGCGCACATGCACGGTGACGTACAGGTCGCCCGACGGGGCGCCGCGCAGTCCCGCCTCGCCCTGACCGGCCAGCCGGATCCGCTGTCCGTCCTCGACGCCGGGTGGGATCCGCACGTTGATGGTGCGGGTGCGGGTCGTGACACCGGTCCCCTTGCACTGGTCGCAGGGGTACTCGATGATCGAGCCGGTGCCGCGGCAATCCGTACACGGCTCGGAGAAGCCGAAAGCGCCCTGGTTGCGGCTGATCACACCCGACCCGTTACAGGTGGGGCAGACCTTCGGGCTGGTGCCCGGTCGGGCGCCGCTGCCGTGACAGTTGGTGCACGGCGCGGGGCTGGTGAGCCGCAACGGCATCGCCACGCCCTTGGTGGCCTCGATGAAGCTCAGCTCGGCTTCGGTCTCCAGGTCGTTGCCACGCCGCGGCCGGCTCGGACGGGGCGCGGCGCCGCGCCCGAACAAGCCACCGAAGAGGTCGCCGATATTGGCCCCGCCGGTGCGGCCGGCAGCGTCGAAGAGATCGTTGAGATTGAACTCGACGCCGTCACCGCCCATGCCGAAGCCGGTGAACCCGCCGCCGGGAGCGCCGTTGAACCGGCGACCGAACCCGCCGCCGGCGAACAGCCGACGAGTTTCGTCGTACTCTTTGCGCTTGGCCTCGTCCGACAACACACTGTTGGCCTCGGAGATGGCCTTGAACCGCTCCGCAGCGCGCGGGTTGTTCGGATTGCGGTCCGGGTGGAACTCGGCGGCCAGCTTGCGGTAGGCGCGTTTGATCTCGTCCTGGCTGGCGTCGGGGGAGACGCCCAGCTCCTTATAGAAGTCCTTTTCGACCCACTCGCGTTGGGCCATTGCGCGTCACCCCCTCTCACCCTCCTCAAGTGTGCGCTCGCTAATTCTGCATCGGTTTACGATTCTGCGGCCTGCTCACCGGTGTCGGTGTCGTTATCGGCCGGCTCGGTCGCCTCGGCAGCTACCCCGGTATCGACGACGGTCTCGTCGGTAATCGTGTCGACCACGCCGACCAGGGCATGCCGCAGCACCTGATCGCCGAGCTTGTATCCCTGCCGCAACACGTTGCCGACCACCGGCTTGGAGTCCTGAGCCCCGTCGCCCTCGTGCTGAACGGCCTCGTGCAGCGCGGGGTCGAAGTCCTCGCCTTCGGCGCCGAACGCGGTCAGGCCCAGCCCGGTCAGCACGCTCGTCAGCTTGTCGGCGACCGACTTCAGCGGCCCCGACTCCAGATCGCCGTGGCGGCGCGCCCGCTCGAGATCGTCGAGCACGCCCAGCAGTTGGCTGACGACGCCGGCCTTGGCCCGGTCGGCGGCGGCCTGCTGTTCGCGCAGGGCACGCTTGCGGTAGTTGGCGTAGTCGGCTTGTACCCGCTGCAGATCGGCGGTCAACTCGGCGACCTTGTCGGCGGTGGCCTGCGCCGTGGCGTTGGTCTCGCCTTCCGGCCGCGGAGCAGGTGGCGCGCTGGAAGCCATGTGACGCACCTCGCCGGTCTCGGGATCGATCCGCCGCTTATCGGTAACAGTCACCTGCTCGTGTGAGTTGCCTTCCGTCACTTGGCCTCCCGGTCATCATCAACCACCTCCGCGTCCACCACATCCTCGGCGCCGCCCGACCCGTCGCCGGCGGCACCAGCGGCCTGCGTGGCCTGGGTTGCCTCATAGATCGCCTGGCCGAGCGCCTGCGACTCCCGGCCCAGCTTCTCCATCGCGGACTTGATCGCGCCGATGTCGGTGCCGGCCAGCGCCGACTTCGCTTCTGCGACCGCCGCGTCGACCTTGTTCAGCGTGTCCTGGGGGACCTTCGGGCCGCCCTCGGCCTCACGTTGCTCCTTGACGAACTTCTCGGTCTGATAGACCAGCGTCTCGGCCTGGTTGCGGACGTCGGCTTCCTCGCGGCGCTTGCGGTCCTCCTCGGCGTGCGCCTCGGCGTCCTTGATCATCCGCTCGATCTCCTCCTTGGACAGGCCGGAGCCCTCCTGGATCTTGATCGTGTTTTCCTTGCCGGTGCCCTTGTCCTTGGCCGTGACGTGCACGATCCCGTTGGCGTCGATGTCGAAGGTGACCTCGATCTGCGGGACACCGCGCGGCGCCGGCGGAATACCGGTCAGCTCGAAGCTGCCGAGCAGCTTGTTGTGCGCGGCGATCTCGCGCTCGCCCTGGTAGACCTGGATCTGCACCGACGGCTGGTTGTCGTCGGCGGTGGTGAAGGTCTCCGACCGCTTGGTCGGGATCGTCGTGTTGCGCTCGATGAGCTTGGTCATCACGCCGCCCTTGGTCTCGATACCCAGGCTCAGCGGCGTGACGTCGAGCAGCAGAACGTCTTTGACTTCACCCTTGAGCACGCCGGCTTGCAGCGCGGCGCCGACGGCGACCACCTCGTCGGGGTTGACGCCCTTGTTGGGCTCCTTGCCGCCGGTCAGTTCCTTGACCAGGTCGGTCACCGCGGGCATCCGAGTGGACCCGCCCACCAGCACGACATGGTCGATCTGAGCGACCGAGATCCCGGCGTCCTTGATCACCGACTGGAACGGCTGACGGGTGCGGTCCAGCAGGTCCTGGGTGATGCGCTGGAACTCCGCGCGGGTCAGCTGCTCGTCGAGGAACAGCGGGTTCTTGTCGGCGTCGACGGTGATGTAGGGCAGGTTGATCGACGTGCTCTGACTCGAGCTCAGTTCGATCTTGGCCTTCTCGGCGGCCTCCTGCAGCCGCTGCATGGCCATCTTGTCCTTGGTGAGGTCGATGCCGCTGGTCGCCTTGAACTTGTCGACCAGCCAGTTGACGATGCGCTGGTCCCAGTCGTCGCCGCCGAGGTGGTTGTCACCGGAGGTGGCGCGAACTTCCACGACGCCCTCGCCGATTTCCAGCAGCGAGACGTCGAAGGTGCCGCCACCCAGGTCGAACACCAGGATGGTCTGTTCCTTCTCGCCCTTGTCCAGGCCGTAGGCCAGGGCCGCGGCGGTCGGCTCGTTGACGATGCGCAGCACGTTCAGCCCGGCGATCTGGCCGGCTTCCTTGGTCGCCTGACGTTGAGCGTCGTTGAAGTAGGCGGGCACGGTGATCACCGCGTCGCTGATGTCTTCACCCAGGTAGCTTTCGGCGTCGCGCTTCAGCTTCATCAGGATGCGGGCGCTGATCTCCTGCGCGGTGTACTTCTTGCCGTCGATTTCGATCGACCAGTCGGTGCCCATGTGGCGCTTGACCGACCGCACGGTGCGGTCGACGTTGGTCACCGCCTGGTTCTTGGCGGGCTGGCCGACCAGCACCTCGCCGTTGCGCGCGAACGCGACGACCGACGGGGTGGTGCGGGAGCCCTCGGAGTTGGCGATGACGGTGGGGTCACCGCCCTCGAGGACACAGACGACGGAGTTGGTGGTCCCAAGGTCGATACCGACCGCACGAGCCATGGTGAATCCTCCCTAACGTTGGGCTGCGTGGTGCACTATGCTGAGTCAGCTCCGCTCAAGTCTGCCCCTGCCGAGGCCGTGCTGTCAACTCAAGGTTGAGCTTGATCGACTCATGTTCTTGCTCGGGTCAACGGCAGATCTGCGCCATTTGTTCCCAGGTTGTCGGGACCCGCGACCGAAGTCTTTGGTTCAACGTACTGTCCGGCCGACTGACTCGGCGCTGAATTCGGTGCCGTGTTCTTCACTGTTGTCGTCGTTCCGGACATTTTCTTGCCTTGACCCTGCCTAGCGACCGTGACGTTGGCGTCACGCTCGCCGCCCGTCGTGACGTTGGCGTCACGCTCGCGGCATTGGCGACGTCGAGGCGGCCTGACGTGCCGCGTCGGCGGCGTCGCGGAACCGGGTCTTAGATCAGCGACACCGACGCCCGGGTGTTGACAGTAACCGTGGGTACTGGTTACCGTGCTGGGTCCATGAGGGCCGCGTGGACAACAGATATTGTCAATCATCCCGTCGCAGGTCGAAGATGTCATAGGGTCACCGGATGATGTCCGTCGGCGGGGCGGGGGGTGTTGTCCGCCGAATCGGGATGGCGTCGCCGCCGCCGCCGACCCGCGACCGTGACGTCATAAACGTTCATCTGTCCTGACGGGAGATGAAGATGGCCAAGCACCGACCCGCCAGGACACGCCGGCACTTTCCGCGCAAGGCCCGACAAGATCGATCCGACCGCCCCCGTTGGCGACATTCCGTCGATCAGCACCCGGTGACCAGCGACGTCCACGTGCTGCCCTCGGCGTCCTTGCCGCCGGGCATGAGACGGGGGGGTGCAGTATTGGCCATTGCGGCGGCGGCCGCTATCGGCGTTGCCCAGGCCGCGGGGCCAAGCCCGGTGCACCCGCTGTCCACCCCGATAGATCTGCTGTCCGGCCCCAGCGCCACCGGCACCGACGCATTCACCCTCGGCCCGTATACCTTCGACCCCGTCACCTCGTTTCCGACGTGCATTTTCTCGTTGTGCTTCGGCGGCACCGAGGGCTGGAGCTCCTTCCTCACACCGCCGCTCGGTTCTGTTCCGCCGCTGTTCACCGCCAACGGCGCGGTGCTCGACACCACGCTGGCGGGCTTTGTCCCGGTCGAGGATTCGCTCGACACGCAAGACTTCACCGTCTACAACTCGGCCGGCGACTACATGGGTAACGTGACGGGCTACGAGAGCATGATCCAGGTCCTGGGCATGACCAGTTACGAATTCACTATTGATTCGGCGACCGGTGAGGAAGGCTATACACACGCGGACCTGCCGCCGGTTGGAGCGGTATACGACATCTTCCGAGGCCTATCCGTCGGGATAAACGGTGCCGGCATCTACTACAACGTCTACGAAGCCACCCCCAGCGGCGTCAACGACATTTTCGTGTTGCCCAACGGTCAGCAGTTCAGCATCGCGAGCCCGATTCCGTTAGACAAATACGGCGAAGAACTCAACCTGTCGGCGCTGTTGACCCAGAATTTCAGCAGCTCGAGCGTGCCGGCGACCCTGAGCCAAGCCGCGGCCTACGCCAACCTGGTGGCGACATCCGGCGACACCGGGATCAATCCCGATGCTTTCACCATCGACGTCCCCGGCATGGACGCCATTCTCGCTCCCGTCAACGACACCTATTCGACGGCGCCTATCGACGCGATGTTTCCGCCGCTTTTGGCCGCCGCCGGCGCAAACGTGGACCTGTCCGTCTTAGGCATCTCTATCAAAATCCCTCTTATCACCCAGGATTTCACCGTCTACAACAGTGCCGGCACCGATGAGGGCACCATCGATGACACCGTGGTGATGGCCAGAGTATTGGGCCTGACCGACGTGAACAATATCGTCACCTCCACCTGTGGCAATCCCGGCTGTCCGCCCGTGGGAACGGATTTCGCCGTCACCAACCTCGCCCCCTTCAACATCGGCTTCGGCTCCGAAATCTATGTCGCGCCCCCGCCCGGTGACGGGCCCGCCACCCTCACCTTCACCAGCCCGCTGGGCGACACCACCGTGCCGGCCTTTTTCAACGTCAACTCGGGGGGCGTCGCCGAGGTCGACCCGGGGACCGTTTTCGCCGACCTGGTCTCCGAGCAAGCCACCCAGCTCCACGACAACCTCATCCCTCCTCCCACCAGTTCGCTCACCCCGGCGACGACGGCTTTCTCCATCGACGACCAGACCTTCTACCCCGTGACCTCGGCCGGTATCCAGGGCTACAACCCCGACCCGCTGACGCTCGGCGCGCCGCCGCTGCTGGCCGCCTTCGGCGGCGCGGCCACTTTGGATGTCTTCGGACTGACGCCGACATTCGTGCTCGACACCCAAGACATGTACATCTACAGCGGCACCGGTCCCAGCGCCGTCGAACAAGGCGAAATGACCACCAACATGGTCGTTGTGGAGCTGCCGTTCATCCAAAGCGCCTCATTTGAGGTCACCGGCTGCTCCAGCGGGACTTGTCCGGCAGATGACACTTACTTTGCCGTGACGAACCTGCTCGGCGCGGCCTACAACGTCTGGGAAAGCACCCCGAGCGGTTCGATCTATGACGAACTCATCACCGTGCTGGGGCCCATCGCGCTGATCGACTTCCCCGCCGATTCCGGTGTCACCGCTATTGACAAAGCCATCCTCAACCCCGCCGTACCCTTCGATCCCGGCGACATCATCCCGTTCCATTTCGACGTGCCGGCGTTATGAATTCGGACAACCCGGCCTTGGCCGTGCCCGACCCCTCAGCCGGGCCAGCGCGAGCTTGGCCGAGGCCTACGGCGTGGCTGCACTACGACCGCGACTACGACACCCTGGCCGAAAGACAGATCTTCGCATCGCGAGCGTCTGGCTGGCCAGCCATGGCAGCCTGTGACGCCGTCGGCTCGGCGCCTACTGGATTCAAGCGACAGTCGTGGAGTCCGGAAAAGCCGACAGCGTGTGCCCTGACTTGTCGGGCACGGGGCAGCGCGTGACAATCAGGAACGCGCGTCTACGAGAAGGGTCCACGATAAGGGTTGTTGTCATGTGCCGATGGTCGTCGGTGCGACAGCCCGCTCACATGAGAGAGCTTCGGGGACACGTAACGACCACGAAGCA
>NZ_VYIK01000400.1:0-242 GCF_008709575.1 Mycobacterium sp.
GCGCCCACGCTGGGGGACGGGGCGAACGGCGGCAACGGCGGCACCCCGGGCGGCGCGCTTGCAGCCGGGGTGGCGGTGGTGGGGCTGCCAGCCGCCGCCGGCTTCTTGTGGTGTGCTTTGTCGGCGTACCACAGGCTGGTCGCCACTACGGCGATCACCGCCACCGCGGCCAGCGACCCGCCGACGATCGCCAGGATCCGGCGGCGACGGGCTTGCTCGGCGCGCCGTTGCAGCCGGCGCTC
>NZ_VYIK01000400.1:454-662 GCF_008709575.1 Mycobacterium sp.
AAGTGGGAAACTGGGCAGCGTGTTGGTCTGCGCGTTTCCCGCCGGGTTGCTGGCGTGCAACTGCTACGTGCTGGCGCCGCACCCGAAAGCCGATGCGGTCATCGTCGACCCGGGCCAGGGCGCTTTCGCCCCGCTGCGGCGCATCCTCGACGAGCATCGGCTGACCCCGGCCGCGGTGCTGCTGACCCACGGGCACATCGACCACATC
>NZ_VYIK01000401.1 GCF_008709575.1 Mycobacterium sp.
CACGAACGACACCACACCCTCGCGTTCCCAGCGATCCAGATCGGCGCGGACCCGCTCGTCGATCTCGTCCTCCTGCGGCCACCACGGGCCGACAACGTCGAGCGTCGCCGCGTCTTTGGGTGGTGGCTCGCGGTTGTCGGCGTCGAAATTCCAGCGGCCGCCGGTCGGTTCGTCCCCGTCCATCAGCACCGCCAGCCGGCGGCGGGCGTCGCGGTAGAACCGCTCCAGCAACAGGGGGCGGCCGGGCTGCGCCCACCGTTCGAACGTCTCACGGTCGGTGCAGAAAGCCCGCGCCGGCACCACCTGCACACCGGGCAGCGACCCGACGAACTCCGCCGCCACCCGCGACGTGGGATGGCATACGCTGAGCGGGCCGCCCACCCGCCGCAGCGCTTGCCGGTAGGTGCGGGCTTGTACAAACAGCGCCTGCTCCCCCAGCTCGGCGGCCCGGTGCCGCAGCGCAGAGAGCACCAGGTGCGCTTTGCGGCGGTGAAACCGGCGGCGCTCGAACACCGCCCGGGATCGGTTGTCATCGCTAGCGACCTCACGTGTTGTTCGTCGGGCTGCGCTGAAGCCTACCGGCCCGGGTGCCGACTGGGCGGCGTAGACGGCGGGACAATCCGCGTTACCGTGGTCGGGTGACCCGCACCGACAACAACAC
>NZ_VYIK01000402.1 GCF_008709575.1 Mycobacterium sp.
GGTGGCTTCAGAGGCGTGCTGGCCGGCTCCTACTCCCCACCGCAGAATTGTCTGCTCAACAGGCAATATCGATGCACCTAACGGGGTGGGCTTACGGGCAAAGCCGCATATTCGATTTCCGCGTATTCGTAGCAGGTTGGCGCAAGGGGCCACTGTCTTACAAATTGTAGTACACTACGTTTATGGCCGACACCATTACCTTCCGACCCGATGAGGATGCATCTCGCGCCCTTGCTGTCTTGACCAGGGACGGGACATCGATATCTGCGGCGGTTAGGGCGGCTCTCATCGAGGCAGCACGCCAAAAGGCCGCCGCGGCGATTCGCGCCGAGGCAGAGGACCTCGCTGCGGACGAGTCAGACCGTGCCGAGGCAATGCAGGTGCTGCGCGACATGGAGACGCTCCGTGCGTGGTGAGGTTTTCCGACTCCACGCTCCAGGTCGCAGTCGCGGGCACGAGCAATCCGGCTCCCGATATGCCGTCGTGGTTCAATCCGACCAGCTGCCATTATCGACGTGGCTCGTTGCGCCGACTTCAACATCAGCCCGAGCGGCAACTTTTCGGCCCGAGGTCGAGATCGACGGCCGCATCACGCGGGTACTGGCTGAACAAACCGCGGCGGTCGATCCTGCTCGACTCGGCAATAGTGCGGGGTATCTCA
>NZ_VYIK01000403.1 GCF_008709575.1 Mycobacterium sp.
CGGATTCGAGATCTTCTCCGTGATCGACCAGGTCACCACGGTGATCGGCGACCTGAGCAGCATCGTCCCGTAAGACGCCCGGCGCGCCTGCGTCAGCCGGTGTTACTGTTTTCTGGGCATAGGTTCAGAAATCTCTCAGCATTGCGGCGGCGGAGGAGACAGCTATGTTTCGTGCCCCAGGGCGCTACGTCGCCGCAGGCATCGCCGTCGCGGGCGCCGGTCTCATCACCGTGCCGGTGGTGACCACTCCGAAGCCGCCTGTGCAGGCACGCGCGGTCCAGCTCGTGGATGACATCGCGTACATCATGGGCGGCAGCGGAGATCCGATCCCGTCCACCGACACCGTCCAGACCAATTTCGATCTCTTCGTCGAGCCGCTCTACCCGCACTACACTCCGCAAGGCTTGTTCTACCCCGCCGGCAACTACGCGCTCTACACCGGGGTCAAGAGTCTGCCACTGGACACCTCGGAAGCGCAGGGCACCCAGATTTTGGCCACCACGATCACCCAGCAAGTCGCTGACGGCAACGACATCGTCGTTAAGGGCGCCTCCCAGAGCTCGACGATCTCCGGGATGGTAATGACCGACCTCGCGGCCCAGGGTGTGCCCTCTGACGACGTGTCCTTCGTGCTGACCGGTGACCCCAACCTGCCCAACG
>NZ_VYIK01000404.1 GCF_008709575.1 Mycobacterium sp.
GCGGGCACTGTCGGCACCGGTGGGGTCGGCGGTAACGGCGGTGACGGCGGCGCCGGCGGTAACGGCTACGGCACCGACAGCAGCGGCAACGGTTATTCCGGCGGTGCCGGTGGTGACGGCGGTGACGGCGGCACCGGCGGCGCGGGTGTGGCCGCCGGTGGTGACGGCGGCCTCGGTGGTGACGGTGGGGCCGGCTCGAACGGCATTGCACTGACCAACAGCGCCGGCGGTAACGGCGGCGGCGGCGGGACCGGTGGTGAAGGCGGTGCCGGTGGTAACGGCGGCACGCTGGGCGGTGACGGCGGTAACGGCGGCGCGGCCGGTGACGGCGGTGCCGGCGGCAACGGCGGTAACGGCTTCCAGGTCACCGGCAACAGCGTCAACAGCGGCGGCTACGACGGCGGTGACGGCGGTGACGGTGGTGGCGCCGGCCAAGGCGGCGCCGGCGGCAACGCCCTGGCCGGTGACTACAACGGTGGTGCCGGCGGGGCGTCGGGTACCGGTGGTGACGGCGGCGCCGGCGGCAACGGCTCCAACGCCATCGCCTACAGCGCCACGACCGAAAACGGCGGCACCGGCGGCATGGGCGGTGCCGGCGGTAGTGGTGCTGACGGCGGCGCGGGCGGCAACGCCAGCGGTACCGGCACCGGCGGTGCCG
>NZ_VYIK01000405.1 GCF_008709575.1 Mycobacterium sp.
AGCTTGTTCCCGGCAGCTGCGGCCGCAAGGTAGCGCTGCCAAGCGGGATCGGCTTTGCCGAGGTCGTGGACTTCGCCGACGAACCGACAGCCGTCGGCCGAACCGAATGCCTCGCCAAATTTACCGGCTCGTCGTCCGGTTCCGACTAGGTGATCGCGTAGTGTGTGCCACTGGCCCCGGTCGTTCGGCGAATGAGCGGCGAGGACAGGCGGCAATGGGTCTACGCCCTGGTCACCGAGGTTTTGGCGGCCCACTGGCCGGTTGTCTGGCGACGTTGTCTGGTGCACGTGCGCAGCGTAAGCGAGGGGTCTGACAAGTTTTATGGGTTCGATAGGTGTTATGGATTCGTTACTAAACGTGCCGTTGCTGCCTGGCCGCCACCCTGCTGATGAGCTGTTTCAGAGACGCCAACCCAACCGACCTGCAATGGCCGCTCCCGGCGGTGTCCGAGCACACACTGGTGAGGTCCTCGGCGGGGCGGGCTGGAACATCGTGTCGCTGGAGCCATCGACGGTGCGCCGCCAAGAGGACAGCACTGTTGACCGAGATGGCGTTCTGGCTCGTGCGTGCCCGGCGCCGCCCACTACCCTGAGCGCGTGAATCTCGACGGCAACCAGGCCGCGATCCGTGACGCCGTCGACGCCGGGCTGCTCGCCG
>NZ_VYIK01000406.1 GCF_008709575.1 Mycobacterium sp.
GGTCTTGCCGTGGTCGACATGCGCGACGATGGCGACGTTACGAAAATCCACCCGGTGATTCTGCCAGCGCCGGCCGGTGATCGCGAAAACCGCGCCCGTCGAGCCCCGCTACCAGCCGCGCTTGCGAGGCGCCGAGCCCACGAGCTGATCGCCGTCGGCCGCCTCGCTGCCGCGCACCGCCGCGCGGCTGCGGTAGACGATATAGGGGCGGAACAGATAACCGATCGGCGCGCTGAACGCGTGCACCAGCCGGGTGAACGGCCACAGGCAGAACAGCACCATCCCGATCGCCGCGTGCAGTTGATAGTCCAGCGGTGCGTGGACCATGTTTTCCCCGCCCGGGCGCAGATCGAAGATTCCGCGGAACCACACGCCCACGGTGCGGCGGTAATGGTACACATGTTCCGCGCCGTCGATCCCGCTGCTGAGCAGCGTGCAGTACAAACCGACGACGATCGCCAGCACCAGCACGACATACATCAGTTTGTCGGACAGCGTGGTCGCCAGCCGGACCGGGCCGCGAGTCATGCGCCGGTAGATCAGCAATCCGATCCCGAGCAAGCTCGCAGACCCGGCGATGACCCCGAGCACCACCGCCTGCACGTGATAGGCCTCGCTGCTGATCCCGATCGCGCTGGTCACCGCCGGCGGGATGAC
>NZ_VYIK01000407.1 GCF_008709575.1 Mycobacterium sp.
GATCACCGTCGCCGCCACGCCGGCCAGCGCTGTCGTCGCGATCCGGGCCGCTCGAGCAGCACGAGCACGCATCGTGCGAGCTTAACCGCCAAATGTCGGCGCAAAAAGAAACCGGGCCGCAGCCTAGGACTCCGGCCGACATTTTGTTGGTCGGGCCCGGTTGATGGAGACCCAGTCGCGTGCCTGCAGGTAAGGACGGAAGGTTTGGGCAATCAGCTGCCGGTCGCCCGCTGTCTTGGGCCGCTGCAGTTCGTACAGGTGGGGAAACTCGGTCCAGGCGGCGACGGCATGCCACAGTCGTAGGGCTGCCTCGCCGGTGGGTGGATCGATGAGGACCGGCCCGAAAAGACATTGCCCGTCGGGGAAAAACAGGGTCGGCACCCCGAAGCCGCCGGCGTCGACCACCCGCTGGTGGTCGGCCATCACCTCGTCACCGGTCGTCGGGTCGCCGATCGCCTGATCGACCAGGCCGGGGTCGAAGCCGATTTCTTCGAGCAGGTGCCGCGCGACGGCCTTCTCGTGCGGCTTGCGGCCCTTCGACGTGCAGTGCGCAGCCGGCCCGCTGGTACCAGGCGTCGAGGTCGGCCATCGACCGGCGGCGCAGCATCGCTCCGATACGCATCATCGACCAGCCGTATGACCACTCGCGTTCCCACG
>NZ_VYIK01000408.1 GCF_008709575.1 Mycobacterium sp.
CACCGAGGGTTTCCCCCGCATCGATTTCGATGCCCTCTACCGTGGCGAGAGCCCGGGCGAGGGCATGCCGGCGGTGACGACGCCGCCGTGGGATACCAAGGCTCCCAAGGAAAGCGTCGTCGGCTGGTACGAGCAGGGGCTGATTCACGGCGACGTGCTCGACATCGGCTGCGGGCTCGGCGACAACGCCGTCTACCTTGCCCGGCAAGGCTTCACGGTCACCGGGCTCGACATCTCCCCGACCGCGCTGATCACCGCCGAACGCCGCGCCGCGGATGCCCGGGTGACCGTGACGTTCGCGGTGGCCGACGCCACCAGGCTGGAGGGCTACCGTGACGCGTTCGACACCGTGATCGACTCCGGGATGTTCCACACCCTCGACGACGACGGGAAGCGCCGCTACGCGGCCGCGGTGCACCGGGCCACCAGAGCCGGTGCGACGCTGCTGATGAGCTGTTTCAGCGACGCCAACCCGCCTGACCCGCGGTGGCCGCGCCCGGCGGTGTCCGAGCACACACTGCGCGAGGTCCTCGGCGGGGCGGGCTGGGACATCGTGTCGCTGGAGCCGTCGACGGTGCGCCGGGAAGAGGACGCCACGGTGACCGAGATGGCGTTCTGGCTCGTGCGTGCCCAGCGCCGCCCACTACCCTGAGC
>NZ_VYIK01000409.1 GCF_008709575.1 Mycobacterium sp.
AGGACGCCGCTCACCGTCGTGGCGGTCGCCATCAGCAGGATGGTCATCATCAGCACCCGCTTGCGGCCGATCCGGTCGCCGAGCGGGCCGAACACAAAACCGCCGAGCGGCCGCACCGCGAACGCCGCCGCCAGCGTGCCGAACGTGGCGATCAGGCCGACGCCGCTGGCGCTGTCGCCGGGATAGAACACTTGCGCGATCGTGGTGGCGAGGAAACCGTAGACCCCGAAGTCGTACCACTCCATGAAGTTACCGATCGCCGTGCCGGCGATGGATCTCTGCAGCGCTTCCGGGTCGGATACCCTGATCTGGTCGCGCGTCCATTGCGTGTCGCCGGCCGCGTGGCTAGCAGAGGTCATCGGCACGCCAGTTTAGCGCCACTTCGGCCACCGTGACGGCCCGGTGACCAGCCTCGAGGCGCTGACGCTCGAAATAACCGTCAGCACAAAGATTTCCGATTTTTCTGCTGCGGACGATCCGCGCACGCTCGGCGTTGTCAGCTCTGTTGATGCAACTCCGGCCCGATCACACCTTCAACCCGGGCCTCGGCCTCGGCCTTGGCCACCGCCGCCACGATGGCGGGATCGGTCTCGGTGGAGAACCAGTCGGCGATCTCGTCGCTGTCGTCCTCGGGCCTGGGCAGGTCGTCGTCCG
>NZ_VYIK01000040.1 GCF_008709575.1 Mycobacterium sp.
AAACGTAAGCAGGACACGGCGTTGCGCCCCAAATCCCCAGGTCACGAACCCACTACAACGTCACAAGAGCCAAAATTATGCTGCGGAGAATGTCTGACGACACGCGCGTCGGATCGTTCGCTCGGCTGCTGCGAGCGCTAAGAATCGCGATTGCCCGCCGACGGTGTGCCGGCACGCTTAAGGAGGGCGAAATTTTCCAAAAGCTCGGCAGCGGTAGCGACGCTTTCCGCGGGTTCGGTCATCCGTGCGGCGACTTCCCGGGCGCGGCTGCGATACTGCGGGGTCAAGATCGTTCTCAGTTCGGTGACCAGCGATTTCTCGCTGATGGTCGAAAAGCGACGAGCAGAGCCTACCTTCAGTCGTTTCAGCTGTGCACCCCAGATCGGCTGATCAGGCAATGTCCAGAGGATCAACGTCGGAACTCCGGCGCGCAGGCCCGCAGCGGTGGTGCCTGCGCCGCCATGGTGCACCACCGCGCGGCAGGCCGGAAAGACCGTCGCGTAATTCACCGCGCCTACCACCTTGACGTGGTCGAAATGAGGCGCGCGGCTGAAGTCACTCGCGCCCGCACCCACCAATGCCCGTTCGCCCAACTGCGCGCAGGCCGCAGCGATCATTGCGATCGTATCGGCCGGAGCTGCGATCGGTATGGTGCCAAACCCGAAGAAAATCGGCGGCGTTCCGGCGGCGATCCACGAGATGACCTCCTCATCAGCATCGGTGTGCAACGCCATCGTCAGGGTGCCGACAAAGGGTCGCTGACCACCGAATTTCGCCCACTCGGTAGCAAGCCCGGGGAATAACACCTCATCATAGGCTTGGATTTGCAGGGATCCTCGTCGGGTGATCCGGCGCGACGCGGGGCCTGTTGCCTTCGGAAGGCCGAGTTCGCGGCGCTGGGCGTCCTCGGTTTTTTTCATGAGGCGCCAATTAATCCATTCACCGAGGGCCCATGCGGAACGGATCAGTGGCGAAGGCAGGAACGGCAGGAGCTGGCCATTGGCCCGCACCGGGTAGTAATCCAATGTGGCCAACGGAACATCGCAGTACTCGGCGACGGTCAAGGCGGGCTGCTCGAACGTCAGGCCGGTAAGTAACAGGTCGGCCCCGTCGGCCAGCGTTGCGAGTGTCGTGGTCATCTCCCACCAGCACCGGGCGGAGACGTCGCGAGTTTCGCGGGCCAGCCTCAGCAGCTCGCGCGCCCGCCAAGGAGTGCGAAAGCGGCAGGTCCAGTAGTTACGCTGCGCGTCGAGAATGGCTTGTGTGTCCAGCCCGTAGGCGGCTGCCGCAAGACCAGCCGCCTCGGCGAAGCCCACCAGATTCGGCGGGACGGCCATGCGCACTTCATGGCCGCGGTGGAGTAACTCGCGACCGACAACGACGGAGGGCTCGACATCACCGCGACTTCCGTAGCATGCCAGCACAAACCTCATCTAGCGCTAGCCTTTCAGTCGTCTTCTGCTCAGGACAAGGCAGCAGTATCGGTCATTATGCCCGGCCCAGTGTTCAGGCCGGCTTGCGAAGCGGCAGGCCAGCAGCACGATATATCGCGTCGATGACGGTCATGTTCTCGACGGCGTCTTTCGGCCCCGTCTTCACCGGGTCGCCGCGAAGCAGCGCCGCCGCGAAAGCCTCGAGCTGATAGGCATAGGTGGCGCGCGCAGGGAAGCTCTCGACACGATTGCCGTCCGCTGAGCGGACCGAGAACCGCTGGAACGGTATCAGCGGATTGAGCCGCAGCTCGCCCCGGTCGCCAACCACCCTGGCGGTGAACCGCGGCAGACTCGACGACCACATCGAGCAGTGGACCCGGCCTGTATGCCCGTCGGCGAAGCGCAAGTCGGCCGTCATGGCCCGGTCCACCTGCGGACCGCGCAGTTTCGCTTGCGCGGCAACGACTTCCGGGGTTGAACCGCCGAAGGTGCGGACCATGTCGACCGCATAACATCCCACATCCATGAGCGCACCGCCGGCCAGGGAGTAGTCATAGCGGATGTCGGAAAATTTCGGTAGCCAGAAACACACCGACGCCTCCACGTGCTGCAGCGTGCCCAGCTCACCGGAGGCGAGGATTTCCTCCACGCGCAACGCAAAAGGATGGTAGCGGTAGTGGAATCCCTCCATCACCAACCGGTTTGACGTCGCGGCCAGTTCGGCGATCTTGCGGGCTTCGGCGGCATTGGCGGTGAAAGGCTTTTCGCACAGTACGTGCTTGCCCGCGGCAAGCGCCGCTCGAGTCCACCTGCCATGCAGACCGTTGGGCAGCGGGTTGTAGACCGCGTCCAGATCCGGATCAGCAATCAGCGCCTCGTAGCTGTCGTGTACTCGGGCGATGCCGTGTTTGTCGGCGAACGCATGCGCACGGGAGTTATTGCGTGCGGCGACCGCGGCCACCACGATGTCGGCGTTTTCCCGGGCCGGTTTGATGAGCGCTTTGGGTGCGATGCGCGCCGCCCCCACAATGCCGATCCGCACCGGGGCGCCGGGTCCAGCCACGGACGGGATGCTAGCACTTTACTTGGCCGCTATCGCCGATCAGACGACCCCCTGCCCGCCGGCGAAATCCTCCAGCAGGTCAGCAGCGCGCGCTGCGCTGTCGGCGGGTGTGGTCATCCGGGTGGCGACCTCGCGGGCCCGGGTGAGGTAGTGCGGGGCGAGGATCTTGCGCAAGTCCGCTGCCAGCGTTTTGGCGGTGGTGGCCGAAAAATGCCGGGCGGTGCCGACCTGCAGTCGTTTGACCGCGGCGCCGAAGAGCGGCTGATCGACTAACGTCCACAAAATCAGCTGGGGAACTCCGGCGCGCAGGCCCGCGGCTGTGGCTCCTGAGCCCCCGTGGTGGACCACCGCGCGGCAGGCCGGAAAGATCGCCGCGTAATTCAGCGGGCCCACCACCTTGACGTGCTCGAACCTCGCTGTGTCGCTGAAGTCGGTGCCGCCGGCGCTCACCAGCGCCCGCTCACCCAACTGCGCGCAGGCCGCGGCGATCATGTCCAGCGTGTCGGCGGCGGATTCGACCGCTATGCTGCCGAACCCGAAATATATCGGGGGCGGTCCTGCGGCAATCCACGCTGCGGCCTCGTCGTCAGATTCCGCGGGCAACTCCAGCGTCAGCGTGCCGACGAAGGGTCGCCGACCGTCGAATTTCGCCCATTCGGCGGCCAGCCCCGGGAAGCACAATTGATCATAGGCCTGGATTTCCAGGGATCGGCGTTCGGCTATCCGCTGCGGCCAAGGGCTTGTCGCCGGGGGCAGAGCGAGGTGACGACGCTGCGTGTCCTCAGCGCTTTTCAATGCGCCGCTCCACGACAGCCGCTCCCAGAGCGTCATCACGGAGCGGCCCAACGGCGCCGGTAGGAATGACAAGGCCTGGCCGTTGGCCCGCATGGGGAAGAAATGCACCGTGGCCAATGGAAGCCCGTGATACTCCGCGACATTGGCGGCGAACTGCTCGAAACCCAGTCCGGCGATCATCACATCCGCACCGTCCGCCAGCGAGACCAGCGTCTCGGTCACCTCATCGGTCCAGCACCGGGTGATGATCTGCGCAATGCGGCGTGCCAACCTGTCCAGCTCCCCGACCCGCCACGGGGTACGAAGCAGACACGTCCAGTATTTGCGCTGTACCTCCGAATGGGGCCGCGCATCCAGCCCGTAGGGGACCGCCCCGAGCCCGGTCGCCTCGGCTAGGCCGACCAGGTTGGGTGAGACGGCGATGCGCACCTCATGTCCGCGGCGCAGCAGCTCGCGGCCCACGACGACACAGTGCTCGACATCGCCGCGCATTCCCCAGCATGCCAGCACAACTTTCATCGCGGGCTCAAGCCTCTCAGGTCGTCGTAGGGGTCAGCACACCGGGGTATCGGCCGTAGGTACCCCTTGTCCGGCTGTGGGCCGGAGCGCCGAGTCAGCTGCCTCGGGTGGTACCGTCTGGTTCGCCCGGGTCGGGCCACGCTGCGCGGGCTATCACGCTGAGGAGCTGATGTGACGGTCGGCGATCTTACTGCTGGTGAGGCCGAGCGCGTGGTGTGGGACGTGGTCGTGGTGGGCACCGGCATGGGGGGCGGGATGGCCGGGTATCGGCTGGCGCAGGCAGGCCGGCGAGTGTTGTTCGTGGAAAAAGGGCGCTCGACGCTGCCCGGCGCGGCGGGCACGATACGGGCGGCGATGCCGGAGGTGGCCGAGCCACGGGCATACCGCTCGACGCAGGCCTACTATGACGCGTTGGCGCGGGCCGGGCGCAGCACCGATGAGATCGAAGACGTCAGCGGGCGGGTTGCCCGCCGGTTCGTGCCGTTTATCGGCAGCGGCACAGGCGGCTCGTCGGCGCTGTACGGCATGGTGTGCGAGCGGTTTTTCGAACAAGATTTCACGCCGCGGCAGAATTTCCGTGATCCCGGCGACTCCACGGTGCCCGAAGCCTGGCCGATCAGTTATGAGCAGCTGCGGCCCTGGTACGCGCAGGCCGAGGCGCTGCTGGGAGTGCGCGGTGGGACCGATCCGCTGCGCTCACGCTCCGCCGAGGTCAGTTTGCCGCCGGCGCCGCCGTTTTCGCCCGACAACCAGGTATTGGTCGAGCATCTGAGCGGTCTGGGATTACATCCCTACCACTTGCCGATGGCCTGCGACTACCAGCCGGACTGTGCGACCTGTCAGGCCTATCTGTGTCCGCGGATGTGCAAAGGCGAGGCCGCCCGCAACGCGGTGCTACCCGCGGTCACCGAGCACGGCGCCGGGCTGCTGACCGAATGTCCGGTGGTGAGCTTGCAAGCTGACCGTACCCGGGTTCAGCAAGTGATCTGTCGACACCGCGACGGTGTGCTGCGGTTGCGTGCCACGGTGGTGGTAGTGGCCGCGGGCGCGCTGATCACCCCGCTGCTGCTGCTCAACTCCCGCTCGGGGGACTGGCCGAGCGGCTTGGCCAACGGTTCGGATCAGGTGGGGCGCAACCTGATGCGTCATCTGCTCGACTGGATCGAGGTCTGGCCGCACCCCGGCGCCAGGATCACCGACGAGAACAAGCAGATCGGCTTCAACGACTTTTATTTCTGGGAAGGGCAGAAATACGGCACCGTACAATCGGCCGGCGCGATGGCCACGTTGGCGCCGCTGGAGATGCTGACCAACCAGCCCGGCTGGCAAAAGATGGTGCTGCGGTTGATCAACCCGGCGACACGCCCGGTCTACGACCGCTTCCTCGGCGGAGGACTGTTACTGGCCGCGATCCTGGAAGACCTGCCCTATCCGGACAACCGCGTCCTGCCCAGCGAGCGTCCCAGTGCAGATGGTCGCCAGCGGCTGCGGCTTCGGTATCGGCTGCATCGCAGCGAGATCGAGCGGCGGGCGGTGTTTTTGCGGCAGGTCAACGAGGTGCTGCGGCCGTTTCGCACACTTCCCCTGCGGACCGGTAAAAACAACGCGACCCTGGGGCATGTCTGTGGCACGTGCCGCTTTGGCACCGACCCGAAAACCAGCGTGCTGGACGCAGCCAACCGGGCGCACGAGGTGGACAACCTGTATGTGGTAGACGCCTCGTTCTTCCCGTCCAGTGCCGGTTTGAATCCCAGTTTGACGGTCGCGGCCAATGCCCTGCGGGTGGCCGAGCACATCAACCACGAGCATTTCGCCACCTGACCCTGAGGATCGCTGAGATGGATTTGTTTGTGCGGGAGTCGGGTCCGGTCGGAGCACCCGCCGTCGTCTTCTTGCATGGCGCGGAATACAGCGGCCGGTCCTGGCAGCCCGTGGTCGACCGCATGCAGCGATACCGGTGCCTGGTCCCCGATCTGCCCCAGCACGGTGAGAGCGCCACGCCGGGCCGCTTCGACATGAGCGGCGCCGCGCAGGCGGTGGCCGAGCTCATCCGCACTCGGGTGAGCTCCGGCCGGGTACACCTGGTGGGCCATTCGCTCGGCGCCCAGGTAGGGGTGCAATTGCTGGCGAGCGAGCCGAAACTCGTCGACCGGGCGGTGCTGTGCGGGACCATGATCGACGCGGTCCCGGGCCGACGGCTGACCGCGCCCCTGCTGGGGCTGGTCGCCCGGGTTTCGCGGTTCGTGACCGTGCGAATGAGTCTGCGCCGCGAGCGGATTCCCTCCGCCAAGCCGGACGACTACCGCGAGGATGTGCGCCTGATGACGGGTGCGCAGGTCGCCCACCTCGTCGAGGCATCCGCGGGGTTCACGCTTCCGCAAGGACTCGACAAATCGGACTCGCCCACATTATTTCTGACCGGCGACCGGGAATTGTGGTTCGTTCGCCGCTCGGCGGCCGTCCTCGCGCAGCGAATGCCTCACGGTGTCAACGGGATTGTACTGGGCATGGACCACGACTGGCCCCTGCGCTATCCGGACCTGTTCTCCCGCACCGTCGAGGGCTGGCTCTCCGGCAGCGCCCTGCCTGCAGAGATCGCGGTGTGATCATTTGCGCCACAGCACGCCGGTCCCGTCGATGTCGACGATCTCCGCGGTGATGCCATGGCGCGCGCGGTAATCGGTGACGGCTTGTTCGCACGCCTTCACCGCCTGATAGTCGTCGACGATGCAGAACCCGCCGGGGGACAGTCGCGGGTACAGCGCGTCAAGCGCCTGGACCGTCGATTCGTAGAGGTCGCCGTCGAGCCGCAAGACGGCAAGGCGGTCGATCGGGGCGTCGTGCAGAGTGTCCTTGAACCAGCCGGGAAGAAAACGGACCCGCTCGTCGAGCAGCCCGTAGCGCTCGAAATTCGCCCGGACCTCGGCTTCCGGCACCCCCAGGATGCCCGCGGCGAGTTCGGATCTGATCCCCTTGTCGGCTTGGTAGTTTGCCGGATCCGAGCGCGGTACTCCCTCGAACGAATCGGCGAGCCACACGCATCTGGTCTCGTCCCCGTAGGCGGCCAGAACCGCGCGCATCAGGATGCACGCCCCGCCGCGCCACACTCCGCATTCGATCAGGTCGCCGGGGATGTCTTCGGCCAGGACCGTCTCGACGCAGTGCTGCAGGCTGGTCAGTCTCTGCATTCCGATCATCGTCTCGGCTTCCGCGGGCCAGTCCAGGCCCAACTCGCGCGTGCGCTGATCGCTCGTGCCGCTGCGGACGGCGCTGAGGGTGTTGACGGTTTTGAGAAGCAGCCGCCGCCGCAGCGGCCAGTGCGCGGGTGGTCGTTCCGGCATCCCGTATCGGGTGAGGTTGCGTCGGAGCAGGTCCAGATACAGGGATCGGACGTCGTGTTCGGTGATGGTCACAGTTGCTCCTGCCTGAAGCCCCGACCTGGCATGGCGGTGCTACCGGCGCTGAGTCTAGACAGGCACCGACGCCGTGTTCGCGGTATCCCCGGATCGCGCTGAGCCCGGTCTCAGGCGGCGCCGGACTGGGCGGCGCGCCGGTACGCGCGCACAGCCAAGGGCAGGAACACCGCCACGAGCACGACCGCCCAGAGCAGAGTCGCTGCCAACGGCCACCCGAGCGGTCCGTCGTAGGCCAGTGCCCGCATCGCCTCGATGGGCGGCGACATCGGTTGCAGACGGACGAACGGCCTAAGCCAGTCCGGGAACAGCCCAAGAGGGGTGATGCCGGGATTGAGGAATGCCAGCGACACCGTCACGGTCGCCAGCAGGGTCATGGCAGTGTGGGCGTTGGTGCGGGCGGCTAACGCCATGACCAGCGCCGTGAACCCCACCACGACGATCGGCGGGATCAGGAGGTAGACCACGACCGGGGCCCAGCCGTGCGCGAAGCGCAGTCCCATCAGCACTCCCAGGGCGGTGATCAGGACGGTCCCCACCAGCGCGCGCACGGCCTCGGCGGCCAGTCGTCCGGTGAGCGGGCTGGACCGGTGCAACGGCAACACCCACATCCGGCTGAGCAGCCCGAGTTGGCGGTCGGCGACAATGCCCTCGGCGGTGCGCAGGGCGCCGAACAGCGCGGACAGCACCGCGCACACCGGGACCAGGCCGTACACGCTGGCGACGCCGGTGACCGCGTGCACCCGCTCGTCGAGCACCGCCTCGTAGGCGAACAGGATCAGGACCGGCACGACCAGCGACCCCATCAGCACCGCCCGCTCGCGCCGCCACCGGGTCAGGAGCCGACCCGCCTGCACCCAGGTCTGAGTCAGCAGCGAGCCTGCTATTCCGGGCTGCGCGATCACCGTGGCCGCCTTTGCAGGTGCAGAGTGATCGCGCCGAAGATCACCATCATGCCCACACACCAGACCAGGCTGGCCCGCACGTTGCCGAGCGCCACCTGCCCGGTGGCGAAGCCGCGCAAGGTCTCGGCGACCTGTGACACCGGCTGGTCACGCACGTAGGGTCGCAGCCAGTCGGGAAAGGTGTTCTCCGGCGCGATCCCGGTGGACAGCATGAACAGCAGCAGCTGGGGAGCCGTCAGCAGCTGGTTGACTCCCTGGGCGCTGCGGGTGCTGGAGCCCAGCGCGTCGGCGCCGAGCGCCACGGCCAGGCACAGCAGCAACGTAAGAAGCACGAATGCCAGCCCGTAGCCCGGTCCGCCGGTCATGCGGAATCCGAACCCGTAGCCGGCGAGCACCGCCACCGACGCGGCGAGGGCGGCCCGGATGAGTGTGGCCAGCATGCGGGCGCCCACCGGCACGGTCGCGCCGATCGGCAGCGTCGCCAACCGGTCGTGCAGCCCGAGCAGATGATCCCGGGTGTTGTAGCTGGCGGCCAGCACCGCGATGAAGATCACCGACTGGATGACCACCGCCGGCACCAGGTACTGCGCATAGCTCATCCGGCCGGTGTCGATCAGCCCGTGCAGCGCCACCGTGAAACCGGCCAAATATCCGGCCGGGGAAAGAATCTCGAAGATCATCCCCCCGCCGCGCGCGGCGGAGATCAGCGATCGTTCGGTCAGGGCGGCCAGGGCGCTCATGACTGGGCGACGGTCGGTTCGGTCAGCTGCAGAAACACCTCGTCGAGCGAGGGTTTGCGCAGTGAGATGTCGACGAGTTCGATCCCCAGCGCATCGACATGCCGAAACACCTCACCCAGCGTGGCCACCCCGTGCGGGGCCAACACCGACACCGAGTTCGTGTCGGCGTCGACGTCGATCCCGTCGAAGCGCGCCAGCGCCGCCGCGACCTTCGGCAGATCGGCCGGGTTGGCCGGGGTCACCTGGCAGTAGCTGCTGCCCACCCGCCGTTTGAGGTCCTCGGCGGTGCCGCTGGCGATCACCCGCCCGTGGTCGATGACCACGATCGAGTCGCTCAGCACGTCGGCTTCCTCCAGATACTGCGTGGTCAGCAGCACGGCGACGTCCTGGCGAGCCAGCGAGCTCACCAGGGCCCACACGTCGCGGCGGCTGCGCGGGTCCAACCCGGTGGTGGGCTCGTCGAGGAACAGCACCTTCGACGGCACCACCAGCGCGCCGGCCAGGTCGACACGGCGCCGCATACCCCCCGAATAGGTGCTGACCTGCCGGTCAGCGGCCTCACCCAGATCGAACTGGTCGATCAACTCTTCGGCGCGCGCCTTGGCCTGGCGCCGGCGCAGGCCGCGCAGCCTGCCGAACAACACCAGGTTCTCCCGGCCGGTGAGCAGGGGGTCGATCGCGGTGAACTGCCCGGCCATCGAGATGCTGGCACGCACCTGGGCGGGCTGCTCGACGACGTCGTAGCCGGCCACGATCGCGGTGCCCGAGTCCGGGTGGATCAGCGTCGACAGGATGTTGATCGTGGTCGTCTTGCCGGCGCCGTTGTGGCCGAGTAGTCCGCACACCGTGCCGGCCGGAACCGAAAAGCTCACCCCGCGCAGCGCAGCGGTTCGCCGGAACGTCTTGGTCAGGCCATTAACCTCGATCGCAGGTCGGCTCACCGTAGGGAGTATTTCATGGTCGATGCTGCGCGGGGGAGGGATCGACTATAGCCGGGTTGTCGATAACCCGGTGCTGCGACCCGTGGAGTTCTAGCATCGCGCTATGCCGCGCGTCACTCCCCAGCGCCGCGACGTGGCCGCGCGACTGGCCGCCGCGAACGGTGCTGTCGGCCGCGCCGTCAAGAAGCCAGATCCGGGACCTCAACAAGCGCCTCTACCCCTACCTGACCCGCCATGTCGGCGACGACGTGCTCTTTTTGAACTGGCCTATCAAGAGGACCCGCCGATGGCCTTACCGCTGCAGGCCGCGGACGAACCCAACCGCTACCCGATCCAGCTCTATCACCGCACCGCGACCCAGGCCGGTGCACTTGCCGGGAAGCGAGTGCTCGAGGTCGGCTGCGGGCATGGCGGCGGCGCCTCGTATCTGGTGCGCGCGTTGGGTCCGGCGTCTTATGTCGGATTGGATTTGAACCAGGCCGGCATCGAGTTCTGCCGTCGGCGCCATCGGTTGCCGGGTCTGGAATTCGTGCCGGGCGACGCCGAGAACCTCCCGTTTCCCCCGCAGTCGTTCGATGCGGTGATCAATATCGAGTCCTCGCACTGCTACCACCATTTTGACCGATTCCTCGGTGAGGTTGCGCGGGTGCTGCGTCCGGGCGGGGCGTTCCTGTACGCCGATGTGCGACATCGGCTCGAGTGCCCTCAGTGGGAGGCGGCGCTGGCCGGGGCGCCGGGGCTGCGGATTGTGGCCGAGCGGGAGATCAACACCGAGGTTTTGCGGGGCATCGAACTGAATTCGGCGCGGTGGACGGCGGTGATGGACAGCCTGGCGCCGGGTTTTTTGCGGCAGGTGTTCCGCCAGGGGGCGCCAATAAAGGGGTCGGCGATCTACCGGAGGCTGGCGAGCGGGGAAACGTCGTACCGCATGTATGCCCTGGCCGCCACGGGTGGCTGAGCCCGCGGCCCGACCCGGTTAGCCGACACGCCGGCGGCGGGCGAAATCTTCCACCAGATCCGCCGCGGTCGCGACGCTGTCGGCGGGGCGGGTCATCCGGGTGGCGATCTCGCGGGCCCGGGCGGCGTACTGCGGGGCCAGAATGGTGCGCAGGTCGGCGACCAGGGACTTCTGCGTGGTGGTCGAAAAACGCCGCGCGGTGCCCACCTTCAACCGTTTGACGGCAGCTCCCCACACCACTTGGACGTCGGCCATCCACAGGATCAGCGTGGGAACCCCGGCGCGCAGGCTCGCGGCCGTGGTGCCTGCGCCGCCGTGGTGCACCACCGCGCGGCAGACCGGAAAGATCGCCGCGTAGTTCATCGCGGGCACCACCTTGACGTGCTCGCCGTGCGCGCCGGCGCTGAAGTCGGTCGCGGCGGCGCACACCAGCGCCCGCTCGCCCAACTGCGCGCAGGCGGCGCTGATCATGGCGATGGTGGCGGTTGGTGACGCGACCGGGATGCTGCCGAACCCGAAGCAGATCGGCGGGGTTCCCGCGGCGATCCAGGACGCGACTTCCTCGTCGGCATCGGTCGGCGATTCCATCGTCAGGGTGCCGACGAACGGCCGTTGGCCGTTCCACCTCGCCCATTCGGCGGCCAGCCCGGGGAAGCACACCGGGTCGTAGGCCTGGATCTCCAGTGCTCCGCGCTGGGCGATGCGCCGCGGCGCGGGGCCGGTGGCCTTCGGCAGGCCCAGCTCACGGCGTTGGGCGTGATCGACTTTTCTCACCCCCAGCCACACCAGCCACTCGTAGGCTCGCATCGCGAAGCGGATCACCGGCGGCGGCAGCACCGGGACGACGCGGCCGTTGACCCGGATCGGGAACCACAGCAGCATGGCCAACGGCAGGTCGTGATACTCCGCGACGGTGGCGGCGAGTTCTTGATAGCTCACCCCGCTGACCAGCACGTCGGCCCCATCGGCCAGCGCGGCCAGCGTCGTGCTCATCTGTGCCCAGCTCCGGGTGCCCGGTTTTCGCGCTTCGCCCAGCAACCGGATCACGTCGCGGACCCGCCAGAAGTTGCGGAAGAAATACGTCCAGAAGTTGCGGGTGGATTCCAGCCACGCCCCGATGTCCGGACCGTACGGCACCGCCGTCAACCCGGCCGACTCGGCAAAGCCGACCAGATCCGGCGGGACGGCCACGCGCACGTCGTGGCCTCTGCGCAGCAGCTCACGCCCGAGCGCGACGCCGGGCTCGACATCGCCGCGAGTTCCATAGAACGCCAGGACAAATTTCATCGCGTGATGGTGGCCTTTCCCGTCCGGTGCGCGGTCTGCAGAAATCGCCAGCCCCGGCTCAGCCGCCCCGCAGCATACACCGGCGTCGTCAGGCCCACGTGCCCTTACGCCGGTGTGCCAGTGCCAGCGCCGCGAGGGCCAGCTTGACGACGGACGGCCGCAAAAGCCGGTCCAGCCTGCGGTAGCGGTGGGCGTCCTGCAACGCCGTGCGGAAAGCCTGTTCGCTCGCGCGGTACGCCTCGAACACGCGATCCAGCGCGGACGCGTCCCAGGGCTCGTCGCGCGCGGCCGCGCTCAGCGCGTGATAGACCACCGACACCCAGTCCGTGCCGAAGGGCTCGGTCACCGGGCCGCAGTAGCGATGATGCCGAAGTTCCGGGGCGAGAAACTCGTCGATGGCCTTCTCATCCCGGGGATTGAGAGCTCATCCCGGGGATTGAGAGCGATCCCGAGTGACACGGAAATCCGCGTCACCTCCCGCCGCCAGTCCTCGAGGAGGTTGGCGTAGGCGACGAACACGCGCGGCACGCCGCGGGTGTCCCGCTCGGCCAGCAGCGTGTATTTCAGCCACCAGGCACTGGCGAGCTCCGGTGAGACGTGCACGTAATACTGACGGCTGGTGCGCTCGGTGAACGAGGCGATGACTTCCTGCGGGTGGCGTACCGCAACCACGGCCGCGGTGTCGAAGCCGGCCCTCCGCGCGGCCTGAAACCACAGGCCAGCCATCGCGGTGATCTTCGGTTCCTTGATGACCACCAGCGGCGCAGCCGGCAACCCGGTGAGAAACGCGGTGATGTCGGCGAGGCAGGCGGCGGTGGTTTCGGCGTCGGGTGAACCGTTCTCGGACAAGCCCGGCGCCAGATCGTAGGCCGAGCTGCCGTGCCGGTGCAGGATGGCCTGGTTGAGGTGCACGGCCGTGCGCGGCTCCCAGCAGCCGCGCGGATTGCCCGCGGTGGCGCCCAACAACCCGGCCGGCAGCCGGCCACCGCACAGCGACAGAACCCGGGTGAGCGCCGACGTTCCGGACCGGCCCAGCCCCAGCACGAACAGCGCGACCGGACGGCCCGCAGTCCCGGCCTGTTCGGCGGCGGCGGTCACGGGCACTGCGCACTCATCGGGGCGAAAAGCGCATCCAGATGCATCGTCACAGCCCGATTCACATCCTGTTCTGGATCCTGCTCTGGCCGCCAAGACTAAACCATGACCGCGCGACACGGTGTACGCTCCTGACGGCGTCACGGCCAATCGATCCGTGCCGTCGGAGGCTGAGAAGTGCCAGTCCGGACACGTCCTTCGGGTGAATCCCCCGACGCGCGGCTCGCGTTGATGGACCAGGGCTTCTTCGCAGGGCACCGCGCCGCCGGCCAGAAAGAAGTCACCCAGTGCGTCTGGGTGTACGAGCACCCCGTCGACTTCGACGGGCTGAGGCGTTTTCACCACAATCTCGGATACGGGTTGATGGGTCGGCGCATCGAGCGTTCGCCGCTGCCATTCGGCCGGCATCGGTGGGTGGTGGACCGGTGGCCACTGGACATCGATATCGCCCAGACCGCACGTCCGCGCGCCGAACTGAGCGACTGGGTTGACGAACGCTCCCAACTGCCGGTCGACGCCGAACACGGCCCGAGCTGGCATCTCGGCGTGCTGCCCCTTACCGACGGCGCGACGGCGATCACCCTGGTGGCGTCCCACTACGTGGTCGACGGCCTCGGGTTCGTGGTCGCGGTCGCGGACGCGATCCTGGGCAACATTCGGGATTTCGGCTACCCGCCTCCGGGGGCACGCACCCGGCCACGCGCCGTGCTGCAGGATGCCGGGCAAACAGCCCGGGACACACCGCAGGTCGCCCGTGCGCTCGTCGCGGCGACCAAGCTGGCTCGCGAACAGGCCCGGGGCCGGCGGCACGGTGACCGGTCGCCGGCACCGCGGCCGGCAGCTGCCGACGGTGATGACCCGGTCGTCGTGCCGGGCATCACGATCTATGTCGGCCTGCCGGACTGGGATGCCCGCGCGGCGGCTCTCGGCGGCACGAGCAGCACCCTGGTCGCCGGGCTGGCTGTCAAACTCGCCGAACGGATGGGGCGCCGCCGCGGCAGCGACGGCGCCGTCACCTTGCAGCTGCCCATCAGCGACCGCGTCGAGGGCGACACCCGCGCGGTGGCCCTGTCCCTGGCGCGCGTGAGCATCGACCCCACGCGGGTGACGACGGACCTGCGTGAGGCCCGCGCCGCCATCAAGCAGGCCCTGACGACGTTGCGGGAAACCCCGGACACGGCGGCCCAGCTGCTGTGGCTGGCTCCGTGGACGCCCAAGCCGACGTTCAAGCGCATGGTCGACGCGGGGTTCGCCGACCCCGATCTGCCGGTGATCGTCTCCAATCTCGGCGACCTCGGCTCGCTGGTGAACCGGGCCGACGGCACCCCCGCCGAATACCTGGCGGGCCGCGGGATGCGACAAGGCCTCACGCGCGGGTGGCTGGAACGAATAGGCGGGGAAATGTATCTGTTGTCCCTGCGCATCGCCGGCAAGATTTCCATCACCGTGCGCGCGTACCAGCCGGGCGCCGAGAACACCAAGCCCGCGTTGCGTCAACTGGCCGCGCGCACGCTGGCCGAATTCGGTTTGACCGGCGAGATCGACTGACCGGCGTCTGGCTACAGTTCCGCGGCGGGGACGGCTTGCTGAGCTTTCTGCGCATGTGCCACCTGCTCCGCGGTGTAGCCGATGAGCAGCGCCACCCCGCCGAGCAGGGCGACCACCCCCGCCAGCCACAGCAGGCCGTAAGTATAGGCATGGTCCAGTGTCTGCAACTGGGCGGCGGTCATGCTCGTCACCGGCCCGGTGGTGCCGCCTCGGTGCAGGGTGCGTAACGTGACGACCCCCTGGATGACGACCAGCACCAGCGGCCCGCCCAGACTTTGCAGCACCACCGCGATCGCCGAGGCGGGCCCGATCCGGTCGACACCGACGCTGGCGATCAGCGACAGTCCCAGCGGCACGCTGACCATGCCGAGACCGAACGCGCCGACGGCGACGGGCAACACCAGGTTGGGGAAGTACGGCACGCCGGCGTGCAGGGTCGACCCGTACAGCAGCGCGCCCAGCACCAGCGCGCTGCTGCCGATGACCAGTACCCGCGGCGAGAACCACGTCACCAGCCGCGAGGCGACACCTACTCCGACAGCCATCGTGATGGCGAACGGGATGAAGCCGAGCGCGGTGCGCAGCGGCGTGTAGCCCATGATGTTCTGCACGTAGAGCGCGACCAGCACGGTCAGGGTGAAATTGACTCCTCTCGTCAAAAACATGGCGGCATAGGTGGCCAGCCGGTTGCGGTCGTCGAACAGGCTGAACGGCACGACCGGGTTCTCGGCTGTGCGCTCCACGATGGTGAACGCCACGGAAGCGACCAGGGCCACCAGGCCGGAACCGATCGTGGCGGCCGACAGCCAGCCCTTCTCCGGCCCGACCGACAGGCCGAAAACAACTGCGATACAGACCACCGTGCCCAGCACGGCCCCGGCGGCGTCGAGCTTCATCCGCTCCCGCTGGGTTTCGGCCAGCGCGGTGCGGGCCAGGTAGAGCACGACCAGCCCGATCGGCACGTTCACCAAAAACGCCAGCCGCCACGACACGTCGGTGACCGCCCCGCCCACCACCAGGCCCACCACCGCGCCGGCACCGCCCATCGCGCCGAACACCGCCGTCGCCGCGTTCCGCTCCGGCCCCTTCGGGAATGCGGTCGCCACCAGCGCCATGCAGGTCGGCGCGATGATCGCGGCGGCTGCGCCGTGCAACAGCCGGGCCAGCACGAGGGCACCCCCGTCCCAGGCGATCCCGCACACGGTGGAGGCGAACGTGAACAGCGCGACCCCGGCCATGAAGGTGCGCTTGCGGCCGATGGTGTCACCGAGGCGCCCACCCAGCAGGATCAGGCCACCGAAGCTCAGCACGTACGCGGTGATCACCCAGCTGCGCCCGGCATCCGAGAGGCCCAGCTCGTTCTGGATCTTGGGTAGCGCCAGGACCGCGACGGGCCCATCCATCGACGCCATCAGCTGGACTCCGCCGATCGCGACGGCGACGCCGACGAATCGGCGTGAGAGCAGCCACGTCGGGAGGTGTCGTTTCGTGCGGCGCAGCTCGGTCGATTCGGCGGGCCGCGGGGTCGCTCGTCGCACCCGTTGTGGCGTCGAGTGTGGCGCCCGTCCTGCGTCATCCAGAGACGCCATAGCCGGTTACCCTACAGTAGCCATGCCAGGGGTGAGCAGGGCTTTGACGAAAAGCCCCAGGTGCCTGGCCGCCGTCGCCGGCGTAGTAGCCGGCGACCGAGTTGCGTGACAGCCGTCACGCCCGGCAAGTAGGGTCTTAGACTTGATCCACCAAACGTCCACCTAGGCGGTCTGGAGAAGCGGTGCGCATTAGTCCGTTCGGCGGCTACGGGCCGAACTGCTCCGAACATAGAGTGACGCGATCGGGCGGTGGTGTGGGTCCCGACGGGGTGGAAGGTTAGGTGCGGTGATCGAACCCGGTGTGCGCGACGTTGTCGAGGCCTGGTCCGATGCTCCTGTCGAGGACGACGTCAGCCACGAGTCCGGCCGCCGGCCCGCTTTCTGGCGCCGCAGCGGCCAACCGCCACCCGCGCCCGGAGCCCGAGGATCGCAGAACCGCCCCCGAAAGCGCGGGTTCGGGATTGCCCGCGTTCTCCAGCGGCTGTGGATTCCGCTGCTCATCGTGGTGGTGATCGGTGCCGGCGGTCTGACGGTGTCGCGCTTGCAGGGCGTTTTCGGTTCCGAGAAACGCCCCTCCTATGCCGACACCCAGTTGAACGACACCAAGCCGTTCGACCCCAAGCACATGACCTACGAGGTGTTCGGACCGCCGGGAACCACGGCGGACATCAGCTACTTCGACGTCAACGCTGATCCCCAACGCATCGAGGGAGTGCGGTTGCCGTGGTCGTTGACCTTCGCGACCACCGAGGCGACGGCCGTGGGAAATATCGTCGCGCAGGGTGACGGCGACAGCATCGGCTGCCGGATTGTGGTGGACGGCGAGGTCAAAGCCGAGCGGATCACGCACGAAGTCAGTGCGTTCACCTTCTGCGTATTGAAGGCCTCATGAGTAACCACCAGCTGATCAACAGCTCGCCTGTGGTGGCGCGGACAATCCTTCGATTCTCGGTGCCCATCGTGTTGGCCTGGTTGGCGATCACCGTCCTGATCAGTGTCGGCGTCCCGTCGCTGGAGCAGGTCGAGCAGGAGCACTCGGTATCGCTGAATCCCGACGATGCGCCGTCGTTCAAGGCGATGAACCGCTTGATGAAAGACTTCCAGGAGTCGAATTCCGAGAGCGTGGCGATGGTCGTGCTGGAAGGTCAGCAACCTCTGGACGACGCCGCTCACCAGTACTATGACCGGCTGATTCGTCAGTTCAAAGATGATCCGAAGCATGTCCAGCACATCCAGGATTTCTGGGGGGATCCCCTGACCGCGGGCGCCGCGCAAAGCGCCGATGGGAAAGCCGCCTACGTTCAACTGGACCTCACGGGTCACTTGGGCGCGGCCCAGGGCAACGAGTCGGTCGACGCCGTCCGCGACATCGTGGCGCGGACCCCGCCGCCGCCGGGCGTCAAGGCGTATGTCACCGGGCCGGCCGCGATCACCGCGGACATGGGCCACAGCGGCGAAAGAACGGTCCTGCTGATGACCGTGGTCAGCCTGGTCGTGATCTTCGCGATGCTGCTGTTCGTCTACCGTTCGGTGATCACCGTCGTTATCTTGTTGCTGACGGTCGGGATTGAATTACAGGTCGCTCGGGGTGTGGTGGCGTTTCTCGGGCATCACCAGCTCATCGGTCTGACGACATTCGTCGTGAATCTGGTGGTGTCCCTCGGGATCGCGGCCGGAACGGACTACGGGATATTCTTCTTCGGCCGATATCAGGAGGCGCGGCAGGCCGGCGAGGACCGCGAAACCGCCTTTTACACCTCCTACCGGGGGGTCGCCAAGGTCGTCCTGGCCTCCGGTGTGACGATCGCCGGAGCGATGTTCTGCCTCAGCTTTACCCGGCTGCCCTCGTTCCAGGCCCTGGGCGTCCCGTGCGCGGTGGGTATGCTCGTCGCGGTCGTGGTGGCCCTGACGCTGGTGCCGGCCGTGCTCGCGGCCGGAAGCCGGTTCGGGCTGTTCGAGCCCAAACGAGCGGTCGGCGTCTACGGGTGGCGCCGGGTAGGCACGGCGATCGTGCGCTGGCCCGCGCCTATTCTCGCCGCGACAGTAGCGGTGGCGCTCATCGGCTTGTTGACGCTGCCGAGTTATCGACCGAGCTACAGCGACCAGAAGTACATCCCGAAAGACATTCCCGCCAGTCTGGGGTATGCGGCCGCCGAGCGACACTTTCCCCCGTCACGCATGATGGCACCCGAGCTTCTCTTGATCGAAGCCAATCACGATTTGCGCAACCCGGCAGATTTTCTGATCCTGGAGAAACTTGCCAAAGGCGTCTTCGCGGTTCCGGGAATTTCCAGTGTGCAGGCCATAACTCGGCCCACGGGAGCGCCGATCGCGCACACGTCGATACCCTTTATGCTCAGCATGCAGCAGGCCGGCATGATGGAAAACATGAAATTCCAGGAAAACCGCATGCAGGACTTGCTCAAGCAAGCCGACGACATGGCGGAGACGATCCGGATAATGCAGCGCATGTACGTGCTGATGCAAGAACTCGCCAGCACGACACATCACATGGTCGGCGAAACCCACGACATGGAAGCGATTACGAACGAGCTGCGGGATCACCTTGCGGACTTCGAGGATTTCTGGAGGCCGGTCCGCAGCTATTTCTACTGGGAGAAGCACTGCTACGACATTCCGATCTGTTGGTCGCTGAGATCGATATTCGATGGTATCGACGGTGTCGACGACGTTACCGACAAGCTGCACATCCTGGTGACAGACCTCGACAAAATCGACGTGCTCATGCCGCAGTTGCTCACCCAGTTCCCGGAGATGATCGCGATCATGCAGAGCATGCGCACGATGATCTTGACCATGCACAGCACCATGTCCGGGATCTTCGGCGAGATGGACGACATGAGCCGCGACCCGACGGCCATGGGCAAGGCTTTCGACGCCGCGAAAAACGACGACACGTTCTATCTGCCGCCGTCGATTTTCGAGAACGCGGACTTCAAGCGGGTGATGAAAGTGTTCTTGTCGCCGGACGGGAAGGCCACCCGGATGCTCATTTCGCAACGGGGCGATCCTGCGACATCGGCCGGCATCGCGCGGGTGGATGCGATACAAACCGCGGCCGAGGAGGCGCTCAAGGGAACTCCGCTCGAAGACGCGAAAATCTATCTCACCGGCACCGCAGCGATGGTGAAAGACGTGGTGGAAGGCTCCAAATACGATCTCCTGATCGCCGGAGTCGCGGCGCTGTGCCTCATTTTCATCATCATGTTGATCATGACGCGAAGCTCGATCGCCGCCCTGGTGATCGTGGGGACGGTGGCGCTTTCGCTGGGCGCCTCCTTCGGGCTGTCGGTGCTTGTCTGGCAGTATCTGCTCGGCACCCAAATACACTGGGCCGTGCTCGCGATGTCGGTGATCGTCCTTTTGGCGGTGGGCTCGGACTACAATTTGCTGCTGGTATCGCGGATGAAAGAGGAGATAGGAGCCGGCATCAAAACCGGCATCATCCGCGCGATGGGCGGCACGGGCAAGGTCGTGACGAACGCCGGCCTGGTGTTCGCCTTCACCATGGCGTCCATGGCGGTCAGTGACCTGCGGATCATCGCCCAGGTGGGCACCACGATCGGTCTCGGTCTGTTGTTCGACACGTTGGTGGTGCGGGCGTTCATGACGCCGTCGATCGCCGCGCTGCTGGGACGCTGGTTCTGGTGGCCGCAACGCGTGCGGCCCCGTCCCGCCAGCACCATGCTCCGGCCCGTCGGTCCCCGCCCGGTGGTGCGTGCCCTGCTGCTGAGAGAACACGCCGAGCACGCGTCCGACGGCGCCGTGCCGTGGGGCAGTCTCAGCGGCAGAACGCTGTAGGTCACGATGTCCGGCCCAGGCCGCATGAGCACCACGCACGCCCAGCCGCAGCGGCTGGCGCGGGGCATCCGCAGGTTTTCGCCGTGGGTCATCGGGGCGTGGGTGCTGCTGACGCTGACGGTGACGCTGGCAGTGCCGTCGCTGGAGCACGTCGGGCAAGAGCATTCCGTACCGCTGAGCCCCGTGGACGCGCCGTCGGTGCAGGCCATGACGCGCATGGGCCACGACTTCAAAGAATCCGACTCGGACAGTTTCGCGATGATCGTGCTGGAGGGCCACCAGCCACTCGGGGACGACGCGCACGCCTACTACGCCGACCTGGTTCGCGCACTGCGCGCCGATCCGAAGCACGTCCAGCACGTGCAGGATTATTGGGGCGATCGGCTCACGGCGGCGGGGGCACAAAGCCCGGACGGTAAGGCCGTCTATGTGCAATTGAATCTCGCCGGCAACCAGGGCACCACCTTGGGTGACGAATCCGTGGCGGCGGTCCGCAATATCGTGGCGCGATTGCCGGCGCCTGCCGGGGTCAAGGTCTATGTGACCGGAGCTTCACCGCTGGTGTCGGATATGCAGGTCGCCGGTAACAATTCCATTCTGAAGATCACCGTGGTCACCGCCGTGATCATCTTTATCATGCTGCTTCTCGTCTACCGCTCGATCATCACCGTGATCTTGCTGCTGGTCATGGTGGGGATCGAATTGGGAGCGGCCCGGGGAATCGTTGCTTTTCTCGGCCACCACCATATTATTGCGCTGTCGACGTTCGCCATTAATCTGTTGATGTCCCTGGCGATGGCGGCCGGTACCGATTACGGGATATTCTTCCTCGGGCGCTATCAAGAGGCACGCCAGGCCGGCGAGGATCCCGAAACGGCCTACTACAGCACCTACCGCTCGGTCGCTCACGTCGTCTTGGCTTCGGGTTTGACGATCGCCGGCGCACTGTTTTGCCTGAGCTTCACCCGGATGCCCTACTTCCAGACGATGGGCATTCCGTGTGCGGTGGGCATGGTCGTCGCGGTCGCGGTGGCACTGACCCTGGTCCCGGCTGTGATCGCGGTGGGCAGCCGCTTCGGGCTGTTCGATCCCCGGCGCCGGATCGGGGTCCGGGGATGGCGCCGCGTCGGCACGGCGATCGTCCGCTGGCCGGTGCCCATTCTGGCGGCCACGTGCGCGCTCGCGCTGCTCGGTCTCCTGACGCTGCCCGGCTACAAAACGAGCTACAACGGCCGCCTCTACATTCCGGAGGACATCCCGTCGAATTTGGGGTTCGCGGCCGCTGATCGCCATTTCTCCCAGGCGCGGATGATGCCCGAAGTTCTGATGATCGAGGCCGATCATGATATGCGCAATCCGGCGGATTTCATCGTGCTGAACAAGCTGGCGAAGGGCGTTTTCCGGATTCCGGGGATTTCTCGGGTGCAGGGCATAACCCGACCCGAGGGAACACCCATCGAACACACGTCACTGCCGTTTCTGATCAGCATTCAAAACGCCGGAATGCAGCAGAATATTCAATACATGAAGCCTCGTATCAACGACATGCTCAAGCAGGCCGAGGCGCTGACGGAGTCGATCGCGATAACGAAACGCATGTATTTCCTCACGCAGCAGATCGACGACCTCACCCACCACACTATCGTCACCACGCACGAACTGGCTGAGGTCACCGACGAATTGCGGGACCGCTTCGCCGATTTCGAGGATTTCTGGCGCCCGATCCGCAGCTATTTCTACTGGGAGAAGCACTGCTACGACATTCCCATCTGCTGGTCGCTGAGATCCATATTCGATACCCTCGACGGCATCGACGAGGTGACCGACAAAATGCACGATCTCCTCAAGGAGCTCGACAAAATCGATGTGATCATGCCGCAGCTGCTCACCCAGTTCCCGCCGCTCATCGCGATCATGGAAGCCTCGCGGACGATGATCTTGAAGATGCACAGCACGATGGCCGGGATCTTCAGCGAGATGGACGATGCGAACAACAACGCCGCCGCGATGGGTCAGGCGTTCGACGCCGCCAAGAACGACGATTCCTTCTACCTGCCTCCGGAGGTGTTCCAGAACGCGGACTTCCAGCGCGCGATGAAGTCCTTCCTGTCGCCGGACGGGAAGGCGGCGCGCTTCATCATTACCGAGCGGGGTGATCCTGCGGCACCGGCGGCCATTGCGCGCATCAGCCGAATAAAAATGGCGGCCGAGGAGGCGCTCAAGGGCACGCCGCTGGCCGGCGCCAAGATCTACGTCGGCGGCGCCGCGGCAACCTATAGGGACTGGCAAGACGGCTCCACATACGATCTCTTGATCGCGGGCGTCGGTGCGGTCTGCCTTATTTTCACGATCATGCTGATGATCACGCGAAGCTTTGTGGCCGCACTGGTAATCGTGGGTACGGTGGCACTGTCGTTGGGCGCGTCGTTCGGGATGTCGGTGCTGCTCTGGCAGTATCTGCTGGGAATCAGATTGTTCTGGATGGTACTGCCGATGACGGTGATCATCCTCTTGGCGGTGGGGTCTGATTACAACTTGCTGTTGGTATCCCGATTGAAAGAGGAGATAGGCGCCGGCATCAACACGGGGATCATCCGCGCCATGGGCGGCACCGGTAAGGTCGTCAGCTCGGCAGGGCTGGTATTCGCGTTCACCATGGCCTCGATGGCGGTCAGCGAGCTGCGGGTCATCGGCCAGATCGGCAGCACGATCGGTCTGGGTCTGTTGTTCGACACGCTGGTGGTGCGGGCGTTCATGACACCGTCGATCGCCGCGCTGCTGGGACGCTGGTTCTGGTGGCCGCAGCGCGTGCGCCCGCGCCCGGCCAGTTATCTGCTGCGGCCGGCCGGACCCCGCCCGGCGGTGCGGGCTCTGTTGGTCAACCAGTCGCGCTGAGCCGGCTGGTCACGGTCGATTCGCCAGCCGGGAGCTCGGCGATTAGAGTCGGAGCCATCAGTGGGAAGGAATCCGCACATGAGCGAATCGCCGATGAGGTTAACGGCGCGATTGACGTCGTTGGGCAGGCTGGCCGTCGCGGTTGGCGGGCTGGCGTTGCTGGGCGCGGGAGGCGGGGTCGCGTCGGCCGATCCCGATCTGGGTCCGATCGTCAACACGACGTGCAGTTACCCGCAGGCGGTCGCGGCGTTGAACGCGCAAGACCCGGCAGCGGCCGCGCAGTTCAACTCCTCACCGCTGGCACAGTCCGCGTTGCGCGAGTTCCTCGCCTCGCCGCCGAGTCGGCGGATGCAGATCGCCGAGCAGCTGCAGAGCTCGCCCGCGGCCCAGCGGTACTTCGGCATCTTCCAGGAGGTTGCCAACACCTGCAACAACTACTGACCGCGGCTCACGGCTTGGCGAAGCAGTACATCCGGTAGGAGAGCCCGCCGCGCTGCATCTCCTGATAGAGCGTCATCGCCGGCACTCCCGCCATGTCGCGGGCAAAGCCGCGGAAAGGTGCCGGCACGTGGCGGTCGATCCGACCCAGCCACTGCCCGGAATTTTTCTCCATCCCCCGCAACACCTCGGCGTTGATCACCCGTCGCGAGATCATCCTCAGCACGGTGCTCTCCAGCGCCGCCTCCCAGGCCGCGATACGGCGGGCAGGCCGGAAATCGGCGTAGAGGAAATGCCCTCCCGGCCTGAGCACGCGCGCCACCTCGGCCAGGAAACGCGGGAACCGCACATAGTGCAGCGAGGATTCGATGTTGATCACCGCGTCGAAGGACTGGTCGGGGAACGGTAGGTTCTCGGCGTCGCCGCGCACGAAATCCAAGTCGGCCAGGTCGTGCCTTTTGCGGCAGAAGGCGATGCCGGCCGGGTTCAGGTCCAGCCCCGTGTAGGCGGCCGGTTCCAGGGTGCGCATGAGGTAGGAGGCGCCGCCGCCGTGCCCGCAACCGACCTCGAGCACCCGCTTGCCGCGCAGGTCCACCTGAGTCGCCGTGCGATGGTAGAGCTGGATGCAGTATCGATTGGGCTCGTCGCAGGGGTCCAGCGGCAGCGCCATCGGCGGATCCTGCTCGTAACCGTAGTTGAGGAACACGACGTCTTCGTCGGCGAGGGGGCGAGTGGCGTAGGGATAGAAATATTTCTGACCCCGCTGACTCGGCCTCCAGGTGATCAGGTTGCGGAACACGGGGTTCTTCAGCGCCATGGGCGCAGTATGACAGGGCGTGGTGCCGCCTCCACACGCGGCGTCCCGGCGCGAGCGTTGCCCGGCCCTGCCTGCGTGGGTTGCGACACGGTCACAGATGGATACCCATCAGTGCATCACTGATAACACCCTGCACACACACCACTATCGTCACAGGTGGCCCCTGCGGGCGTCGCTGCTGGTGTTCCTGCTCCTGAAAGGTGTGACATGTCGACGATTCTTCGAATCGTCTGGGTGTGGGTGACATCGGCCGCCGCTTGCGGCCTCGTCGTCCCGATCAGCCTCGCGCCGCCGGCGACCGCTGCGACGTGCAAAGACCCCGCGGCGAACGTCGATCCCCCGCCCGGTTCCCCGGTGACGTCCCCCTCGCCGGCGGTCCGCCCGCCGAGTGCACGCCGGCCGCGCGGCGCCAACGAGCGTGCGCCGTTGCCCAGGCTCGGGCCGCTGATCTCGTCCTTGCTCAGCCCGATCGCCCAATCCACCGCGCCGGTGCGGCAGCAGGCGGCGGTCGTTCCCCCGGCGCCGAACCCGCCGGCAGCGGCCACTCCGGCGATTCCGAATGCCGCGCCGGCCCCGAACCCCGCGCCGGCCCCCGATGCCGCGCCGCCGCCGGAGCCCGCCCAGGCGGCAGAACCGCCACCGTCGATCGCGGGAGCCCCGACCTCGCTCGTGGAATGGGTGACCGGGCCCAACAGTCCCAACAAAACCCTCGATCGTTTCGGCATCTCCGGGACCGATCTGGGGGTCGCGTGGGACAACGGGGACCCCACCAACCCGCAGGTGCTCATGGCTTTCGGCGACACGTTCGGCTACTGCCGGGTGCACGGCCAGCAATGGCGCTACAACACGATGTTCCGCAGCCAAGACCACGACTTGGCCGACGGCATCACCGTCAGCGACGGGGTGCCGTCCAACATCTACTCCGGCTCACCGCTGGCGCTGCCGAACTTTTCCAAGCAGCTCACGCCGGGTATCAAGTTGGCACGCTCCCAGGAGGGGATGATTCCGACCGCCGGGATCTCGGTGGGGCGAAACCAATACATGAACTTCATGTCCATCAAGCAGTGGGGCCGCGACGGTGAGTGGTCGACGAACTACTCGGCCCTCGCGGTGTCCCGCGACAATGGCCAAAACTGGGGCATCTACCCCAATACCATCCGGGCGACTTCGCCCGACGCCGTCCCGGGAGTCCCGTACGTTCCAGGCAATGAGAACTTCCAGATGGGTGCGTTCCTGCGGGGTAACGACGACTACCTTTACTCGTTCGGGACCCCGTCCGGACGGGGCGGTGCCATCTACCTGGCCCGAGTTCCCCAGGCTTTTGTGCCGGACCTGACCAAATACCAGTACTGGAACGGCGACCAGAACAGCTGGGTCCCCGGCAATCCCGGGGCGGCCACGCCGATCATCCCGGGTCCGGCCGGTGAGATGTCGGCGCAATACAACAGCTACCTCAAGCAGTACCTGCTGCTCTACACCAACGGTGCCAGCAACGACGTCGTCGCACGTACTGCTCCGGCGCCGCAAGGACCGTGGAGTCCCGAGCAGGTTCTCGTCTCGTCCTTTCAAATGCCCGGCGGCATTTACGCGCCGATGATCCACCCCTGGTCCTCGGGCAAAGACCTTTATTTCAACCTGTCGCTGTGGTCGGCCTACGACGTGATGCTCATGCACACCGCGCTGCCGTAGCGCTCGAGCGGTGATCGGCGCTCACATCGTCATCTGATGGACAGCGCTATCCGCCGGGATCCGGAAGGTCAGCTCGACGGTAGTGCCCGACGGGGTGCAGTCGAGGTTTATCCAGTCGCTGACCGCGCGGATCAGCTGCAACCCGCGGCCACGATTAGCCGAAACCGCCGGGGCCGGTTTCCACGACCCGGAATCGACGATGCGGACCTGCACCCGGGCGCCGTCGCAGTGCGCCTCGACCCGCACTGTGCCCGGTCGGTGTCCGCGGTAGCCGTGCTCGATGCTGTTGGCGCAGGCCTCGCTGACCGACAGCACGACGTCGGCCGCCAGGATCTCCGGGACGGCAACGTCGCGCAACCACGCGTCGAGCTGACGCCGCAGGACGGCCAATTCCGGTGCAGTCGCCGCCATGTCGATCGACAGTGCGGGAAATGGCCGCCGATAGACCACGATTGCGACGTCGTCGTCGTATCCCCCGGGCGGCATCAGCTCGGCAAGCGCCGCATCCGCGACGTCTTCCACCGGAACGTTCAGCCGGCTCGCGACAACGGCGGCGACGCGCGCGATTCCATCGTCGATCCCCACATTCCGTCGCTCGACCAGACCGTCGGTGTAGAGCATCAGCGTCGACCCCGGGATCAGATTTACCGTTGCCTGCGACCGGGAAGACTTGCGCTGCACCGCAAGAGGCACCGATTGGGCTTCCGACAGCAAGACGGCGCCGCAATGAGGTGCGGCGAGCACAGCCGGCAGGTGGCCGGCGCTGCTGTAGCACAACACACCGGATTCGGTGTCCAGAGTTGCCAGAAACACCGTGGAGCAAAAGGCGTCCGGGATGAACTCGGCGACCGAATCGAGTTGCTCGAGCACCATCGCCGGGTCGGCTCCGGTCAGCAACAGTGCGCGGGCGGAGCTGCGAAGCTGACCCATCACCGCGGCCGCCGCCAGCCCGCGGCCGACGCAGTCACCGACGATGACGCCGATACGGTGGTCGCCCAGCGGCAGCACGTCATACCAGTCGCCACCGATCTGCAGCGGCGAGACGGCCGGTTCGTAGCGAACCGCGAAACCGGCGGGGGGGTCCATCGGCGGCAGCATCGCGCGCTGCAGCGTCAACGATGTCTCGCGGGCCGCCTCGAACTGGCGGACATGCTGGATGGCCAGGCTGAGATGACCGACTAAAACCGTCACCAGCAGGCGCTCCTCTGCGCTGATTCGCCGGGGGGTGCGCAATTCCAGCCACAACACGACGTCTCCGCCACTGGAGAGCACCGCAACTATTCCGCTCGACGCGCCCGGCGTTGTCGCGGCCTCGACCGGCTGCACGGTCAGCGGCAACTGCCGGCGTGCCTCGGTAAAGGTTCGTTGCAGCAGCGGGTCGATGTCTCGCCAGGTCGTCGCGGCCGGCTCACCTGCCACCTGGATCGCGGGGTCGCCGCCGTCGGGGGACCAGGTGGCGCCCACCACCCGCGACACGCCGATCGCCGTTCGGCATTCGTCGAGAGTGATCGAGAGCACGTCGGCCATGTTTTTGGCCACCGCTACGGCGGTGGCCAGCCGCAACACGGCGCTTTCCCGCGCGGCGAACGCCCGCTCGGCGGTGATGTCCCGAATCGTCCCCACGTACACGTCCCCGTTGGCGGACTCGGTGTACACCGTGCTGACGTTCGCCGTCACCCACACCAGACGGCCGTCGCGGTGGCGAATCGGGGTCTCGTAGCGGATCTGGTCGTCCCGGGAGAGCCGGTCACCCTGCCGCAGCGCCGCTTGGGCGTCAACCAGCCACGGATACGGCCAGCGGTAGGGCGTCTCCTCCGCGGGGTAGCCGGTGATCTTGGTGAAGGCCTCGTTGATCTCGACGACGGCGCCTTCCGCGTCGGCGACGAAGAATCCCTCCTGCAGGGAATTCACCAGTGCGCTGCGGAACTCGTCGCGATCGGCGAGGGTCTCCGCCCGTGCCCGTTGTTCTTCGTAGCGTCTCGTGCGGTCGAGGAATCCGCGTGTCGCGACATCGAGCGGGGCCAGCGCCTGCAACAAAAACTCCAGCGCGACCGATCGGTCGACGGCCGACCGCCCCTCGGCGGAGTCGTCGACCATCCGGAAATGTTTCTCGACGATCTCCAGCGTGCTGATGCCGTCCTGCAGGGCACGGCGCCCGAGTTCCTGGCCGATGGCCAGAGTCGCCTCGTCGCGCGTCTGCAGATAGCGCGACAGCGCTCGGGCATAACGGACGTAGAAGTCGTCGGCGGTGTTCGTCATCGCGAAGTGCCGCGGTGGCGTGCGACGAGCACCAGCGCGTCGTCGGTGCTTTTGGCGTGGTCGGCCAGGATTTGCCGGGCATTCACCAGCGCAGGGGCGGCGAAGTCGATGCTGGTCATGTGGTTCTCCCCGATACCGTCGCTGGCGATGATGAGCACGTCACCAGGCCGGATTGACACTTCCTGCGGGGTTAAAACCTCCGGAAGCCGGTAACCGACGATGCCGGCGGCCGAGCGCACCGACGACCGCACGGCGATGCCGCCCGGGCGTTTGGCGACCAGGTTGGCCGTGACATTGCCGATACCGATCCAGCGCAGCGTGCCGCGCGTGTCGTCGATGCGTGCCAAGGTCATGGCCGCCCCGCGGGTAGCCGTCAGCGCCCGGTGACAGAGCCGGACCAAGACGTCCAGGGACTCCGTGCGGGCGCCTCGCAGCACCTCCACTCCGCAGCCGGCCGCGGTCGCCGCCTCCGCACCATGGCCCAGGCCGTCCAACACACCGACCAGCACGCCGGCGCCGTCCACGCCGACCGCGATCGCGCGGTCACCGCACACCCGCTCGCCCGCGAGGGCGCGCCCCGCGGCCGCCCACTCGATCAGCCCGAACCGACCGTGCTCAACCATCCGGCGGAACCCATTTCCACATCTCGACGACCGTGCCGCGGCCGGGCTCGGAGTCCACCACCAACCGGTCCATCAGCCGGCGTGCGCCCGGCAGTCCCATCCCGAGCCCGGGCCCGGTGGAAAAACCATCCTCGAGGGCTCTTTCGACATCGGCGATACCCGGGCCGTGGTCTTCGGCTCGCACCACCAAGGCCGGACGTCCCTCCCGGTAGGCCACGGTGACAAGGACCGCCCCCGCTCCGGCGTAACTGGTGATGTTGCGGGCGATCTCGGAGATCGCCGTGGCAATCATCGTCACGTCCGTGAGCGAAAAACCCAGTTCACAGGCCAGACGATGGCCGGCTTGACGCGCGGCGATGATGTCGTCGGGGTGGCCCACATCGACGACGATGTCACCCGGCACTGCTGGGTCCATCCGTCGATCGGCCGAGCCCGAGTTTGTGATTCAGCAGCGCGAGACCTTCTTCCAAATCCAGCGCCGTGTCCATGTCGTGAAACGCAAGACCCAACTGGACCATCGCAAAAGCGACCTCCGGCGCCACACCGACGATCACGGTGCTGGCGCCGCGCAACCGGGTCATTCGTGCGATGGTTTGCAGCGACCGCGCGGCGAACGAATCGAGCACATCCATCGCGGTGATATCGACGATAATGCCTTTGGCCCGCGACTCGTTGACGCGTTGCATCAGCTCGTCGCGGAATTGCTCGGTGTCGGAGTCGCTCAGTGCCGAGCGCACTGTGGCGATGAGGATCGGTCCCTGCTTCAGGATGGGCACTGGCATCGGGCGCTCGCGATGGCGTGCTTACCTGCTCTGCTCGCCGGTGCGGGTGACAGCGTAGCCGAGCATGCGCTCGGCCGCTTCGATGCCGCCCTGCAGATCGCCGACGGCGTTCATCTTCGACAGGTCCACTCCGATGGTTACCAGGGTCAGCGCAATCTCCGACGACAGACCGGTGATGATCACGTTCGCGCCCATCAACCCGGACGCTTCCACCGTCTGAACCAGGTGGTTGGCCACCGTGGAGTCGATGGCCGGAACGCCGGTGATGTCGATGACCACGACCTTGGCCCGGTTGGCCCGAATCGCTCTCAGCAGTTGTTCCGTGACCTGCCGGGCCCGCTGACTGTCCAGGACACCGATGATCGGCAGGATCAGCAGCTGCTCGCGCACCTGGAGCACCGGCGTGGACAGCTCCCGGATGGCCTCCTCCTGCTGCCGGATGATGCGCTCACGCTCTTGGACGAAGCTGACAGCGACGGTGTTGGCGATGCGGTTGGCCGCGGGCTCGTAGGCGTCGAGCACCCGGTTGAGCATCTCGAAATCCGATTGGTACTTCTCGAAGAGCGAGCGCGCGAGCACGTCACGCAGCAGCAGCACGATGCCCACGACCTCGTCTGTCTCCACCCCGCGGGGAATGATCCGCTCGGACAGGTCGCGCGCATAGGCCTGCAGCGCCTCCACACTTCCGGTCTCGAGTACCTCGACGTAGTTGTCGTAGACGGCGGTGGCCTCGGAGAAAAGCTCTTCCGGCGACATCGCGGTGAGCAGTTCCGCCGCGGTGATCCGCCGGGCCCACTCCTCTCGCAGCGCGGTGCGATTGTGCCGCAGATGCTGAACCAGCTGCGGCAGCAAACTCTCGCCGGCGACTGCCGCTGCCTGGGTGAGGGCACCGGCACCCGCCAGGTCCAGCGACGGATCTGACATCGGACCTCCCGACGACTGCAGGCCATAGCCGCGAATCTTCGGCCCAGAGTAACCGAGCATCCCGGGGCCGGCCGGTGAAGTATTATTTCTCAAGTTTCGCTACCGGGTTTTGCTCCGAAGTTTTGCGACGGTGGGGTACGGGTCGGCGCTATTCCCACCCGAAGCGGTCCGGCTCCAGGTACCGGCTCCACGTAAAGGACGACCGTTGACATCCGAACAACCGATCAGCACCTCTGTCGCCCGCCGCAATGGGGCCACGGTCGTGCGCGTCGCCGGGGAGATCGACCTGAACACCGCCGCGGCCTTCGAGGCAGCGATCGGCGATGCGCTGGCGCACGAACCCGCGGTGCTCGTGATCGAGCTGTCGCAGGTGCAGTTCATGGCCTCGGTCGGGCTGCGGATCCTGGCTGCCACCCACGACAGGGTCGGCGAATCGGTTCAGGTCGCGGTGGTTGCGAGCAGCCGAGCGGCCAGTAGGCCGATTGAGCTGACCGGTCTCGACAAGGTGTTTGCGCTGTATCCCACGCTGGACGAGGCGTTGCAGGCGCTGCGCACGAGCGCCGAGTGAGCCGGCTCGCCGGCAGATCACGTGTCCATCAGCGTCAGTGCCTGCTCGAACAGCCGCAGGGTGGCTGCGTGCAGTTGGTCGCCGACGTCTCGCGGCGCCTTGCCGGCGCACGCTCTGGCCAGGGTGCCCTCGATCACGATGCCGAGTTTGAAGCAGGCCAGCACCGTGTACCAGGTGATGTGCGACAGGTCGCGGGTGGTGTGGGCGGCGTAGCGCTCCAGCAGGTCGCGGGGGCTCGCCAATCCGCCCATCTCGGTGAGCTTGTGGCCGAACACGTTGGTGCCGTCGTTCTGCTGCCAGGTGGCCAGCAACCAGCCCAGATCCAGCAGCGGGTCGCCGATGGTGCACATCTCCCAGTCGACGATCGCGACGACGTCGGGCCCGGTGCGTGAGAACATCACGTTGCCGGCGTGGTAGTCGCCGTGCATGATGCCCGGCGTCCACGCCGACGGCCGGCCCTGCTCGAGCCACTTGGCGACGTCGTCGACGCCCGGGATGTCGGGCCCGGGATAATTGTCGAACTCCCGGTAGGACTGCAGTTCCGAAAGCCAGCGCGGCACTTGGCGTTCCAAAAACCCCTCGGGTTTGCCGAAGTCGGCCAGCCCGACCGCAACGTAGTCGACGGCACCCAGCTTGGCCAGCGCGTCGGCCATTGACAATCCCATCTCGAACCGCACCTGCGGGTCGGTGGCGTGCAGCGGCGGGAGTTCTACGCCGGCGTTGAACCCCTCGACGGGTTCCATCAGGTAGAAGACGGCGTCGCCGAGCACGCCCGGGTCGTCGCAGACGGCGATCAGGTGGGGGTGCGGCACGTCGGTGCCGGCCAGAGCGGCCAGCATCCGGGTCTCCCGCAGAATCACGGTGTTGCTGCGCGGACGCAGGTGCCGCGGTCCGCGCCGCAGCACGTAAGGTCGCCCGGATCGGGTGAACCGCAGCATGACGTTCTGCGTTCCGCCGCTGATCTCGCAGACGCCCTCCAGTGGGCCCTCGCCGAGGCCCTGCCGCGACATCCATTCGGCTACCGCTTCCAGGTTCTCCACGGTGCTGAAGCTACCGTCTTCGGCGCCGGCCGGGTCGCGGTATAGGAGACGCCGCTCTGCAAAGATCTCGGTATGACGCCGCCGGTGATCCAACGTTGGACCGAGTTCGTCGAGAACGGCTCTGCCGACGACCTGGACACCTGTCGGCATACCTGAGGGCAGCAGCAGAGATGCTCAGCGATAAAGATTTTCATTACATCGAGCAGTGGTGCAACGATCAATCGGCGATCACTCAAAGCGATACAGGCAATTGCGATACAGACGATCATGCCGCAGCGGCAGGCTCATGACCGATAGACCGGCACGCCTGAACGACGTCCATGACATCGCCGCTGCGATGCCGTACACCCAGCGCATTGAAGGACCAAAGGGCAACGCGATTTACCAGGTCGGGGGCAAGTCGTTCGTGTTCTTCCGAACCCCGCAACCCGACGCCGCCGACCCCGATACGGGGCGCGCTTCGCCGACGTGATCATGATCTGGGTGGAATCCGAGAGCGAGAAGTTGGCGCTGGTGCAGGACCCGGATTCGCCATTTTTCACTACCGGGCGGTTCGACGGCCACCCGTCGGTGCTGGTACGGGCCAGTAGGTTAGCCGATGTCAGCAGGACCGAGCTGGCCGAGCTCATCGAAGGTGCCTGGCTGTCGCGGGCGTCGAAGCGCCGGGCGGCCGAGTGGCTCGCCGCTGATCCTCGATAGCCGGCCGGTCGCCGGCGCTGCTTCTCAGGCGGGACGGGTACCGTGCGATGCTGGCGTAGCGGCGATAGGAGCAATGACGGTGCAGCGGACCAACGACGATTCCTGGGATATCACCGAAAGCGTGGGGTCGACGGCGCTGGGTGTCGCGGCAGCCCGGGCGGTCGAGACCGACAGCGAAAACCCGCTCATCCGAGACCCTTTCGCGCGGCTGTTCGTCGAGGCGGCCGGGCAAGGCATGTGGACTCTGATGGCCGATCCCGAGATGTGGACCAAACTGGCCGACCCGGAACTGCGTGCCGTGCGGCGCGCGATGGTCGACTTCATGGCCGTGCGCACCGCGTTCTTCGACGAGTTTTTCCTCGAAGCGGCCGCGGCCGGAATCCGGCAGGTGGTGATCCTGGCGGCGGGGTTGGATGCGCGCGCCTGGCGGTTGCCGTGGCCGGACGGCGTCACCGTGTACGAGCTCGACCAGCCCAAGGTGCTGGAGTTCAAGTCGGCCACGCTGGCCGAGCACGGTGCACAGCCCTTGTGCGACTTGGTGAGTGTCCCAATAGATCTGCGCCGCGACTGGCCTACCGCGCTTACCCGGGTGGGGTTCGACCCGGCGCAACCGACCGCGTGGTCGGCCGAGGGGCTGTTGCGGTACCTGCCGGCGGCCGCGGAGCAGCTGCTGATCGAGCGGGTCCATTCGCTCAGCGCCGAGGGGAGTTGGCTGGCGGCCAATGCCCCCGGCGGAGATTTTCTCAACCCGGAACGGCTGGCGCGACAGCGCCGGCGAATGGAGCGCCTGCACGCCGCGGCGGCGCAGCTCACCGACATCGAGGTACCCAACGTCGAGGATCTGTGGTACGCCGAGGAGCGCAGCGACATCGGCGAATGGCTGCGTGCGCATGGCTGGTACGCCTCGGTGGTCGCGATGGCGGAGATGCTGGCCCGCCATGGCCGCAGCATCCCCGAGGAGGACGTGATGCCCCCGACGGTTTTCGTCTCCGCCCGCCGGCCGGTGGGCTGAGGAGGCGGCCGACACCACGTCGGCACCGCGCCTACCCGCGCGGTTCACAGCGCGCCCATAGGGTTGCCACAGTGGTGGCACATGCACGTGCGGATACTCGGGGACGTGAGCCAGCCCCGGGGATCGGTCGACCGTGTCGTGATGTGTCGCGCCGACGGCAGCCCGGTCACTGTGCTGGTCGTCGACGACGAGCCCGTTCTCGCCGAAATGGTGTCGATGGCGCTGCGCTATGAAGGCTGGATCATCGACACCGCCGGCGACGGCGCATCGGCGCTGGCCGCGGCGCGGGCACGGCCACCGGATGCGGTGGTGCTCGACGTCATGCTGCCCGACGTGAGCGGGCTCGACGTGTTACGCACACTGCGCGAACACCATCCGCAGCTGCCGGTGCTGATGCTCACCGCCAAGGACGCGGTGGAGGACCGCATCGCCGGATTGACCGCCGGCGGCGACGACTACGTCACCAAACCGTTCAGCCTCGAAGAGGTGGTGCTGCGGTTGCGTGCGTTGCTGCGGCGCACCGGTGTGACAACGGTCGACAGCGGCGCGCAGATCGTCGTCGGCGACCTGGTGCTCGACGAGGACAGTCGCGAGGTCACCCGTGCGGGCCAGCCGATCGCGTTGACGTCCACCGAGTTCGAGCTGCTGCGCTTCCTGATGCGCAACGCCCGGCGGGTGCTGAGCAAGGCTCAGATCCTGGACCGGGTATGGAATTACGACTTCGGCGGCCGGTCCAACATCGTCGAGCTCTACATCTCGTATCTGCGCAAGAAAATCGACCACGGGCGCGAGCCGATGATCCATACCCTGCGCGGCGCCGGCTATGTCCTCAAGCCGACCCGCTAGCGGGCGGCGGGCCTGGTCACTTCGGGTTCGGCTGCTGGTCGGCCAGACCATCGTGTTGGCCATCGCCTGTGTGGGAATCGGCACCGTGACCGAGCTGGCCTTGTACCGCTATCTGGTCGGACAGCTCGATGGTCAAGTGCACGACGCGTCGCACCGTTCGGTGCGGATATTCAGCGCGCCACTGTCGTCGCCGGCACCGTGGCGGCATCGCCAGCGGGCCTATCCGCGGCCGGGGCCGGGCCCGGAATTCCTGGATGCGCCGGGCCAGCCGGTCGGCATGGTCGCCGCCGTGGTCCGCGGGGGCGTGGTCGTGGATGCCGGCTACCTGACCACGACCGGCGCCCGGGCGGCGCTGTCCGACAGCGCCAAAGTTCAGTTGGCGAAGATCCCGCCCGGTCGGACACCGGTGACCCGCGAGCTCGGCGGCCTGGGCCGCTACCGGGTCGTCGCCGCGCCGGCCCGCCACGGCGGCGACGTCATCGTCACCGGTTTGTCGATGGCCCACGTCAACGCCACGATGATCCGGGTGCTGATCATCTTCGGGGTGGTCACCGTGATCACGCTGGCCGCGGCGACAAGCGCCGGCATCGTCGTCATCCGCAGTGCCCTGGCCCCGCTGCGGCGGGTGGCGCGCACTGCCGGTGAAGTCGTCGACCTGCCGCTGGACCGCGGCGAAGTGGCGCTGCCGGTGCGGGTGCCCGAACCCGACGCCGACCCGCGCACCGAGGTCGGCCAACTCGGCTCCGCGGTCAATCGGATGCTCGACCACATCGCGGCCGCGTTGTCGGCGCGTCAGGCCAGCGAAACCCGGGTGCGCCAGTTCGTCGCCGACGCCAGCCACGAACTGCGCACCCCGCTGGCCGCTATCCGCGGCTACACCGAACTGGCCCGACGGGTCGGTGAGGACACCGAGGCGGCGGTGCATGCGCTGAGCCGGGTGCAGTCGGAAACCGAACGCATGACCCGACTCGTCGAAGACCTGCTGTTGCTGGCCCGGCTCGATTCCGGCCGCCCGCTGCAGTGTGAGCCGGTCGATCTGTCGCAGCTGGCCATCGACGCGGTCAGCGATGCCCATGTCGCCGGGCCCGACCACCGGTGGGATCTCGAGCTGCCCGACGAGCCGGTGATCGTCTCCGGCGATGGTGCCCGGCTGCATCAGGTGATGACGAATCTGCTCGCCAATGCCCGCATTCACACCGGCCCGGGAACCGTCGTGACGACGCGGTTGAGCACCGATCCGGGACTGGCCGTCCTGACCGTCACCGACACCGGTCCGGGCATCCCGGGCCCGTTGCAGTCGGAGATTTTCGAGCGGTTTTCCCGCGGCGACACCTCCCGGTCCCGCAAGGGCGGAAGTACCGGCTTGGGTCTGGCGATCGTCTGGGCGGTGGTGAAAGCACACGGCGGCACCATCGGCGTATCCAGTGCGCCGGGCCGCACCCAATTCGCGGTGCGGCTGCCGCTCGCGGCCCGCGCGTGTCACGCCGACTAGTGGCAAAGTTAGCCCGGTGAACCACAAGCCCCCGACCCCGGCCATCGTGTCGGCGCACCGTGCCGGCGCCCTGCCCCTCGACGACGCGGCGGATTTCGCCGACGCCGACCGCGGATTCATCGCGGCACTGACTCCCTGCGTCGTCAAAGCTGCCGACGGCCGCGTGGTGTGGGACAACGACGTCTACTCGTTTCTCAGCGGTGACGCCCCGACCTCGGTGCATCCCAGCTTGTGGCGGCAATCCACGCTGACCGCCAAACAAGGCCTCTACGAGGTGGTGCCGGGCATCTACCAGGTCCGCGGGCTCGACATTTCCAACATCACCTTCGTCGAGGGCGACACCGGGATCATCGTCATCGACCCGCTGGTGTCCACCGAAGTGGCGGCGGCGGCGCTGGCGCTGTACCGGACCCATCGACAGGACCGGCCCGTCGTAGCGGTGATCTACACCCACAGTCACGTCGACCACTTCGGTGGAGTGCTCGGTGTGACCACCCAGGCCGACGTGGACGCGGGACGGGTGGCGGTGCTGGCGCCGCAGGGTTTCACCGATCACGCCGTGCAGGAGAACGTCTACGCCGGCCCGGCCATGGCGCGCCGCGCCACCTACATGTACGGCACGATGTTGCCGCGCGGCCCGCTGGGGCAAGTCGGCTGTGGCCTGGGCCAGGCACCGTCGGCCGGTGAGGTGGCGCTGATCGTGCCGACGGTCGACATCCGGGCGACCGGGGAGACCCACACGATCGACGGGGTGCGAATCGAGTTCCAGCTCGCTCCGGGTACCGAGGCCCCGGCCGAAATGCACTTCTATTTCCCGCAATTCCGTGCACTGTGCATGGCCGAGAACGCCACCCACAATCTGCACAATCTGCTGACGCTGCGCGGGGCGCTGGTGCGCGACCCGCACGCGTGGTCGGGATATCTCACCGAGGCCATCGATGTGTTCGCCGACCGCGCCGATGTCGTGTTCGCCTCCCACCACTGGCCGACCTGGGGTCGTGCGCGCATCGTCGAGTTCCTCTCGCTGCAACGCGACCTGTACGCGTATCTGCACGACCAGACGCTGCGGTTGCTCAACCAGGGCTACACCGGGGTCGAGATCGCCGAAATGTTTCAGCTGCCGCCGGCTCTGGAGAACGCCTGGCATACCCACGGCTACTACGGGTCCGTCAGCCACAACGTCAAGGCGGTCTACCAGCGCTACATGGGCTGGTTCGACGGCAACCCGGCCCGCTTGTGGGCACATCCGCCCGAGGCGCTGGCCACCCGTTACGTCGAGGCCATGGGCGGCACCGACCGGGTGGTCGCGCTTGCCAGGACCGCTTTCGATGACGGTGACTTCCGTTGGGCGGCGACGCTGCTCGATCATGCCGTGTTCGCCGAGAGCACCCACGCCGCGGCCCGGGAGCTCTACGCCGACACCCTGGAGCAGCTGGCCTACGGCGCCGAGAACGCGACCTGGCGCAACTTCTTCCTGTCCGGCGCCGTCGAGTTGCGCGAGGGCAACTTCGGTACGGCGGCGCAGACGACGTCGCTGTCGTTGCTGGCCCGGCTGACCCCGGAGCAGATCTTCGACAGCCTCGCGATCAGCGTCAACGGGCCCCGGGCCTGGGATTTACACCTCGCCCTCGACATCGGTTTCGCCGAGCCGGCCGCCAACTACCGGCTGACGTTGCGCAACGGGGTGCTGGTGCATCGCAACGTCCCGGCCGACCCGGCAACCGCCGATGTGACGGTGACGCTGGCCAACACCTCCCGGATGCTGGCGGTCGCGTTCGGCGACCTCGACTCACCTGGGCTCGACGTCGTCGGGGATCGGGCGGCTTTGCAGGCGTTTTTCGGTGTCCTGGACCGGCCCGATCCCGCGTTCAACATCATGACGCCCTGATCGGCGGCATCGAGATTGCAGCCAGGGCTGTGCTGTCGGCGGAATTCACGACCCTGGCTGCAATCTCGCCGCCGGTCAATCGACAGTCGCCGAGGGTGAAACGGTTGCGAACTTCGGCTCG
>NZ_VYIK01000410.1 GCF_008709575.1 Mycobacterium sp.
ACCGGGCGTCCGATTAAGTCCTCCACTTCGAGTTCCAGCTCTGCACGATCGAGCTTCACGCACAATTGGACGCAGTCCGCAGCCCATTTGATGCCCGCTGGACGCTCCGGCAGGAACACCGCTGCCTGCACCGGAGTCGCGACCGCCGAGTCGGACCCGCACCATGACTCCGCGTGACCACTGAGCGGAATATTGATGTGGTAGGCATCTATCTCGGACTTGTGGACCAGTTCCACGTCCGCCCCGTATTGCAGACGTCCCACGGTCACGGCACCGAGGCGTGCAGCCTTGAGCCGAGCGTCCACATGCCCGGAGCGTCCTAGGCAACCGAGCCGGTGCGGAGTGAAAATGCGGGAGGCCACATCTTCGACCACCCCCAACTCACTCGTGCGAGTCGACGCATACCGGTGGAAATACCCGTCTACTGTCCCGGACGGGAATCCCATGCGATCACAACTCCGACCACCCGTGGCAGCTGCGAGTTGTTTCTGCGGGTTCATTCCTTGAATCTTGGCGTTGTAGTAGAGGTCACAAGGTAACCTAATGTGTGCCACGCTGCACACTCTTTTGTAGCTCACGTAACAAACTCATGTCAACCAGGCGACGTGCCTCACGTACTTTGAGCGCGTGGCCGGTGGTGGTGCCTCAGCTAGT
>NZ_VYIK01000411.1 GCF_008709575.1 Mycobacterium sp.
GCGCAGTGGGCACCGTCATCACCTCCGTCTGCTGTCAGCGATGACACCTTATCCACCGGCGCCCCGGCGCTTCTGGCGCGTACGACGCGGTCATGGTTGCGGGGCCGGCGCGTCGGTCTGGCTGATCCGGCAGTCGGATTGCGCCGTAAGCGAAGACGAGACTTGCGTTCCCAACTTGAATTCGACACCCCCGGGACCGGAGACGCTCACGTCGTGCTCGCCGGGCTTGTCCTTGAGGACACCGATGCTGGTGGCGCCGAACTGTTTCGCGCCGTCTTGGACGATCTGCACCGCCTGCGGCCACGTGTCGTTTGGGATCGGGCCGCTGAACCCGGCCATCAGATACGCCATCTTGGCATTGGTGCCGGTGTACTCGCCGCCGCAGTGGTTCCAGCTGTCGGTTTCCAATCGCCAGGTCAACCCCGGCACCAGGGCCGCAATGGCATCGGCCATCGTGGTTACTGCGGCCCGGTACTGGGCTTGGGCGGCCTCCAGCGGCGGCTTGGATCGCAAGCCATTCTCCAAAGCGGCAACCTTTTCCGGGCTCACCCGTTCCTCCTCGCCGTGCTGGCGTTGGGTGGCGTGGCATCCCACTGCCACGACGAAGCCCAGGGCCAGCACCCACACCGTCGGTGGACGCATCTGCGACCTCCT
>NZ_VYIK01000412.1 GCF_008709575.1 Mycobacterium sp.
CGGCACTCCCGGGGTGAGCAAAGTGAATTTCGAGCTGTGGTGCTTTGCAGTGTCGTCGATCAACGGGTGCCCGGACTGCCTGACCGCTCACGAGCACACGCTGCGCGAGGCCGGCATGGACCGGGAGGCGATCCTGGAGGCACTCAAGGCCGCCGCGATCGTCGCCGGCGTGGCCCAGACGATCGCCACGGCCCAGACACTGGCCGCGAGCGGCTGACCACGCTCTGGGGGTTTGCGAGCCTTTTTGCGAGCTTTCGTCGCTTTTGACAGGCAGCGCACATATACTCGCCGCCACGAATACTCGCCCGCGGGTTGGGTCGACCCGGATCATGCGCGCGAGCCTGGGTTCGGGCTCTTAGGTGGGAGAGGGAGGGGCGCCCATAACTCGACGGCGTATCAGCTTGGGTGCGGCAGTCGGGGGGCTGCTGGGCGCCGCATTGGTGCCGATGGCTGCCGCCTTCGCCGACGACTACGACATCGCTGCTGATCCCGGTTCCATCGAAGAGGTCACCGGAATGTATGGAACCGGAATTGTCGGAGCTTTCGCGACTCCCCCGGCGGCGCCCGGAAGCATTCAGGGAGGTCAGCTGTTCGGCTACGAGGACACCACGACCGGAGCTACCGGCACCTTCGAAGGCGACGAAAGCACCATG
>NZ_VYIK01000413.1 GCF_008709575.1 Mycobacterium sp.
AAAGCGTGTGACGGGTAACCCCCGTCCGAGGGTTCAAATCCCTCCGCCACCGCCAGCATTTCCGCAGTTCAGAGCCTGTTTTACCGGCCCGAACCGGGCTTCGTGGACACGTTTTGGACACAAAATTCCGGCGCGAACTTCGCGTGCAGGCTCGCAGCAACCGCGTCGAGGTCGCTGTCGAACAGGTCGGCGTACACCCGCAACGTGACGGCAGGGTCTTTGTGGCCCAGCATGCGAGCCAAGGCCAGCAAATTGACGCCTGCGCTCACGGCCAGGCTCGCGCAGGTGTGCCGCAGATCGTGCGGAGTGATGGATTGGACGTCGGCGCGTTTCACCGCTGCCTGAAACCATCCGCCGTCGGACTTCGGACGGGGCAGGTAGCGCACGCCGTCACCGAACACCAGCGCGTCGGGGCCGCGACCCTGGCACTGCGCCGCCAGTTCGTTCAAAACGAACGCGGGCACGGGCACCGACCGGGCTTCGCGACCCTTGGTCGGCCCCACGACGTGGTGGGAGTCGATCTGGACAGCGTTCTCGCTGACGTTCAACCGGCGCCGCAAGAACTCGACATCGCGCACCCGCAAGGCGACAGCTTCACCCCACCGCAGGCCGCAGTAGGCCAGCGTCAGCACCAGCGCCCGGTGCTGGCCG
>NZ_VYIK01000414.1 GCF_008709575.1 Mycobacterium sp.
GAGTTTGAGACGAATCGCCGGCAGGAGTGATGCCCGACGCTGCCGGCGTCACTGGTGTGCTGGCCGAGATCGGTCGCGAGCTTCGCAACCGGCGGCTGGCCCTCGGTGTCAGCGCCGTGACCACCGCCGAAGCCGCCGGGATGTCACGGGTCACGTTGCACCGCATCGAGGCCGGATCACCCGCGGTGACGATCGGCGCCTACCTGAACGTGGCCGAGGCCCTGGGCCTGCGGCTGACACTCGATGAGCAGTGTCTCCGGCCGCCGGAGCATGAAACGGCACCTGCGCAAACAGCGCCGGCGACGGTCCGCGTGGGCGACTTCCCGCAACTGCGCGCGATCGCGTGGCAGCTGCGCGCCGAGACCGAACTCACCGGCGTCGAGGCACTACAACTGCACGAACGCAACTGGCGCCACGTGGACCAAGCTGCAATGAGCGACGAGGAGCGCGCCCTCGTCCGGCGACTGGCCGACACCTACAGCGGCGGAGTCCTTCTTGTTTAGCAGAGCGCACCATGTTCGGATTTCCCGCGTTATCGAAGCGCTCGACGCCGAACTCTTGGCGGCGGTGACATCCTCCACCGCTTGGAAAGCGGTGATTCCCTTGGCCGTTAGGCGGCGTTGGGTGGTTCGCGGTTCATCGCAGATGCCG
>NZ_VYIK01000415.1 GCF_008709575.1 Mycobacterium sp.
GTGCACACGGCCGCGACCGCCAGCGCGGCCGGTGCGCTGTAGCCCAGGCCGCTCACTTGTGCATCATCGCTGTGTCGCCGAGATCGGGGGTTACCGAGCCTGTTTCCCCACGCCCGAATCGCTGGGCTGCTTGACTGGAGTCGTCCCCTGCGCCCGCCGATCCGGTAAAGCTAACCATGTCGGATTCCGTTGGGCCGCAGACAAGCAACTCCCGGATGCCGTCTGCGACTTCGCTGGCGACAGCCGCCAAATCAACCCCTGGGTCGCCGATTCGTACAACCGCACCCGAACCCGCGGCCACGACCACCCTCACGCCGTAGGCATCCTGGTCCACTCCTGGCTCTATATCAACTGGCTCTGCTGGCAAAACGACCCCCTAACACCGAGCGCGCCAAGCCCTCTTCAACCAAGACAACAAACGGCGGCCTGACACAAGACTGGACCCAGGACTATTCGTCGGCGAACTCGGCGCGGTAGGCGGTCACCTCGGGCCGCGCTGTCGCCAGCATCTGCTGGGCACCCTCGCGCACGATCTCATCGCTCACCGACGACGCTGGGAGTGCCAACACAGCCTGGACTCCGGAATCTTCGTGGGCAGTTGAATTACGGACTATATCGAGCATGGGTCGTACCTTCCCGGCCGGCGCGCT
>NZ_VYIK01000416.1 GCF_008709575.1 Mycobacterium sp.
AATGGCGGTGGGAGACGCTCGCCGCGCGGCTGGCCGGGCTGCTGGCCGGCTAAGCCTCAATCCGTGGATTGGTGATTTCGAGCGTTCCTCGGGCTGATTAGGGTGGGCTGCGGCTGGCTGGGGATGCGCCTGGACATGGGTGATCGGCTGGCCTGTACCAGCTTTTCCTTGTTACGGGCTTCCTCGGCTCGGGCCTGGGATGGCGGGGTGGACAGGATCTGGCCGTGTGGTCAGGCAGCGCGCGGCTGTGCGGTTGGATAGCTGATGACGTTGTCCCACAGGGCTTTCCACCCGGTTTGCCAGGGCCAGTGGGCTGGCAGATGCAGCATCGGTTTGCGGGCAGGGGCGGCGAAGCGGGCGGGCACGTTGACCAGGTCGCGGCGCAAGGTGGCGCCACGGGCCACGGCATGGTTACCGCCAGCAAGGGTGCCGGCAGCGCGCAGCAGGTTATGCGCGATCACCGCACAGCCCAACCAGGCACAATTCGCAGCAAACAGCCCTGAGGGTATATGGGCCAGTGGGCCGTCGATCAAATCGGCGAAGGTGGTCTCGATGATGGCGTGCTTTCGGTGGGTGATGTCGGCCTCGGTGGTGGGCAACTTGGAGTTGGTGACAAACGGGTGGTAGCGCCACACCGGAAACAACCCATC
>NZ_VYIK01000417.1 GCF_008709575.1 Mycobacterium sp.
CCTGCTCGGCGGGCGTGGGGGGCTCTGCCGCTGTCGGCGACGTCGCCACCACGGTGAACATCTTCGTGATACCCGAGGTCGACGCATGACACTTCCTGAGTCAACCTCAGGCTGTTTGAGCCAGCAGTCGTTGTGTTCCGCCGTGGATGTCGGAGTTGTAGGGGACGCCGTCTTGCCAGCAGCGGTAGATGACGCGGATCCACGCGCGGGCGAGGATGCGCACGGCGTGGGGATGGTCGTGGCCGCGAGCCCGGGCGCGGGTGTAGATGTCTGCGGCCCAAGGACTTTGATGGCGGCTGTTGTCGGCGAAGGTGGTCAGCGCCCGGCGGAAGCGTTTGTTGCAGGCCCAGCGGAAGTGCACGGCGTGCTGCTTGCCGGATGCTTTGGTCACCGGGGTGGCTCCGGCAAGGGCGGCTACGGCGTCGGGTCCTTCGTAGGCTGCACGGGAGTCGCCCCACTCGGCGAGCACCTGGGCGGCGTTGATCTGACCCGACCTTGGCAGCGACGTGAAGGTCTGGGCGTCCGGGTGCTCCCCGAGGCGGGCGATGACGGAGCGATCGAGAGCCTTGCCGGCGTCGTTGAGCGCTGCCAGGACGGTGACCAGGGCGCCTACGGCGTCGGTGACGGCGACGGACAGGGCCGGGACGGTG
>NZ_VYIK01000418.1 GCF_008709575.1 Mycobacterium sp.
GCCCATCAACTGAAGCCGCTCAAGCGCAATTCGCAGCGGAGGTGCTGCGCAACCTGTTGCTCCGCATCGAAGATGAAAACAGCAGGGGAGGCAAGCCCCTTCTGGCCTCCCACGCGTGGACCAACGGACCGATGATGTACTTGGTATATACGGCCCCGCCGTCCGACATCACCTGGGGGCTTGTCCGCGATACCAGGGAGTCGATCATCGACCCGGTTCCGTGGCCAGACGTAGACGAGGCGGTGCGCTGGTACTACTACCTCGATCTCGATGAAGGCCAGCCTTGGGCCTTCTTCCGCGAGCCAGGCGAACCAGACACTATTCGTTGGTGCGGCTATCCGCTTGAAGACGACCTCCCCCAGCGTCTTTCGGATATTCCTGACGCGTATCGGTACACATCACCGCCAAGAACTTCGTCAACAACACGCGACCAGGGTCAGGATCAGCGGGTGGTCAACGAGCCTCGCCGATACGCCGATCCGCGATGAACAACTTTGATCTCCCGCGAAAGCCGTTGCGGATCAGTACATTACCCGGGCTTTATCGTTTACCGCAGGTCTCGGCCATCGGGCAGTTCTGGGCTCGCCAGGTCGATGGATCAGTGTGCATCGCGCACAAGTCACAGATGCCTTGTAAGAGCGGGCTGG
>NZ_VYIK01000419.1 GCF_008709575.1 Mycobacterium sp.
CCGGTGACGACCACGTCATGAGTACCTGCTTCACGATCTGGGCCGGGGTGGTCGGCGCCATCAGCCTCGAGGTATTCGGCCACTACGGCGCCGACACGCTGACCGATCCCCAGATCCTGTTCGACAGCCAGATTCGCCTGTTGGTTGGCCTGCTCACACAGCACTGACGCCGACGCCAGGGAGTCGCTGTCTGACCGGTCGCACGACGAGAACACGTTCACCCGGGGCCGTCGTGTCGGGGCTATCCTGCGATGCGATGAGCTTTTCCGGTCAGTCACCCGTGCAGATCGCTTGGGTCACTCCCCGTCTCGGTGCCACCGAAGAAGCGCTCTCGGCGCTGTTGGGTGTCAAGACGTGGATCCGGCTGCCCAATGTCCATTTTGGTCCTGAAAGCTGCACCTATCGCGGGCGGCCGGCGGATTTTGTCGTAGACATAGCGCTGAGCTATGCCGGCGAGACCCAACTAGAACTCATCGCGCCGGTGTCGGGGGAGAGCATCTACACCGAATTCCTGCGCGACTGCGGACCGGGATTGCACCACATCTGTGTCGAGACCGACGATATCGAGGCTGCGGTGACCGAGGCCGCCGCCGGCGGCGAGGTCGTCCAACGCGGGACCATGCCCGGCGGCATGGATTTCGCGTACG
>NZ_VYIK01000041.1 GCF_008709575.1 Mycobacterium sp.
CCATGCGTGAGGCACCAACCACCGCTTCGCGCTCACTTTTAGCTGAGGCACCTCGAATGCCGGGCCGCCGGCAAACGGGGTGTTCGCCACCGAGGCCGCTAGGACTTGCCCTTCAAGGTCGCCCAGAACGCGCACTGGTGGGACCGTTCGAAGTCGGTCGTGACCCTGCTGCCGTCGGGTCGAAGCGACATCCAGGGGGCGTGCTCGCCGCGCGCCACCGGCCAGTCCGGCTGGTGGGCAGCCTTCGGCGCGCCGCCGGTCACGAACTGGCTCCAGTAGGCGATCATCTGGTCGGACAGTTTGCGCTGCGCGGGATCCAGCGGCGGGGCGTCACCGATGTTGAACAGATAGCGCAACTCCAGCGAGTGACTGGCACCGACCGGAAACGGCGCCCGATGCAGCACATCCGGAGCGGGGGCATGCGGATCGTCGAACTCGTAGGCGTAGACCGGCGCGTTGCGACCCAGCCCGAACGCCAGCCGGTCGGCGACGCAGGCGAACACACCGTCGGTCACCGCCGCGGAGTAGGCCAGCGATACGTCACCGCCGTAGCGTGCCGGGGGGTAGTGGGCCAGCACCGCTGGACTGTCGGCACCGAAGATGTCGGCCAGCACCTGCGGATACTCCGCGGGCGTGACGACATGGTTCGCCCGCGTGTACCGCAACGCCGCGAACATGGTGAACTCGTCGTGGTTGGTCCCGATCAGCACCGGTACCCGTGCGGCGTGACCTGCGGCGATCGCTGGGACCGCGCCGTGCGGCAGCACCGGAGTGTCGCTGACGGGCCCGGTCAGGGCGTCGGAGTCGCCGATTCGGGAGTACCAGGGCGGCCGGGCCAGCGCCGACGCCGGCAGCGCCCGCAGGCATCCGGCGGCGGTGCGCGGATCGGGACAGCCCACCGATGCCGCATAGGCCGCACTGACGTGCTGGGCGGTGGCCAGATCGGCCGTGGCCTGACACGGCGCGCTCTGGATGATCGCCGCACGGAACAGCCCCGCCGATTCGGGTGCCACCAGGTGATCACACACCGACATTCCCCCGGCGGACTCGCCGGCGATCGTCACCTTGGCCGGGTCACCACCGAACGCGGCGATGTTGTCGCGAACCCAGCGCAGGGCGGCCTGTTGATCGGCCAGCCCGTAGTTGCCGACGTAGCCCGAGGACCCGAACGACGGATCGGCCAGAAATCCCAGCGCACCCAGGCGGTAGTTGAGCGTGACGACGACAATTCGGCCCTTGGCGACCAAGGACCGCGCGCGGTAGATGGAACCGCTGCCGTTGACGAAGCCGCCGCCGTGAATCCAGACCATCACCGGGAGCTTGTCGGGGACCCGCGGACCGACCGGAGTCCACACGTTGAGGGTCAGGCAGTTCTCGCTGGGCGGTTTGCTCGCCCGGGCGTCTGTCTCCTGGATGCACGGCCGCCCCGGCTTGGTGGCGTCCAGCATGCCCGACCACCGCGGCACGGGTTGCGGCGGCTGCCACCGCAGCGGCCCCACCGGCGGTGCCGCATACGGGATGCCTTCGAACAGGCGGTAGTCGGCGGCTACCAGACCGCGCAGCAGTCCCATCGACGTGCGGACCACGCCGGCATCCAGCGGACCCGCGTAGGGCGGCTCGGACGTCCGCCGAGATGTCCCGCCGACCTGGTCGCAGCCGGCCACCACCGTTGCCACCATCAGCAGGGCGGCCCACGCCCGGCGGCGACGAGACGATCGGAGCGGCACGAGATTCAGGGTACGGATCAAACGAAACTGCTCCCGGGGTATCGGCGATCGGGCACACTGGAGAAGTTGACACACGTCAAAACGAGGAGCCCGATGAGCACCCCGATTATCGATGAAGCCGCACAGGTCTTCGCCGACCCGACCGCGTACGCCGACGAAGCGCGCCTGCACGCGGCGCTGAGCCATCTGCGCGCCCATGCACCGGTGTCACTGGTCGACTGCCCGCCGTACCGACCGTTCTGGGCCGTCACCAAGCACGCCGACGTCATGGACATCGAGCGCGACAACAACCTGTGGATCAACGAGCCGCGACCGCTGCTGCAGACCGCGGAGAACGATGACATCGCGCGCGCCCAGCTGGACGCCGGGATGGGCCTGCGCACGCTGATCCACATGGACGACCCGCAACACCGGTTGGTGCGCGCGATCGGCGCCGACTGGTTTCGTCCCAAGGCCATGCGGGCACTCAAGGTCCGCGTCGACGAGTTGGCCAAAATCTACGTCGACAAGATGGCAGCCGTGGGACCCGAGTGCGACTTCGTCCAGGAGGTCGCGGTCAACTACCCGTTGTACGTCATTTTGTCGCTGCTGGGCCTGCCGGAGTCGGATTTTCCGCGGATGCTCAAGCTCACCCAGGAACTTTTCGGCGGCGACGACGAGGAGTTCAAGCGCGGCAACACACCCGAAGAGCAACTCCAGGTCCTGTTCGACTTCTTCGGCTACTTCAGCGCGCTGACCGCCTCGCGGCGCGAGCACCCCACCGAAGACCTCGCCTCGGCGATCGCCAATGCGCGCATCGACGGCCAACCACTGTCGGATGTCGAAACCGCCTCCTACTACGTGATCATCGCCACCGCCGGCCATGACACCACCAGCGCGACCATCGCCGGCGGCCTGCACGCCCTGATCGAGCATCCCGACCAGCTGAGACGACTGCAGGACAACCCGGACCTGATGCCGCTGGCCACCGAAGAAATGATCCGCTGGGTCACCCCGGTCAAGGAGTTCATGCGCACGGCCACCGAAGACACCACGGTGCGCGGAGTGCGGATCGCCAAGGGCGAATCGGTCTACCTGTCTTATGTCTCGGCTAACCGCGACGAGGAGGTTTTCGAGGATCCGTTCCGCTTCGACGTCGGCCGTGATCCCAACAAACACTTGTCCTTCGGGTACGGCGTGCACTTCTGCCTGGGTGCCGCACTGGCCCGGATGGAGGTGAACAGCTTCTTCACCGAACTGCTGCCGCGGCTGAAATCGATTGAACTGGCTGGTGAACCGCAGCTCATCTCGACGGTCTTCGTCGGCGGGCTCAAGCACCTGCCGATTCGATACCAGCTTCGCTGACGGCAGTAGTCGCAGTCGGGTACCGGGTGCGATCACGCGACGAACTCCGCCGCTCGGTGCCCGAGCATCACGATCGTGGCGTGCGGGCCGCGACTGGTGATCACCGGCAACACCGACCCGTCGATCACCCATAGCCCCTCGATGCCGTGCACCCGGCAGCGCGGGTCGACGACAGCGCACGGGTCGGTTTCGCTGCCCATCGGCGCGCTGCCGCACAAGTGCTGTGACGTCGACCAAGCCGGCTCACCGCGCCGTATCACCGAACCGGCCACCTCCCGGGCCACTTCGGCGCCGCGATGCAGCGCGGCGACGTCGCCGGGTTCGCTGTCGTAGCGATGCTCGATCCGGGGCGGCACAGCGGGGTCGGCCGACCGCAGCGTGACACGACCGCGGGCACGCGGCCGCATGAGTGCCACCCCGATGTGCGGCCAATCCGGATACCCGAGGGCGTCGTCACCTACCATGGCAGCGAAACCACCGGTATATGGCCGTATCTCGATATCGTCTACCGTGAGCAGCACCTCGACGACGGGCCGGCCGGGCACTGTCGACCAGCCGGCCTGCAGCACCCATTCCGGGTGGTCACTGCACGACATTCCGACCGGCAAGGGCAGCACGACATCGACGCCGGCGGCATGCAGCATGGCCTCGTCTCCGACACCGGAGAGCATCAGCAGGTGTGCCGACTCGATCGCGCCGGCGCACAAGACGATCCGGTCAGCCGTAACGGTTATCGGGCCATCCGGCCCAATCGCCTCCACGCCGACGGCGCGACGGCCGGCGAACCGCACCCGCAGCGCCCGGGTCCGCGTCAGCAGTGCGAGATTGGGTCGTTGCAGCGCGGGCATCAAAAACCCGGAGCCCGGGCCGGTGCGTACCCCGTCGACGATGTTCAGCGGTGCCGCGCCTACCCCGGACGCATGCCCTGCCTCGACGTCGTTCAGATCGTCGATCCAGGAAAACCCGGCTTTTTGCGCACCCGCCACAAAAGATGCGCTGCTGCCGGTGAGTTCGGCTGTGCGCCGCACCGGGATGGGACCGCTGTCGCCGTGGGCCGGCCCGGTGAAGTCCAGATCCGTCTCGATCGCGCAGAAGTGGGCGACGACGTCCGTCCATGACCAGCCGGGCAGGGCGTAGGCGTCGAAGTCGCTCGGCAGGCCACGGCAGAAATAGCCGCCGTTGACCGCACCGGAACCGCCCACCGTGGAACCCCGCGTGATCGACATCGCCCGCGCCGGTCGCTCGGTGAGTTGCGTCTGATAGCGCAACACCAGCGGGCTGGAGGCGCCGATCGGTAACCGCGTCCCGTCCATGGTCAACGCCAGCAACTGCGGGTCTCTGAGGCCCACACCGGCCTCCAGCACGGTCACCTTGCAGCGGGAGTCGGCTGAAAGCCGTTCGGCGACGACCGATCCCGCGCTTCCCGCACCGATGATCAGCACATCGCTGCGTAGGACTGCAGCGGTCAGCGGTCAGATCCGAATCTGCGGTTTGAGTGGCCCGATGGTGCGTTCCCGCACGACCCCGCACCACAAGCCGAGCCCATAGGCCAAGTCGTCGAGTCGCTTGAGCACCAGGTAGGCCAGCAGTCCGATCGGCCTGGCATCGTCGTCGGCGCCAGCCCCGCCACGGCTGAGCCAGTCCGCCACGCCGTCGATCACGGCGGCGACGAGCACCGCGCGCCGACACCGACGGCACGTGATCGCCGCCACCAACGCAAGTGGCCAGTAGTGTCGACACGTTGCCGATGCCAGATGCAGCGCTGCCGACCATAAGCCGCGCGCAGCGACCGCCACCACGTCGCTGATCGGGGTTTCGGTGCCGCGCAGGCTATGCGATACCCGCCGGCCGGTCAGCCCGGCTGCCAGCAGTGATCCCAAGCACCCCAGGCCGGAGCCGACGGCCAGGAAGATCCAGGCCACCAAAGCCCAACCGGAGATCAGCAGCGGCGCCGTCTTGTCCGGATGACGCGCGGACAACAGCGCCGCCGAGCCACCGTAGACAGCTTTGCGGACAAACCAATCCTTCAGCTCGGTGCGATGGTCGTGGGCAACCAGGGCGATCGGTTCGTAACGCAGCCGGGCACCGCCTTCGACGAGCCGCCAGCACAGATCGACGTCCTCGCCCACGTGCAGCGTCTCGTCGAACCCGCCGACTTCGCGCAGCGTGGCGGTGCGGCAGACAATCGCCGCGCTGGGGACATACGACACGGTCGTGTAGGGCATCACCGGCGCTTCCTTCTGCCCCAGATCCAGCGATGAGCGCACCGCCTCGTAGCGCGCCACCAGAGTGTCGCCGTGGGTCAGACCGACGATGCGCGGCGCGACCAGCGCAACGGTCGGGTCACAGAAATGACCGAGCAGCGCTTCCAGCCAGCCCCTGCGCGGAACCACGTCGGAGTCCATAAAGGCAACGAACTCCGTTGTACAAGAGGCTAATCCGGTGTTGCGTGCTGCGGCAGGACCGCGACATTCGGAGTGGTACAACACTGCGACGTCGCAGTTGGCCCCAGAAAAATCCTCCAGCACAATCGGTTCGATGGAACCGTCATCGACGATGATGATGCGCAGCCCACGCAAAGCAGCGACCAGTCTTTTCACACCAGGAGCATTGTCGCGCACCGGGATCACCACTGTGACATCGCGGTACGACGGGCCACCGGCCGGTCGCGGATGGGCAACAGTCGCATCCAGCAACGTACGCGCCAGTTGGGCGCTGAGTGCGTCGCGAACCTGCAGGCGCCCGCCGGACAGCATGTCCCGGGCGGCCGGCGCCAGCCGCAGCAGCCGGGTCGGAGAACCACCCAGCAGCGCCGAGCCGCCGCCGAGTACCCGGACCCGTCGGTCGACCTGGACAGCAAACCCGTCCGGCAACCGGGTCGTCGTCATGTCAGCATCCCGTCGGGACCGGGCGTCCAGCGGGCCAGCCGGCGGACGCAGGCATCGGCCATCTCCGCGAGGATCCGCTCGCCCTCGGCCGCAGTTGCCGTTGTGGGGTCTCCCAACACCCCCACCTCGCTCACGGCTGCCACTCCGCCGCTGCGCATCGACGGGAGCAACACCGACAAGGGTGCCCCGTTACCCGCACGCCGCCGCTCGGCGCGAACCGCGGCCGGCGAAATGTGCAGGAGTAGCGACGTTTCGGTATGGCCCGCATGGGCGTCGGCGCCGGGGACGGTGCAGCTGCACCACGCGACGTCGCGACCCTCTGATCGCAAGAGACTCCCGGCGCGCCGCAGCGCGTCGACATTGCCGCCGTGGCCGTTGACGAACAGCAGCCGCGACGCCCAGCAGGCCGCCGACCTGCCGTATTCCACCAGCAGCAGGACCAGGGCCTCGGTGCCGAGGGAGACCGTTCCGGGAAAGCTCTGGTGCTCGCCACTGGCGCCGTAGCCGATGGCCGGCGCCACCAGCCACTGCTGCCCGCCCGGGCGCTCCGCGCGGTCGGCGAGGCGTGCCAGTGTGGCATGGGCGACCGCAGTCGCGATGCGGGTGTCGGTGTCCAGCGGCAGGTGCGGCCCGTGCTGTTCGGTGGAGCCCACCGGCACGATCACGGCCGTCGACCGGCCCCACAGGTCGCCCGACGTGAAGCTGCCAAGTTCGCCGACGACCGCCACCCGCCGATGGTAGGACGAATTCAGCTGGCGTGCATAGGTTGTTGATCGTCGGACCGGAAATTTTTTTGGCGGCTTCGGTGATTTCGTCACGTGCCTATGCCCCAGCCCCGTGCGCAACGGGAGTATCAGGATTACCTCTGGTGCCGATTCTGGTACGGTGGTCCGTTCAGCCTGGCGGCATGCCGAGAGTGCGAGCAAACTCCGGCGGCATGAGCACGTCGTCCCGACAGAGGTCGTGCACCGAGGCGCGCCCCAGGCCCATCAGGGTGGAATCGATGCCGCCGCGCAGTACGTCGAGGACGTTCTCGACGCCGGCTTGCCCGGCAGCGGCCAGACCCCACAAATAGGCCCGGCCGATCATCACCGCCCGCGCACCCAACGCGAGCGCCTTGACGACGTCACTGCCACGCCGGATGCCGCCGTCGAGCAACACCTCGATCTGCTCGCCGACCGCGTCGGCGACAGCGGGCAGCGCGCGAATGGCGGCCGGCGTCCCGTCCAGGTTGTTCCCACCATGGTTGGACACCGAAATCGCTGAAACACCAGCATCGACAGCCCTTTTCGCGTCGTCGACACGCATCACGCCTTTGAGCATGAACGGGCCGTCCCAAAGTTGACGCAACCAGGCGATGTCCTCCCACGTCGGTGGCGGAGTGGTCATCCACTCGCCGTAGGCGGCGAAGAACGGCGGTCCCAGCTCGCCGCGGCGGGCCTGGTTGGGCACCCGCAGGGTGGGCGGGCGCAGGGTCTTGGCGTAACTCCACAACCAGGCCGGCCGGGTGATCGCCTCCGGCGACAGCCTCAGGATGGCCCGCAGGTTCATCTGCTCGGGGATCTTCGGACTGCCCCAGTCCCGTCCGTGGGAAAACGTCCAATCGGTGGTCACGATCAGGCCCACCGCGCCGGCCTCACGGGCCCGTTGCACCCGCTGGGCGATCGCATCGCGCCCACCGAGCCAATACACCTGAAAGAACAGCTTGCTGTTGGCGGCGATGACCTCTTCGATGGGCTTGCTGGCGAACGACGACAATCCCATCGCGGTGCCTCGCGCGGCGGCGGCCCGGGCGACGGCCACCTCACCGTCCGGGTGAACGGCTTGCACGCCGGTCGGCGAGAGGATCACCGGCAGTGAAATATCTTGTCCCATGACCGTGGTGGACAGGTCACGTTTTTCAGCCGCTCCGATCACGTGCGGCGCGAATCCGAGTTCACTGAACGCCTCCACGTTGTCCGACGCGGTGACACCCTTTTCGCTGGCGGCGACCAGTGCGGCATAGACCGATTTGGGCAGCCGTCGTTTCGCCCGCTGCGCCGCGATCGCGACGGTCTCGAACCAAAGGTCGCGGGCCACGGCTAAACCGGGATTTCGGTGCAGAGCCGCTGCGGCGGGCGGGTGGTCAGCGTCAGCGGCACCGGTCGGTGTTCGCGGCGCCCGTGGGAGTGGTCACCGGACGGACGTGGCCTGCGGCGTTGCGCGGACGGCGTCGGCACGCCGTGGCCTTGTACGCACTCCGGATCCGGGCCGTCGATCGGCAACCCGGTGAAGAATTTGGCCGCCATGCACCCGCCCCGGCAGCTGTCGTAGTGCCCGCAGCCGGCGCACGCGCCCGCCGACTGGGGCCCGCGTAGTTCGCGAAACAGTGGGGAATTAGTCCACACGTTCTCAAAACCGCCGTCGGTCAACACGTTTCCAGCGCGAAATCGCTCGTGGATCGCGAATGGGCAGGCGTACACATCGCCTACCGGATCGATCAGGCAGACCACCCGCCCGGCCCCACACATGTTCAGACCGGCCAGCGCCCCGGGTTCGCCGAGCCCGGACAAGTGAAAGAACGAGTCGCCGGTCAGCACTCGCTCGCCGTTGGCCACCAGCCAGCGGTAGAGCTGCACCTGCTGCTCGGCGGTCGGATGCAGGTCGTCCCAGGCGTCGGCGCCCCGCCCCGACGGACGCAATCTGGTGATGCGCAGAGTGGCGCCGTAACGACTTGCCAGCGCGGCGAATTCGTCAAGCTGATCAACGTTGTAGCGGGTGACCACTACCGAGATCTTGGGGTCGGTGAATCCCGCGTCCGCGAGGTTCTCACAGGCACGAATGGCCATCGCATATGACCCGCGGCCGCGCACGGCGTCGTTGACATCGGCGGTCGCACCGTCCAGCGAGATCTGGACGTCGACGTAGTCGCTGGCGGCTAACCGGGCGGCTACCTCAGGGGTGATCCGCACCCCGTTGGTGGAGAACTTCACGCCGACGTGATGTGCGGTCGCGTAGTCCACCAGCTCCCAAAAGTCGGGCCGAACGGTCGGTTCGCCGCCCCCGATGTTCACGTAGAACACCTGCATGCGTTCCAATTGGTCGATGATGTCTTTGCACGCCCGGGTGGACAGCTCGCGCGGATCGCGGGTGCCCGACGACGACAGGCAGTGCACGCAGGCCAGGTTGCAGGCGTAGGTCAGCTCCCAGGTCAGGCAGATCGGCGCGCCGAGGCCCCGCTGGAAGTGCTCGATGAGGCCGGGCGCCACGGCGCTCACCGAACCGCTTCCGAGGATTGGGGCACCACCATGTTCGACTTCGCCAGCACTTCCAGCGCGTGCAGGTAGGGACGCTGCTGTGCGTCGTCGACGCCCGCGGCGCGGCAGGCGGCCCGCACGTCGGGGTGGTCGACCAGCGACTGCACGACGGTGAGAATCGTGCGGTTTTTCAGAAACGACAGCCTGCGGGTGCCGAAGTGATACAGCAACGCACCGAATGGCTCGGGTCGCACCGCTACCTGCGGGTGCAGCCGCCATCCGGTATCGGGGTCGAACGGTGTGCGGACACCCTGGCGCGCCGGCACGGTCAGTAGACCCCGCACATGCCGTCGATGGATATCTCTTCGACCAGGGTTTCGGTGACGAGTTCGGTGTCGGTGTCGAGCTGCTGGCTGGGCTCCATGGAGTTGCCTTTCCCGTCCGGGCCCGACAATGTGAGTCGAGCTGAGTGCTCGTCAGGATATGGCATCGAGTGCCAGAATGGAAGGCCGGTCGCTGAGGAGTGTCATGCTGGCGGAATCGCGGGTGGGCCGGCGTCGCGCGACGACGCCGCACCACATCACCGACGTGGCGCTGGAGCTGTTCGCGGCACGAGGCTTTACCGAGGTCAGCGTCGACGACGTTGCACAGGCCGCCGGGATCGCCCGCCGCACGCTGTTCCGCTATTACGCATCGAAGAATGCCATTCCCTGGGGCGACTTCGACGCGCACCTGCAGCATTTGCGCGAACTGCTCGACGCCGTGGAGCCGCAGGTGCCGTTGGGTGCGGCACTGCGGGCGGCGCTGCTGGCGTTCAACACGTTCGACGAGTCCGAAACCACGCGGCACCGGCAGCGCATGCGGGTTATCCTGCAAACCCCGGAATTACAGGCGTATTCGATGACGATGTACGCGGGCTGGCGTGCGGTCGTTGCGGAATTCGTCGCCCGCCGGTGCGCCGTGTCACCCACTGACCTGGTTCCCCAAACCGTTGCCTGGACCATGCTCGGCGTCGCCTTGAGTGCTTACGAGCACTGGCTGGACGACGAGTCGGTCTCGTTGCCACAAGCACTGGGCGAGGCATTCGACGTCGTCGCTGCCGGGCTGTGACCACCGGCCGCGCCGCGGTGCTGCCGGCCCGTTGCGCGGTTAGCCTAACAACTGCGAAATAGGAGCTTCGGCAGCGATTTCAGCGCGCGTCTTCATGACCCGTGCGGGCATACCCGCGCCGACGACACCGGCCACCACGCCGTCTCGCTCGTAATACGCCAGGAACTTGCGGCCGTCGTCCTCGACCAGATGCACTATGTCGGTGGCTTCCGGCCGGCCCAGACACTGGATCTTGACGTCGTACTGGTCGCTCCAGAAGTAGGGGACGACGACCGTCGAGGGCACCTTCTCGCCGAGGAGCGCGGGCACCATGACGCGGGCCTGTTCGGCGACGTTACTCCAATGTTCCACCCGCGCAGGATATCCCCGCGCGTCGCGCCAGGCGGCAACGTCACCGGCCGCCCAGACGTTTGACGCGCTGGTGCGTCCGATCCGGTCGCAGATCACGCCATTGCCGAGCGCGACCCCGCTGCCCTGCAGCCAGTCGGTCGCCGGTCGCGATCCGATGCCGACGACTACCAGGTCGGTCGAGATCTCGGTGCCGTCGGTCAACACCACGGTGTCGACCCGACCGCGACCATGAACCGTTGCCACCCCGACCCCGGAGCGCACGTCGACCCCCTCGGCCCGGTGCAGCCGGGCGACCAGCCTGCCGATCTGCGCGCCGAGCACGGCTGCCAGTGGCGCGGGCTGCGGCTCGACCAGCACGACGTCGACGCCGAGACCTCGCAGGCTGGCCGCCACCTCGCAGCCGATGAAGCCGGCGCCGACGACCACAACGTGCCGGGCCGCTGACGCGTCCCGGCGCAGCGCGAGGCTCTCGTCCAACGACCGCAGTACCCGGATGCCGTCCAGGTCGGGGACGTCGGGGATGCGGCGCGGAACCAGGCCGGTGGCGATCACCAGCTGGTCATAGCCGAGCACGGTGTCGTCGGAGAGAGTGACCGTGTGTTCCTTGGTGTCCAGGCCCGCGGCGGCCGACCCCAGCCGCAGCGTGATGTTGTTGGCGTCGTAGAACTCCCGTGGTTTGAGCGTGACCTTGCAGCCGGGGTCGTCGACCTCGCCGCGCAATACCTCTTTGGACAGCGGCGGTCGGTCGTAGGGCAGATGCACCTCGTCGCTGACGATGGTCAGCGGACCGGTGTAGCACCCCCGACGCAGTTGTTCGGCGATCCGGGCGGCCGCCAACCCCCCGCCGACGATCAGGATTCCGTTGCCAGTGGTCGTCACGTGCAGTTCATACCTGACGATGATCGCCGCCGCCGACAGCGGTGCCCGACCCGCGGCCGGACCGGGATCGGTCGATCAGATCCGACAGCACCACGATGCTTTCGGTGCGGTCGATGGCCGCGCTGGTGCGGATCCGCTCCAGCGCCTGCTCCAGGTGATGCATGTCGCGGGCCAGCACGTGCAGAATCGCGTCGGAGGTCCCCGTCACCGTCGCGGCGTTGACCACCTCCGGGATGTCCACCCAGGCGCGTCGCAGCTCGTCGGGCGCTATCCGGCCCTGGCAGTACACCTGAACGTAGGCCTCGGTGTTCCAGCCCAAGGCGTTGCGGTCGATGACCGTGGTGAATCCCCTGATCACGCCGTTAGCGAGCATCCTGTCGACGCGGCGCTTGACCGCCGGGGCCGACAGGTTCACCCGCGCACCGATCTCGGCGAACGTCGCGCGGGCATGCTCGCTGAGTTCGGCGAGAATCTGTTCGTCGATGTCGTCCAAGCGGTCCATCGTCGACCGTCACCCTTCCAACGCAACAAACTGCCGAAAACACGATTTCTACGCAACATAATTTAACCAGAAACGCAATAGACGGCGACTCATTGCGATTACGAGGCCTCGTAGCATTGGTGCTGTGACGATTTCCGAGGTCGTCAGCCAGGTTGTCGCCCCGCCGCAGCCGCGCCGGGAACGCAGGGCACGCCCGCGCCACTACGTGATGACCGCGCCCCGGTTCTTCGCCGTCGACTACGCGATAAACCCGTGGATGGACACCGGCGTCGCGGTCGACGTCGACGTCGCGACCGCGCAGTGGGAACACCTGCGCGACACCTACCTCCGACTGGGCCACCGGGTCGACCTGGTCGACCCGGTGCCCGGCCTGCCCGACATGGTCTATGCCGCCAACGGCGGACTGATCGTGGGCCGAAAGGCCATTGTCGCCCGGTTCAAGTATCCGCAGCGCGCCAAGGAGTCGATCGCCTACGCGCAGTGGATGAGCGCCGCCGGCTATCGCCCGATCCGCACCAGACATGTCAACGAGGGCCAGGGCGACCTGTTGGTCGCCGGGGGCATCGTGTTGGCCGGCAGCGGTTTTCGTACCGACGTACGAGCTCACGCCGAGATCGCCGAGATCCTGGGGATGCCCGTGGTCAGCCTGGAATTGGTCGATCCGTACCTCTACCATCTCGACACCGCGCTGGCGGTGCTCGACGAGACGACGATCGCCTACTACCCACCCGCTTTCACCCCGACGTCGCGCGCGCGGCTGGACGCGCTGTTCGCGGAGGCGATCGTGGTCGGCAGGGCCGACGCCTACGCGCTGGGGCTCAACGCGGTCTGCGACGGCTACCACGTGGTGCACCCGGCCGCTGCGCGCGGCTTCGCCGAACAGCTCTATCACGCCGGCTTCGACCCCATCGGAGTCGATCTGTCCGAGTTGCTCAAGGCCGGCGGGTCGGTGAAGTGCTGCACCTTGGAGGTGCACCCGTGACCATAGCGGACACCGCCGCGACCGCCGCCGCTATTGCCCTTGACGAGCGCCACGCCGCACACAACTATGCGCCGCTACCGGTGGTGGCCGCCCGGGCGCACGGGGTGTGGATCGTCGACGTCGAGGGTCGCCGTTATCTGGACTTCCTGGCGGCCTACTCGGCGATGAACTTCGGGCATTGCAACCCCGAGATCGCTGCGGCCGCACACGCCCAGCTCGACGAGATGACCCTGGTCAGCAGGGCAGTACACGCCGAGCAGCTCGGACCGTTTTGCGCCGCGCTGTCCGCGCTGTGCGGCAAGGACATGGTGTTGCCGATGAATAGCGGCGCCGAAGCGGTGGAAAGCGCGCTCAAGGTAGCGCGCAAATGGGGCTGCGAGGTCAAGGGCGTCCCACCCGGAACAGCTAATGTCATCGTCGCCGACAACAACTTTCATGGCCGAACCATCAGCATCGTCAGTTTTTCCTCCGATGCCCGGGCACGCCACGGCTTCGGCCCGTTCACGCCGGGCTTCCGATCGGTGCCGTTCGGTGACGCCGACGCGGTGGCAGCGGCCATCGACGAGCACACCGTCGCGGTGCTGCTAGAGCCGATTCAGGGCGAGGCGGGCATCATCGTGCCCCCTGACCATTATCTGCCCGCAGTGCGCGCGATCTGCACACAACGCAACGTGCTGATGATCGCCGACGAGATCCAGTCCGGTCTGGCCCGCACCGGGAAGACGTTCGCCTGCGACCACTGGGGTGTGGTACCCGATGTGTATGTGCTGGGCAAGGCGCTCGGTGGCGGTGTGCTGCCATTGTCGGCGGTGGTGGCCGACCGCGACATCCTCGGTGTTCTGCACCCCGGTGAACACGGCTCGACTTTCGGTGGGAATCCGCTCGCGGCGGCAATCGGCAGCACCGTGGTTTCAATGCTGACCCGTGGCGAATTTCAAAGGCGATCAGCCGAACTCGGTAAACACCTACACGCTCGCCTGCAGGAATTGATCGGCCACGGTGTGCTAGCGGTGCGAGGTCTGGGCCTTTGGGCCGGCGTCGACGTCGATCCGCGCATCGGCACCGGCGAACAGCTGAGTCTGCGGCTCGCCGAGCGCAGCGTCCTGGTCAAGCACACCCGTGGATCGACCTTACGGTTCGCTCCACCCCTTGTGATCTCCGAAGACGAGATTGATTGGGGTATAGGCCAATTCGCTGAAGTCCTGGCAGAAGGAGCGTGCTTCGCCTGACCGGACGCTAGTACTTCAAGGCGCCTTTGTCGACGGGTATCTGCGCACCAGAAAGCGTGCCCGAGCCGTCACCCGCCAGCCACACTACGACATCGGCTACTTCGTCCGGGGTCATGAAACCTTTGGGCTGCAGCGGCATTGGTGGAAAACTGTGCGCAAAAGCGGGGTGCTTGCCCAGCAGCTCCATCATCGCGTCGGTCTCGATCATCGGGGTGTCCACGGAGTAGGGATGGATCGAGTTGACCCGTATGCCGAATTCGCCGAGCTCGATGGCCAGTGTGTTGGTCAGCGCGACGAGTCCGAACTTGGTTGCTGCGTAATGGCCGTTGCCCGGCGTGGCCTTCAGGCCTGCCGCCGAGCTGACCACCACGATTGAGCCGCCGTTGGCAGCGTCGATCATGGCGGGCACCACTGCGCGCAGAGTGCGCCAGGTGCCCGACAAGTTGACACCGATCACGGTGTCCCACTGCTCGTCGCTGAGTTCCCAGACCCGGCCCCAACCCAGCACGCCGGCGTTGGCGACCAGGATGTCGAGCCGGCCGAACTGAGCGACGCCGTCGGCCACCAGCTCGCGCAACGCGACGTCGTCGCGAATATCGACTTCACGCGCCAGCGCCGTCCGCCCCTGGGCTTGCACCGCGCGCACCGTTTCGGCGAGGTCCTCCCGCGTGGCTGCCGGGTAGGTGATGCAGTCCGACACCGGCGCGCAAATGTCCAGCGCGATGATGTCGGCACCCTCCCGTGCCAGCCGCACAGCGTGCGCTCGTCCCTGACCGCGCGCAGCACCGGTGACGACCGCCACACGCCCTTGCAGCGTTTCGGCGACGCCCGACACCGGCCGAACTTACTTGATGATCTTGGTGACCCGCCCGGCGCCGACGGTGCGGCCGCCCTCGCGAATCGCAAAGCGCAAGCCCTCGTCCATGGCGACAGGCTGGATCAGCTTCACCGAGATCTCGGTGTTGTCACCGGGCATCACCATCTCGGTGCCCTCCGGCAGCGTCACCACACCGGTCACGTCGGTGGTGCGGAAGTAGAACTGCGGACGGTAGTTGGTGAAGAACGGCGTGTGCCGACCGCCCTCGTCCTTGGACAAGATGTAGACCTGGCCCTCGAACTCGGTATGCGGGGTCGTCGTGCCGGGCTTGGTCACCACCTGGCCACGTTCGACGTCTTCCCGCTTGACACCACGCAGCAGCAAACCGACGTTATCCCCGGCCTGACCCTGGTCGAGCAGCTTGCGGAACATCTCCACACCGGTGACCGTGGTCTTGGTGGTCTGCGGCCGGATCCCGACGATCTCGACTTCCTCGTTGACGTTGATGACACCGCGCTCGACGCGGCCGGTGACGACGGTGCCCCGGCCGGTGATGGTGAACACGTCCTCGACCGGCATCAGGAATGGCTTGTCGGTGTCGCGGACGGGGTCCGGAATCGACTCGTCGACCGCATCCATGAGCTGCTGCACGGACTCGACCCACTTGGGGTCACCTTCGAGAGCCTTGAGCGCCGATACCCTGACGACCGGGGCGTCCTCGTCGAACTCCTGGGCCGCGAGCAGCTCGCGGACCTCCATCTCGACCAGTTCGAGGAGCTCTTCGTCGTCGACCATGTCGGCCTTGTTCAGCGCCACCAGGATGTAGGGCACCCCGACCTGGCGGGCCAGCAGCACGTGCTCGCGGGTCTGCGGCATGGGGCCGTCGGTAGCGGCGACCACCAGGATCGCCCCGTCCATCTGGGCGGCGCCGGTGATCATGTTCTTGATGTAGTCGGCGTGGCCCGGGGCGTCGACGTGTGCGTAGTGGCGCTTCTCGGTCTGATACTCCACGTGCGCGATGTTGATGGTGATACCCCGCTGACGCTCCTCCGGCGCGTTGTCGATCTGGTCGAACGCCTTCGTCTCGTTCAAATCGGGGAACTTGTCGTGCAGGACCTTGGTGATAGCCGCGGTCAGCGTGGTCTTGCCGTGGTCAACGTGACCAATGGTCCCGATGTTGACGTGCGGCTTCGTCCGCTCGAACTTCGCCTTCGCCACTTCTTTGTCCTCCTGGACTTGTTGGTGCTTATTAAAGCAGTGTTGATGTGTTCAGTTGTGCCCCGGCAGTGACCGGGCAAGGGTACTCCCTGGCTCCGATGTGCCCGTTACCCGGCTCCTCACTCGTAAGCTTCGCTTACTCGCCCGTCGCCTTCGCGCGACCCCATTGCTCGGCTCCTCACTCGTAAGCTTCGCTTACTCGCCCGTCGCCTTCGCGATGATCTCCTTCGACACGTTCGCCGGCACTTCGGCGTACGAATCGAACACCATGGAGTAGTTGGCCCGGCCCTGCGTCTTCGACCGCAGGTCGCCGACGTAACCGAACATCTCCGACAGCGGCACATGCGCTTTGACCACGCGTGAGCCACCCCGCTCCTCCATGGCCTGGATCTGGCCACGGCGGGAGTTCAGGTCTCCGATCACATCGCCCATGTAATTCTCGGGCGTGGTGACCTCGACTGCCATGATCGGTTCGAGGATCACCGGCTGCGCCTGTCCGGCGGCCTTCTTCAGGGCCTGCGCTCCGGCGATCTTGAACGCCATTTCCGAGGAGTCCACCTCGTGGAACGCCCCGTCCTCCAGGGTGACTTTGAGATTGACCAGGGGGTAGCCGGCCAGCACGCCGTACTGCATGGCATCTTGCGCGCCGGCGTCGACCGAAGGAATGTACTCCCGCGGCACCCGCCCGCCGGTGACCTTGTTCTCGAACTCGTAGGTAGCACCGTCTTCGCCGACGAACGGCTCGACGGTGATGATGACCTTCGCGAACTGGCCCGAGCCGCCGGTCTGCTTTTTGTGGGTGTACTCGACGTGCTCCACCTTGCGGCGGATCGTCTCCTTGTACGCCACCTGGGGCTTGCCGACGTTGGCCTCGACCTTGAATTCCCGGCGCATCCGGTCGACGAGGATGTCCAGATGAAGCTCGCCCATGCCGCCGATCACGGTCTGGCCGGTCTCCGGGTCCAGATGCACCTTGAAGGTCGGGTCCTCCTCGGCCAGCTTCTGGATGGACATGGAGAGCTTTTCCTGGTCGCTCTTGGTCTTCGGCTCGATGGCCACCTCGATCACCGGGTCGGGGAATGTCATGGACTCCAGCACGACCTGGTCGTTGGGATCGGACAGGGTATCGCCGGTAGTGGTGTCCTTGAGCCCGATCACCGCATAGATGTGGCCGGCCGAAGCCCGCTCGACCGGGTTTTCTTTGTTGGAATGCATCTGGAACAGCTTGCCCAGCCGCTCCTTCTTGCCTTTGGTCGCGTTGATGACCTGGCTGCCGGCTTCCACGGTTCCCGAGTACACCCGGATGTAGGTCAACTTGCCGAAGAACGGATGGGTCGCGATCTTGAACGCCAGCGCGGAAAACGGTTCGTCAGTCGACGGCCTACGCACGACCTCCTCGTCCTCCCTGCCCGGAGCATGACCGATGGCCGGCGGCACATCGAGCGGCGAGGGCAGGTAGTCGATGACCGCATCCAGCATCGGCTGCACACCCTTGTTTTTGAAGGCGCTGCCGCACAGGACCGGATACGCCGCCGAGCTGATGGTCAATTTGCGAATAGCGCCCTTGATCTCGGCCACGGTCAGCTCTTCACCGCCGAGGTACTTGTCCAGCAGCGTCTCGTCGGTCTCGGCGACGGTCTCCAGTAACGCAGTCCGGTACTCGCCGGCCTTTTCCTGAAGGTCGGCGGGAAGGCTCGACATTTCCAGGACGTCGTAGCGCTCGCCGAGCTTGGTTTCGCCGCGCCATACCTTGGCGTTCATCTCGACGAGGTCGACGACACCCTCAAAGTCAGCCTCCGAACCGATGGGCAACTGGATCGGAATGACTTTAGCGCCCAGGCGCTCCTCCATGGTCCTCACCGAGAAGTAGAAGTCGGCCCCGATCTTGTCCATCTTGTTGACGAAGCAAATCCGGGGGACGTTGTACTTGTCGGCCTGCCGCCAGACCTGTTCGGACTGCGGCTCCACACCTTCCTTGCCGTCGAAGACGGCGACGGCGCCGTCGAGCACCCGAAGGCTGCGCTCCACCTCGACCGTGAAGTCGACGTGGCCGGGGGTGTCGATGATGTTGATCTGGTTGTCGTTCCAAAAGCAGGTGGTCGCAGCGGAGGTAATGGTGATCCCCCGCTCCTGCTCCTGCTCCATCCAGTCCATCGTGGCGGCGCCGTCGTGCACCTCGCCGATCTTGTAGCTGATGCCCGTGTAGTAGAGGATGCGCTCGGTCGTCGTCGTCTTGCCGGCGTCGATGTGCGCCATGATGCCGATGTTGCGGACCTTGGTGAGGTCGCTCAGCACGTCCTTCTGTGCCACAGAAGTCTTCCCACTTTCGATTGCTCAGTTGCTGTCTTTTTGGCCTCCGGCAGCGCTGCCAGATGGCGCCGCCCGGCGCCGACTACCAGCGATAGTGCGCGAAGGCGCGGTTGGCCTCGGCCATCTTGTGGGTGTCCTCACGCCTTTTGACGGAGGCTCCGAGGCCATTGCTGGCATCCAGAATCTCGTTTGCCAGGCGCTCGACCATGGTCTTTTCCCGGCGCTGCCGCGAGTAGTTGACCAGCCAGCGCAGCGCCAGGGTGGTGGAGCGGTCCGGCCGCACCTCGACAGGCACCTGGTAGGTGGCACCACCGACGCGGCGGCTGCGAACCTCCAGCGCCGGCTTGACGTTGTCGAGAGCCCGCTTGAGGGTGATGACCGGGTCGGTGCCGGTCTTTTCGCGAGCCTGTTCGAGCGCACCATAGACAATGCGCTCGGCGAGGGATTTCTTCCCCTTGAGAAGAACCTTGTTCACCAGCTGGGTGACCAGCTGCGATCCGTAGACCGGGTCGTTGACCAGCGGACGCTTGGGCGCTGGTCCCTTGCGCGGCATCAGCTCTTCTCCTTCTTGGCGCCGTAGCGGCTGCGAGCCTGCTTGCGGTTTTTGACACCCTGGGTGTCCAGCGAGCCGCGGATGATCTTGTAGCGCACACCCGGCAGGTCCTTGACTCGACCGCCGCGCACCAGCACCATCGAATGCTCCTGCAGGTTGTGGCCCTCACCGGGGATGTAGGCGGTGACCTCGACCTGGCTGGTCAGCTTGACGCGCGCCACTTTGCGAAGGGCCGAGTTCGGCTTCTTCGGGGTGGTGGTGTACACGCGAGTGCATACCCCACGACGCTGCGGGCTGCCCTTGAGGGCCGCGGTCTTGACCTTGGCGATCTTGTCGCGGCGCCCCTTGCGGACCAGCTGCTGAATGGTTGGCATCTCCCGGCTTCCTGTGTAAAGACTCTGTACTTCAGTTATGCCCCGCCTCACTACCCTGCGGCCGGGCGCGTCGCACGCGGTTGGCCGCGGATCACCCGTGGCGGCATGGACATGCGAATTGGCCCGGCGTGCGCGCCCTAATCAGCTAGGGCGCCACCTGCGGCCAGGCGCGAGCTTCAACAATACCTGCCGCCGGTCAGGCAGGTCAAAAAGGCATCCCGGGATCGCGCTGGGATCGCGCCGCAAAGCGGATTACCGACCCACGCTGCTGGCCCGTCGCCGCGACCTCACGCGGGCGCGCCGTGCCGGCCTGCTCCGGCGGCGAAGCGTCCGGCCCCTTCCCGCGCCTCCGTCGCGACCCGGGCGATGCTGGCGAATTCGTACTCCATCGCCTCGGATTCGGCTAGCCCCCATTGGTGCAGCGCCGACAACCGATCCGATCGCAGGCACTGCTGCGGCAGCGCGGCCAGCTGGCCTGCCAGTTCTTCGGCCGCGTCACGGGCCTGGCCTTTGGGCACGACCCGGTTGGCCAACCCGATCGCCAATGCCTCGGTTGCGTCGACGCCCCGGCCGGTGAGGATCATGTCCATCGCCCGGCTGTGCCCGATCAGCCGGGGCAATCGCACGGTTCCCCCGTCGATCAGCGGCACGCCCCACCGCCGGCAGAAAACCCCGAACACCGCATCCTCTTCGACAACCCGCAGGTCGCACCACAACGCCAGCTCCAGACCGCCGGCTACCGCGTAGCCGCTCACCGCGGCGATCACCGGTTTGGACAGCACCATCCGGGTCGGCCCCATCGGGCCGGGGCCGGTCCGGTGCACGGGGTTAGCGTCCGGGGTACCGAATGCCTTCAAATCCGCTCCCGCGCAGAAGGTTCCGTGATCACCCCACAGCACCGCCACCGCCACGGAGTCATCGTGGTCGAATTCCTCGAAGGCGGCGAACAGGGCGGCCGATGTCGGGCCGTCGACGGCGTTGCGGGCCTCGGGCCGGTCCAGGATCACCGTGGTCACCGGCCCGCTGCGTTCGATACGTACCGGGCGTCTCATCTGGCCTCCACTAGTTGGATCGCGTGACGCCGCCGGGAGAGTTCGGCGGCGAAATCGTGATAGGCGGCGCGCAGCTGGTCACCCGGCCAGCCGGACGGCAAGAGTTCGACCGGCAGCATCGGGTCGGTCAGCAGGTGACGCACCATCGCGGCTGCGATGACGAACCGGGCGGGCACATCGGCTGCGGCGGCCATCTCGTCGAGCAGACGTTGTCCGGTACGCGCCCATCCCGGCAGATCCCACAACTGACCGGCCAGCTCGGCCGGCACGTCGTCGCGGGCAGCGAGGACCCGGATTTTGGCCCGGACCGCGGTACCCAGTTCGACGTCGAGATTGTCCGGACGCATCCACACGCCTTCGCGCAGCTCGGCGAACCTGTTGTTGTGCAGTGCTGCTCGCAAGTCAGCTCGGGTGCGCGCGTCGGTGCCCACACTGGTCACGATGACTGTCATCCAGGAGCCGCGCCAGGGACGCACCCGCGGGTGAATCGCGTCGTCCTGACGGCGTTGGCGCGCCAGCAGCCGCTCGGAGAGCCGGTAGCCGTCAGCGGACCGGATCAGGTCACCGGCGCTGACCATCCGCGTCAACGCCACCCGCAACGTAGTCTCTTTGATACCGAAATCGCTGGTGAGCCTGACGAGTTCGGCTGCGCTGGCCCATGCCGGGTGGGCGCCGAGCAACACGGACAGCACCACCGACCGGGCGGTCATGCGCGCCATAGTCGTCGGCATCGCCTACACCTGCGACGTCTGGCGGCCGTAGTCGCCGAACGGCTCGTCGCGGTGGCGCACCGCGGCCCGGAAGCCGTGCTGCACCGCGTCGGCGACGAACGCATGCCCCTCAGGCGTGTGCCTGGCTATGCCGTCGAAGACGGTACTCACCATCCTGCTGGTCGCCACGCCCTGTTGCAACAGAGCCGAATTGAGCGCGAGTTTGACCATGATGAGCTGGTTGACCGGGACGGCGGCGATCCGGGCCACCAGCCGTTCGGTGCGCGCGTCGAGGTCCTCGGGGTTGGGCGCCTCGACCGCCAGCCCCCACTCGGCCGCTTGAGCACCGGTGATGCAATCCCCGGTGAGCAGTAGTCGTTTGGCGCGCTGATCGCCGAGCCGGTGCGCCCACAGCCCGGCCGCGGGCACACCCCAGACCCGACTCGGCGGATAGCCGATCTTGGCGTCGGCGGCGGCGATCACCTGGTCGGCATGCAGCGCGATGTCGGTACCGCCGGCCACGCAGTAGCCGTGGATCTTGACCACGGTGGGCTTGTCGGCGTGCATCAGGCTGGCGAACCCGCGCACGAACCGGCTCATCATCTGGTAGTCGATCATCGGGTCCCACGGCTGATTGGGCAGGTGGTTGATGGCCTGGGTCTTGCCGTCCAGCACGGTGCCCTCGTACGGCCCGGTCCCGCCCGCCGACGAAGTCCGATCGGCGTAGGCGCTCAGATCGAACCCCGCGCAGAACCCCTCGCCGCGACCGGACACGAGGATGACGTGGACGTTGGGGTCCAGGTCGGCGCGTTCCACCAACGCCGACAATTCCAGGGGTGTGTCGGCGACGATCGCGTTGCCCTTCTCCGGCCGATTGAAGGTGATCCGGGCAACCCGGTCGGTGACCTCATAGGTCATCGTCTTCAGGTTGTCGAAGTCGACCGGTCGGATCGCGTGGGTCACGAGCGCCGCTCCTTGTTGCGTCGCCCTGCGCCCTCGCCGGCGCGGGTCATCCTTTTGCCAGGGCCCGCTCGAGGATGGGTGCCAGGTCCAGGCCGGCGGGCATGGTGCCGTAGGCACCCCCCCACTGCCCGCCCAGGCGGGTGGCCAAAAACGCCTCGGCGACGGCCGGGTGCCCGTAACGCACCAGCAGCGAACCCTGCAACGCCAAACAGATGTCCTCGGCGATCTTGCGGGCACGATAGGTCAAGGTCGCGGGGTCGCTGTGCTCCCCGAGCCGGGCTTTGAGTGACTCGACATGGGCGTCCAGCCGAGAATCCCCCCCGGTGGTCGTGGCCAGCTCGGCGAACAGCACCTCGACACACTCGGGGCGGGTGGCCATGGCCCGCAACGTGTCCAGGGCGCTGACATTGCCGGAACCCTCCCAGATACCCATCAGCGGGGCCTCCCGGTACAACCGCGGCATGCCGGAGTCTTCCACGTAGCCGTTGCCGCCCAAGCATTCCATCGCCTCGGCCGCGTGGGGTGCGGCCTGCTTGCACACCCAGTACTTGCTGGCGGCCAGGCCGATGCGGCGCAGCAGTGTTTCGGTCTCGTCGCCGCGCGCGGCGTTGTCGGTGGCGCCCGCCATCCGCATCGCCACCATGGTCGCGGCTTCGGCCTCGACGGCCAAGTCCGCCAGGACATTACGCATCAGCGGCTGGTCGATCAGGTAGGCGCCGAACGCCCTGCGGTGTGCGGCGTGGTGAATCGCCCGGGTCACGCCGGTGCGCATGCTGGTGGCGCTGCCCAGCGCGCAGTCCAGCCGGGTCAGGTTGACCATCTCGATGATGGTCGGCACACCGCGACCCTCCTCGCCGACCAGCCAGGCGGTGGCGCCGTCGTATTCGACTTCGCTGGAGGCGTTGGCGTGGTTGCCGAGCTTGTCTTTGAGCCGCTGCAACAACATCCGGTTGCGCGTGCCGTCGGGCAGCACCCGTGGCAACAGGAAGCAGCTCAGCCCGCCGGGCGCCTGGGCGAGCACCAGGAAGATGTCGCACATCGGCGCCGAGGTGAACCACTTGTGCCCGGTGAGGGTGTAGCTGCCGTCGGCATTAGGGGTTGCCCGGGTCGTGTTGGCCCGCACGTCGGAGCCGCCCTGCTTCTCGGTCATCGACATGCCGGCGGTGATGCCGGGTTTGGTGGTGGCCACCTTCAGCTCGGGGTCGTACTCGCGGCTGGTCAGCAGCGGCTCGTAGACGCTTGCCAGCTCCGGGTTGTGCCGCAGCGCCGGGACCACGGCGTAGGTCATCGAAATCGGGCACATGTGCGCGGGTTCGGCGGTCCACACGCTGGTTTTGGCGGCGCGGACCACGTGTGCGCCCGGCCGTTGGTCGGCCCAGGGCGCGGCGTGCAGCCCATGCGCGATCGCCGTGCGCATCAGCTCGTGGTAGGCGGGGTCGTACTCCACTTCATCGATGCGGTGACCGTAGCGGTCGTGGGTGTGCAGGATCGGCCGGTTGCGGTCGGCCAATTCGCCCCAGCGCTGAACCTGCCGGGAGCCCGACAGCGCGCCGACCGCGATGACCTCGTCGAGCCCCCACTGCCCGCCCTCGCGGATCAGCGCCTCGATGAGCACCGGCGACGAGGCCGGGTTGTATTCCTCCAGGGGCGGCACCTGATTGGTCACGAGATGAGTGTCCGGCATGCCGCAAGTATTACATTTTTTCGATAGTCGCACAATAGATGTAACGACCCGGGGGCGCGCTCGCCTCAGCGCAGATGTTTGCGCAGGTATTCGATGTCGTCCTTGCGGCCCTCCTCGGCGGTCTCGCAAATGACCGGCGCGTCGGCGGCCCGGACGACGGCGACGAGCAGTTCCGGATCGATTTGCCCGGCGCCGATATTGGCGTGCCGGTCGCGCCCCGAGCCCGGCGGGTCCTTGGAGTCGTTGCAATGCACCAGGTCGATCCGGCCGGTGATGGCCTTGATGCGATCGACCGCGTCGATCAAGGCCTCGCCGGCCGCCCACGTGTGGCATGTGTCGAGGCAAAAGCCGATACCGGTGTCGCCGATGTGGTCCCACAGTCGGCCGATGGTGTCGAAGTGGCGGGCCATCGCGTGCTCACCGCCCGCGGTGTTCTCCAAATAGACCTCGACGGTGGTCTCCAGCTGATCGAGTGCCTTGCGCCAACGGCCGAAGCCGTCGTCGAGGTCGTCGTCGTCGGCGACGTGACCACCGTGGACGATCACCGCCGCGGCACCGATATCGGCCGCCGCGTCGCAGGTCTGCTGCAAGATCTTGCGCGACGGGATGCGGACCCGGTTATTCGCCGAGGCGACGTTGATCAGATAGGGCGCGTGCACGTAGATCGGCAGCACCGCGGCCCGCAGGTGTGGGGCGTCCTCGCGCGGCTTGGGCGGCTTCCAGCTCTGCGGATTGCCCAGGAAGATCTGTACGACGTCGGCGCCTTCGGCCGCCGCCGCGGCGAGGGGGTCGGCCGGACTGACGTGCGAACCGATGAGCACGGCGCCAGTGTAGTTAGCGTCCCGGTTGCCGTTTGCGACAGCGGTGGGCGCGGCCCTCAGTCGTCGAACATCCCCGCGTGTCGGCGCAAGAAAGCCACCTCGGCCCGCAGGACGTTCTCGTGGTCGAGTCCGCCCGCGTAGACGTCGTAATGTCCACCGCGACTCCGGTACAGCTCGGCAAGCGGCGCCCGGGTAGCCACGGCCAGCGCCGCGCGGACCGGAGCCATGGTGTCGTGTTCGGCGACGACCATCAGCAACGGGCACCTAACCTTTCGGGCACGTCGCACCGGCCGGTGAGCCATCACGTGGAGCAGGGACCGGGCGGTGACCTCGTTGGGCCAGGATCCCTCGGCGGGGTGGAGCCGGGCGTAGCCGGTCATCGCGTCATCTGTGGCGATCACGCCTAACTGCCCGGCTGGCACACTGACGGGCAGGTAGCGAGGCCGTCGGCCGAGCACTGAGCCGACCTGATCGACGAGCGCGTGAACGATCAGCGGCAGCTTGCGTCTCGGTCCGACGTTGGCCAGCCCTGCCAACCCATCCACCAGTGGGCACTGCGCGATCGCGCCTGCCAGGCCGGGTTCACTGGCGGCCAGCTCGACAATGTGCATGCCGGCAAATGAGGTTCCCCACGCGAAGACCCGGGCAGGGTCGAACTCTTCCTGAGCACGCGTCCAGGCCAGTGCAGCGCGGTAGTCCTCGAGTTGACGCCGAACGGACAGGAGCTGTCGAGGTTGACCCGTGGATCGGCCCCAGTGCCGGTAGTCAAACACCACCGCGGCGAATCCGCTGCGGGCGAACCGTTCGGCAAACGGCGCCAGACCGGCGGCCTTAATGCCGCCGATACCGTGGGCCATCACCACCGTCGGCAGCGGACCGGGTCGTTCGGGCACATACACCCAGGTGTCAAGTCGGTCGCGGGCACTGGCCGGGATCTCAAGCTCGCGGCGGTGCACGACACAGCCGGTCATCGGGTGACGCCGTCAAGTGTGATGATCGTTGCACCCGCGTGCCTGGCCAAGTCGGTGCCGAACAGCGCGCCGGGAGTGAAGGATCCGTGCCGTGTCGTCTCGTCGCTGATCCGTGCGGCGGTGTATCCGGCGACTTTCGCGGTGAAACCATAGGCCTCCCCGGTACGCAGCCAGGCCTCGCGATAGGTGTCACCAGCCCACTCCAGTCGAGCGTACGCCCAGGACACCTCGCCGGACTTCGCCGGTGGGCGCAGCCGCATTCGGCTGACGAACCGCTGTGTTGCGGTCCGGATGGGCCGCACCGCCAGCAGTGTCGACACCGCCGGCAGCACCACTCGCGCCATCGGCCCGCTGGGCACTTCCGCGGAGTACGCTCCCACCGCTCCCGCGCCGGATGCCCGGCGCGCTGCCTCCAATTCGCCGGTCGGTACCGCAAGCGCCGCGCGTGCCGGCAAGCCGGGCAACGGGATCCGTGTGGTTTGGGCACCCAGCCGGATTCGCACCAGTTGCCCGTCCCGGTAACGTCGCCCACCATGGGCGACGGCATCGATCACGCTGGCCAGCACCGCCGTTCCCATCTCGTCCACGGCGGGCAGTGCCGCGACCGTGGCAGAGTCCGCCGCGAGCCGATCGCCGCGCAGCTCGATGACCAGCGTCTCGGTGGCCAGCACGCCGAACCCCGCTCCGGTAACCAGCGTGACTCCGTGGCTTCGCGCGTCGGCATCCAAATCCAACAGCGCGCGCACCGGTTCCAGCTCGTTCGCCAGATCCACGTAGTGGGTGCCGGCGGCGATGCTCGCGCGCGCCAATGGCAGGGCGGTCAGACCAAACGGACCGATGGTGTTCACCACCACTGCCGGTTTTTCGTCGCCGATCAATGTGACCAGTTCGGCAAGCCCGGCGCTCACCCGGGTGCGCACGGGTCGGCCCAGCGATTCGGCGACGGTAGTGAGCCGGTTGTGGTCGCGTCCGACGAGGACCACGTCGGAGCCGTTCAAGACCAGTTCGTGAGCAATGGCGCGACCGCCCTTGCCGGTCGCGCCGAGGACCCAAATCGTTGGCACCAATTTACGGTACACTATGCATCGTTAATCGATCAAGCGCTACCGTTCCGGGGTTCATATGCCGCTCCCCCGAGGTCGCCCGCGCGACACCGCCTTGGATACCGCAATCGCCAATGCGACTGAAGCGGTGCTGCTTTCGGATGGTTACGGGGCTGTCAACATTGACCGAGTCGCCCGACACGCCGGAACCACGCGCGCTGCGGTCTACCGCCGGGCCAAGACACGCGGCGAGCTGATCGTCGGCTTACTGGTGAGCCGCTTCGGGGTCGATCCCGCCCCTGACAGCGGAAGCCTGCGGGAGGACCTGCGGCTCATCCAGGGACTTCAGCGCGATTTCTTCAACGACCCGGTCATTCGGGCCGCACTGGCCGGTGTGCTCGGCGACGCCCATTCCGACAACGATCTGGCCGCGGTGTTCTACGAGCGGTTCATGGCGCCGCGTCGCGCCTCGGTGACCGCAATGCTGGACCGGGCCGCCGACCGCGGCGAGATTCCGCAACCGACCCAACCCCGCATCGTCTCGGACCTTTTGACCGGACCGTTGCTGCTTCGCGCCGTGATGCCCCCCATCGGACCGATTGACGGCACACTGCTTGACGCCACCGTCGAGGCTGCCCTGAACGCATGCGCCCCGATGCCAAGACCCGCGGACGAAAACCCGTCATCACGCCGACGCTAAAGCACCCACGCCACCCGCTGCGCTCCGGGTTCGCCCGGGGATTTGTCGCACGCGCCTACCGATAATCGGAATAGCCGTAGTCGTCCAGCGGGACCGCGGCCCCGGTGGCCTGGCCGAAGTCCGGGCTGTAGTACTGGTCCTCGTAGGACGGGATGGTGTACGCCGCGGCCCGGGCCTCCTCGGTGGGCTGGACCTGGATGTTGCGGTAGCGACTGATCCCGGTGCCGGCCGGGATCAGCTTGCCGATGATCACGTTCTCCTTGAGACCGTTGAGCTTGTCGCTGCGGCAGTTGATCGCCGCATCGGTGAGCACCCGGGTGGTCTCCTGGAACGACGCCGCACTCAGCCACGAGTCGGTGGCCAGCGACGCCTTGGTGATCCCCATCAGCACCGGGCGACCGGCGGCGGGCTCCCCGCCCTCGGCCACCACCCGGCGGTTCTCGGCCTCGAACTCGGCGCGGTCGATCAGCGAGCCGGGCAAAAACTCCGTCGAGCCCGAGTCGATGATGGTCACGCGGCGCAGCATCTGCCGGACGATCACCTCGATGTGCTTGTCGTGGATCGACACGCCCTGGGCCCGGTACACCTCCTGGACTTCGCGGACCAGGTGGACCTGCACCTCGCGCGGCCCCTGCACCCGCAGCACCTCGTGCGGGTCGGCGGAGCCTTCCAGCAGCTGCTGGCCGACTTCGACGTGGTCGCCGTCGGCGAGCAACCGCTCGGTGCCGTCGTCGTGCTTGAACACCCGCAGCCGCTGGCGCTTGGAGAGCTTGTCGTAGACCACTTCCTCGCTGCCGTCGTCGGGCACGATGGTGATCTTGTAGAAGCGATCGCCCTCCTCGAGCCGCACCCGGCCGGCGACGTCGGCGATCGGCGCCTTACCGCGCGGCACCCGGGCCTCGAACAGCTCCTGCACCCGGGGCAGACCGCCGGTGATGTCCTCGCCGACGCCGCCCTGGTGGAAGGTCCGCATGGTCAGCTGGGTGCCGGGCTCACCGATGGACTGAGCGGCCACGATCCCGACGGCCTCGCCGATGTCGACCAGTTTGCCGGTCGCCATCGAACGCCCGTAGCAGGTCGCGCAGACGCCGGTGCCGGTCGCACAGGTCAGCACCGACCGCACCTTCACGTGGGTGACGCCGGCGGCCAGCAAGGCGTCGATCTCGGGGTCGCCCAGGTCCTGACCCCGCGCGACGATGACGTTGCCGGCCTCGTCGACGGCGTCGGTGCCCAGCGTGCGGGCGTACGCCGAGGTCTCGATGAACGGGTCGCGGATCAACGTGCCGTCCGGCCCGCGCTCGGCGAGCTCGACGGTGATCCCACGCTCGGTGCCGCAGTCCGCCTCGCGGACGATGACGTCCTGGCTCACGTCCACCAGACGGCGGGTCAGATACCCCGAGTCGGCGGTTCGCAACGCGGTGTCGGCCAAGCCCTTCCGTGCGCCGTGAGTGTTGATGAAGTACTCCAGCACCGTCAGGCCCTCGCGGAACGACGACTTGATCGGCCGGGGGATGAATTCGCCCTTGGGGTTGGTCACCAGACCTTTCATCCCGGCGAGCGTGCGGGTCTGGGTGAAGTTACCCGTGGCGCCGGATTCCACGATCGTGATGATCGGGTTGTCGTCGGGGTAGTGCTCGCGCAACGCCTGACCGACCTCGTCGGTGGCCTCCTTCCAGATCTCCACCAGCGCCTCGTTGCGCTCGTCGTGGTTCAACGCGCCGCGCTGGAACTGCTTTTCGACCTTGTCGGCCCGCTCCTCGTAGGAGTCGAGGATCTCCTGCTTGCGCGGCGGCACCAGCACGTCGGCCATCGAGACGGTGACCCCGCTGCGGGTGGCCCAGTAAAAGCCGGCGTCCTTGAGCTTGTCGACGGTCTGCGCGACGACGATCATCGGATACCGCTCGGCGAGGTCGTTGATGATGGAGGCCTGCACCTTCTTGTGCATCTGCTTGTTCACGAACGGGTAGCCCACCGGCAGCAGCTCGTTGAACATGACCCGGCCTGTCGTGGTTTCGGCCATCCAGGCGTCTCCCGGCCGCCAGCCGTTTCGGCCGAAGAGCTCCTCTTCGAGTTCGATCGGCGGGCGCAGTTGGGTGAGCCGTACTTTGATCTTGGCCCGCACGCTCAAGACGCCGCGGTCAACGGCCATGATCGCCTCGGCCGGCGAGGAGTACACGCCCGACTCCGGACGGTCTTTGGCGGCGGGGCGGTATTCGCCCTTGTCGCCGGGAACCTCGGTGGTCAGGTAGTACAGCCCGGTCACCATGTCCAGCCGCGGCATGGCCAGCGGGCGTCCCGACGCCGGCGAGAGGATGTTGTTGCTCGACAGCATCAGGATGCGGGCCTCGGCCTGCGCCTCGGCGCTCAACGGCAAGTGCACCGCCATCTGGTCACCGTCGAAGTCGGCGTTGAACGCCTCGCACACCAGTGGGTGCAATTGAATGGCCTTGCCTTCCACCAGCATCGGCTCGAAAGCCTGAATGCCCAGCCGGTGCAGGGTCGGCGCGCGGTTCAGCAGCACCGGGTGTTCGGCGATGACCTCCTCGAGAACATCCCAGACCTGTGGTCGCTGGCGTTCCACCATCCGCTTGGCGCTCTTGATGTTTTGTGCGTGGTTGAGATCGACCAGCCGCTTCATCACGAACGGCTTGAACAGCTCCAGCGCCATCAGCTTGGGCAGGCCACACTGGTGCAGTTTGAGCTGCGGGCCGACCACGATCACCGAACGCCCGGAGTAGTCCACGCGCTTACCGAGCAGGTTCTGGCGGAACCGGCCCTGCTTGCCCTTGAGCAGATCGGAGAGCGACTTGAGCGGACGGTTCCCGGGTCCGGTGACGGGCCGGCCGCGACGGCCGTTGTCGAACAACGCGTCGACCGACTCCTGCAGCATCCGCTTCTCGTTGTTGACGATGATCTCGGGCGCGCCGAGGTCGATCAGCCTCTTGAGCCGGTTGTTGCGGTTGATCACCCGGCGGTAGAGGTCGTTGAGGTCGCTGGTGGCGAACCGGCCGCCGTCGAGCTGCACCATCGGGCGCAGTTCCGGTGGAATCACCGGCACGGCGTCGAGCACCATGCCCATCGGCGAGTTGCCTGACTGCTGGAAGGCCGCAACCACCTTGAGGCGCTTGAGGGCACGAATCTTTCTCTGGCCCTTGCCGTTTCGGATAACTTCTCGGAGCGCCTCGGCCTCGGCGTCGATGTCGAAGTTCTCGATGAGCTTCTGAATCGCCTCCGCGCCCATCGCGCCGGTGAAGTACTCGCCGTAACGGTCGACCAGCTCGCGGTAGAGGTTCTCGTCGACGATCAGCTGCTTGGGCGCCAGCTTGGTGAAGGTGTTCCAGATGTCCTCCAACCGGTCCAGCTCACGCTGCGCGCGGTCGCGGATCTGACGCATCTCGCGCTCGCCGCCGTCGCGAACCTTGCGCTTGGCGTCGGCTTTGGCGCCCTCGGCCTCCAGCTCGGCCAGGTCGGCCTCCAGCTTCTGGGCCCGGGCTTGCAGATCGTTGTCGCGCTGATCCTCGACCGCCTTGCGCTCGACGGCCATTTCTGCCTCCAGCGTCGAGAGCTCGTTGTGCCGCAGCTCCTCGTCGACACCGGTGATCACATAGGCGGCGAAGTAAATGATCTTTTCCAGGTCCTTGGGCGCCAGGTCGAGCAGGTAGCCCAACCGGCTCGGCACGCCCTTGAAGTACCAGATATGGGTGACCGGTGCGGCCAGCTCGATGTGACCCATCCGCTCACGGCGGACCTTGGCGCGCGTCACCTCGACACCGCAGCGCTCACAGATGATGCCCTTGAAGCGAACCCGTTTGTACTTGCCGCAGTAGCACTCCCAGTCGCGAGTGGGTCCGAAGATCTTCTCGCAGAACAGGCCGTCCTTCTCCGGCTTGAGCGTGCGGTAGTTGATGGTCTCCGGCTTCTTGACCTCGCCGTAGGACCACTGCCGGATGTCGTCGGCGGTGGCCAGGCCGATGCGGAGCTCATCGAAGAAGTTGACGTCCAGCACGTAACTCCCTTTCGGATTTCGGGACTAAAAAATTCAGGCTAAATCTTCAACTGACGCGGATTCGTTGCGCGACAGATTGATTCCAAGATTCGCGGCCGCGCGCTCCAAGTCCTCGTCCTCACCTTCGCGCAGCTCGATCGCGGCACCGTCGGAGGACAGGACCTCGACGTTGAGGCACAGCGACTGCAGTTCTTTGAGCAGCACCTTGAACGACTCGGGAATGCCCGGCTCGGGGATGTTCTCGCCCTTGACGATGGCCTCGTAGACCTTGACCCGACCGACCGTGTCGTCGGACTTGATCGTCAGCAGCTCCTGCAGTGTGTAGGCCGCGCCGTAGGCCTGCATGGCCCAGCACTCCATCTCACCGAACCGCTGACCCCCGAACTGCGCCTTACCGCCCAGCGGCTGCTGGGTGATCATCGAATACGGGCCGGTGGAGCGGGCATGGATCTTGTCGTCGACCAGGTGGTGCAGCTTCATGATGTACATGTAGCCGACCGTCACCGGGTACGGGAACGGCTCACCGGACCGGCCGTCGTAAAGGATCGCCTTGCCGTCGCCGTCGACCAGCACGTCGCCGTCACGGTTGGGCAGCGTGCACGACAGCAGGCCCTGCAGCTCCTCCTCGCGGGCGCCGTCGAACACCGGGGTCGCCACGATCTTGTTCGGCTCGGCTTCCAGCAACTCCTCGGGCAGGTTCGCGGCCCAGTCCGGGACGCCGCCGGAGGTGTCGACCTTCCAGCCGCTGTGTGCACACCAGCCCAGGTGGGTTTCCAGGATCTGGCCGATGTTCATCCGCCGCGGCACCCCGTGGGTGTTGAGGATGATGTCCACCGGCGTGCCGTCCGGCAGGAAGGGCATGTCTTCGACGGGGAGGATCTTGCCGATCACGCCCTTGTTGCCGTGGCGTCCCGCCAATTTGTCGCCGTCGGAGATCTTGCGCTTCTGGGCGACGTAGACACGGACCAGTTCGTTGACGCCGGCCGGCAGCTCGTCGTCGTCCTCGCGGGAGAACACCCGGATGCCGATCACCTTGCCGGATTCCCCGTGCGGCACTTTCAGGGAGGTGTCGCGGACCTCGCGGGCCTTCTCGCCGAAGATCGCCCGCAGCAGCCGCTCCTCGGGCGTCAGCTCGGTCTCCCCCTTCGGGGTGACCTTGCCGACTAAGATGTCGCCGTCGCGGACCTCGGCGCCGATGCGCACGATGCCCCGCTCGTCGAGGTCGGCCAGCACCTCGTCGGAGACGTTGGGGATGTCGCGGGTGATCTCCTCGGCACCCAGCTTGGTGTCTCGGGCGTCGATCTCGTGCTCCTCGATGTGGATCGAGGTGAGGATGTCCTCCTCGACGAGCCGGTTGGACAAGATGATCGCGTCCTCGTAGTTGTGGCCTTCCCACGGCATGATCGCCACCAGCAGGTTGCGGCCCAGCGCCATCTCGCCGTTTTCGGTGCACGGGCCGTCGGCGATGACCTGGCCGGCTTCCACGCGGTCGCCGGCGTCCACGATCGGCCGCTGGTTGGCGCACGTGCCGTGGTTGGACCGGGCGAATTTACGCATCCGGTAGGTCTGGCGGGTACCGTCGTCAGCCATCACCGTGAGGTAGTCGGCCGAGACCTCCTCGATCACCCCGGACTTCTGCGCGACGACGACGTCGCCGGCGTCGATCGCGGCGCGCAGCTCCATCCCGGTGCCCACCAGCGGAGCCTCGCTGCGCACCAGCGGGACCGCCTGGCGCTGCATGTTGGCGCCCATCAGGGCCCGGTTGGCGTCGTCGTGCTCGAGGAACGGGATCATCGCGGTGGCCACCGAGACCATCTGGCGCGGCGACACATCCATGTAGTCCACCTCCGAGGACGCCACGTACTCGACCTCGCCGGCCTTGCGGCGCACCAGAACCCGCGGTTCGGTGAACCGGCCGTCGGCGTCGAACGGGGAGTTGGCCTGCGCGACGACGTGGCGGTCCTCCTCGTCGGCGGTCAGGTAGACGATCTCGTCGGTGACCACCCCGTCGACCACCTTGCGGTACGGGGTCTCGATGAATCCGTACGGGTTGACCCGCGCATACACCGACAGTGAGCCGATCAGGCCGATGTTGGGGCCTTCCGGCGTCTCGATGGGACACATCCGGCCGTAGTGCGACGGGTGCACGTCGCGGACCTCCAGACCGGCCCGCTCCCGGGACAGGCCACCGGGCCCCAGCGCCGAGAGCCGCCGCTTGTGGGTCAGCCCCGACAGCGGGTTGTTTTGGTCCATGAACTGCGAGAGCTGGCTGGTGCCGAAGAATTCCTTGATGGCGGCGACCACCGGTCGGATGTTGATCAGCGTCTGCGGTGTGATCGCTTCGACGTCTTGGGTGGTCATCCGCTCGCGGACCACCCGCTCCATCCGGGACATACCGACGCGGATCTGGTTTTGGATCAACTCGCCGACGGTGCGCAGCCGGCGGTTGCCGAAGTGGTCGATGTCGTCGGTTTCCACCGGCACCTCGACGCCGCCCGGAACGGTCATCGTGGTCTGCCCCTCGTGCAGACGCACCAGGTATTCGATGGTGGCGACGACGTCCTCTTCGGTCAGCGTGGTGGTGGTCAGGTTGGCCGACGCCGTCGCGGTCAGGCCGAGCTTCTTGTTGACCTTGTAGCGGCCGACCCGGGCCAGGTCGTAGCGCTTCTCCTTGAAGAACAGGTTCTCCAGCAGGGTCTGCGCGGATTCCTTAGTGGGCGGCTCGCCCGGACGCAGCTTGCGGTAGATGTCCAGCAGCGCCTCGTCGGGGCCGAGGGTGTTGTCCTTCTCCAAGGTCGACATCATGATTTCGGAGAAGCCGAACCGCTCGGTGATCTGCTCGGCAGTCCAACCCAGCGCCTTGAGCAGCACGGTGACCGGCTGCCGGCGCTTGCGGTCGATGCGCACGCCGACGGTGTCGCGCTTGTCGACGTCGAACTCCAGCCACGCGCCCCGGCTGGGAATCACCTTGACCGAATGCAGCGTCTTTTCGGTTGACTTGTCGATGGTCTCGTCGAAGTAGACACCGGGCGAGCGCACCAACTGGCTGACCACCACCCGCTCGGTGCCGTTGATAATGAACGTGCCCTTCTCCGTCATCATCGGGAAGTCGCCCATGAACACCGTCTGGCTCTTGATCTCGCCGGTGTTGTTGTTGATGAACTCCGCGGTGACGAACAGCGGCGCCGCGTAGGTCATGTCTTTGTCTTTGCATTCGTCCACGGGCGCCTTGACCTCGTCGAAACGCGGGTCGGAGAACGACAGCGACATCGAACCGGAGAAGTCCTCGATCGGCGACAGCTCGAAGAGCACCTCTTCGAGGCCGCCCATCGGGTTGGCCTCGCCGCGAGCGATGGCCGCCTCGCGCCAGCGTGGCGATCCGATCAGCCACTCAAACGAGTCGGTCTGCACGTCGAGCAGCCCCGGAACCTCCAGCGGTTCGCGCAACTTGGCGAAAGAAACTCGGTTAGGCGCCCCGGGGACGGAGTTGTAGGAAGAATTGTGAGGGTTCGTCTTGCTCTGGCGGGAGACTGCCAAGATGCATCCTTCCAGCACCTCGTGCGGCTCGCTGGTTACCGGACCCGGTCGCCGCAGTAGCCGCAGTAATTGTGTGTCGGTTCGGCTGGCGGACGATCTGTCCGGGTCTCACGCACGCAACGGGATCGCTGAGCCGAAACGGCTCAAGCTGGGACCACGGTGTCAAGTGGCGGGTGAGAAGGGCAGGAAGTAGCCAGCGCAACGTCCAACGATAGCGCAGGACCGCGCATTACTCAACCACCGTGCTCGGGCATACCGGCGGTCTCGGGGCGCTGGCCACCGTCTTGGCTCACCCGTGCGCACGTGCTGACCAACAGATTGGCCCCTTGGGAGCCGTCCGTCAAGAGTTGACGCGCCAACTTCTCAGCTACCGCTCCTTCCGCCCACCGCGGCCATGTCAGTAGCCCTGCCCGGTCGGAATCGACGCGGTGGGCGCCGCGGGATCGTGATGGCGCCCGTCGCCCACCTCGTCGGCAAACTCGTGCGCGGCGAACTTGTGGGTGCCCTCCAGGTCGTCGAGGATCGCCGCCTGGGCATTTTTGGGCAGCGTGTGCAAGATCTGCCGAACCCTGGCCCGGCGCCGCTCTACTGCCCGGCGTTCGGGCATCCCCGGGGTGGGGGTGATCTGCGGCGGCACACCCTGGATCTCGTCGACGCCGCCGTCGTGGTGACCAGCGTCCAGGTGGGCCTGCTCCTCGGCCATGGTGGCCTCGTCTTTTTCCTCCGACATCCCGATCGGACCGACCCGCCGCCCGTTGAGGAACTGCCGCACGACCGGCTCGTCACTGGTCAGCAGAACCTCGCGCGGGCCGAACATGACCAGCTTGCGGCGGAACAGCATGCCCATGTTGTCCGGAACCGTGCGGGCGATGTTGATGTTGTGCGTGACGATCAAGATCGTGGCGTCGATCTGGGCATTGATGTCGATGAGCAGCTGGCTCAGATACGCGGTGCGCACCGGGTCCAGACCGGAGTCGGGCTCGTCGCACAAAATGATCTGCGGGTCGAGCACCAGCGACCGCGCCAGGCTGGCCCGCTTGCGCATGCCGCCGGAGATTTCGCCGGGGAACTTCTTTTCGTCACCGCCCAGACCCACCGTGGCCAGCTTCTCCATGACGATGTCACGGATTTCGCTTTCTTTTTTCTTGGTGTGCTCGCGCAGCGGGAACGCGACGTTGTCGTAGAGGTTCATCGACCCGAACAGCGCACCGTCCTGGAACATCACGCCGAACAGGGTGCGGATCTCGTAGAGTTCCTTGGCCGTGCACTGGGTGATGTCGGTGCCGTCGATGATCACCGAACCGCGTTCTGGCCGCAGCAAACCGATCAGCGACTTCAAAAACACCGACTTGCCGGTACCCGACGGGCCCAACAGCACGCTGACCTCACCGGCCGGGATGTCCAACGTGACGTCTTCCCAAATCCGCGA
>NZ_VYIK01000420.1 GCF_008709575.1 Mycobacterium sp.
CAGCAGTCGCCCGAGTTCGGGAGTGCGTTTCATCGGCGCGCCGATGGACCCCATCAGGACGACCTTGTTGAAGCGTTCCGGGTTTTCACAGAGCAATTGCAGGGTCAAAGCGCCGCCCATGGAGTTGCCGACGACATGGGCGCTGTCGACGTTCAGGGCATCCATGAGCCCGAGGACCTGTTCTACCCGAACACCGATCCAGGCCGTGATGTTGGCGGGGAGAGGATCGGGGATGACCGACGCGCCGAATCCGATGAGGTCCGGGGCGATCACGTAGAAGTTCTCGGCGAGGTCAGGCATGAGATGACGCCAGTTGGCCGCAGCGTTTGCCCCGGGCCCTGCGCCGTGCAGCAGGATGACCGCGGGGTCGGTCGGCTCGCCGGCCACCAGCGTGTGTGAGGAAAGGCCGCGGGCCTCGATACGAAGTTCTTCAATGTCATTGCGCGACAACGTTTTCTCCTGCTAATTCGTCGGTGACGGGGCGGTGGCCGGGCGTGGGTAACGCGCGCGACCGCCGCGACAGGTGGGCTGGGGCTGGCTGGTTGTGCGATCAGCCACCCGACAAGGCGTCGTCGACGCTGTCATGAACCGGCAGCAGGTGCTTGAGCCCGCAGGCGGCGACGGTCCGTGCAATGGTCGGCTGGTT
>NZ_VYIK01000421.1 GCF_008709575.1 Mycobacterium sp.
TTCCACACCGCGACGTCCAGGACCACATGCCCAGGGTGGCGCCGGCTGGAACAGTGCGGCCGCCGCGGTGACCATCTGGGGGCTGGGGAACCGCAGCCCCAATGCGTCGATCGCCCGCAACTCGCCGGTCGCGACCCCGTCGTCGACGGCGTCGCGGACACTTTCGGCACATATAACAAGCCCGCCGGACGCGGCCGGGTTGAGGCCGGCGCCGCGGTTGACGTCCGGCCGAGCACTGTCGCTCTCGCGCCCTGCGGCCTGGGCGGCCTCGGGCGCTCGCGACCTCCCGTCAACCGCGGCGCCGGCAGAACCGTGCCGCAACGACGTTTGTTGTGATGCCGATCCCGGGCCGTGTGTCGACGGTGTCGGACCGGCGACTGATGTGGCGATGCTGGGCATCGGGGGGCCTGCTCCCCGGAGCCGCCGATGCTGCCCACAGAGCACGCGGCAGTACGGAGGCTCCTGGTCGGGAGTGCTGTCACCGTGTCCGGTTTATGTCCGTTTGTCGGACAGGCTGAATACGTCAGCGCAGCTCAATGCGGCGCATAGGACGCACAGGATCAAATAAACCGCAGGTCAGCGGCTAATCCGTCCGCCTGAAAAGCGGAAGGTCGGCGGTTCGATCCCGCCCCTGGCCACCACGTT
>NZ_VYIK01000422.1 GCF_008709575.1 Mycobacterium sp.
CGGTGGCCGGGTGGATGATGGCGGCCATGAGTAAGACTGCGGAGAAGATCCGGCGTGTCACGTTGTCCACGCTCACACAGCGAGGTTGGACCGGCGGGGCCGTCAAGCGGTTTTTGGGCGAGCCGGACGCGCTGGTCACTAACCCGACCTATCGCTCGGGGCCGAGGATGCGCCGGTATGACCTGCTCCGCGTCGAGCGCGCCGAGCACAGCGAAGCATGGCTTGCGTGGCAAGACCAGACCACGGCCCGGCGGGACAACGCGTCGGTTCGTCAAAGCGAACAGATGAGTGCGAGTCACGCTGCACTGATCGCGCAGATCAACACGGTCAAGATCCGCATTCCACGATTGCCGGGAGGAAAAACTGTTCAGTGTTGCAGTCGACCACCGCAATGCCCAGGCCGAATGGCACGCCGCCGAAAGGGGCCACTACGATTACGATCTCGCCACGGTGTCCTCGGCTGATACCGCTGCGCTGCAGCGGTGGGCGGTCAACTATCTGCGCCACGTCCAGACCGACTACGACTGGCGGCGGGACCGCGTGGCCGGCCGGGTCGGCGTCATCGACGCCCGACTGCTCATTGGTGAACGGGTGCTCAACGCTATCGCCGACCAGTATCGGTATCTGGCAGCTGAGTGCGCCCGC
>NZ_VYIK01000423.1 GCF_008709575.1 Mycobacterium sp.
CGAGCAGACTGGCATTAAGCAGACTGGCCGTCGCGGTTGGCAGTGCGGCGTTGCTTACCGCTGGGGCCGGGGTTGCCTCGGCAGATCCCGATCTGGGTCCGATCGTCAACACAACCTGCAGTTACCCGCAGGCGGTCGCAGCGTTGAACGCGCAGGATCCGGCTGCCGCCGCGCAGTTCGACGCGTCGCCGCTAGCGCAGTCCGCTCTGCGTCAGTTCCTGGCCTCGCCGCCGAGTCGGCGCTTGCAGATGGCCCAGCAGATCGAGAGCTCGCCGGCGGCTCAGCAGTACCTGGGCCTCTTCCAGCAGGTTGCCAACACCTGCAACAACTACTGACTGGTTGCGCGCAATTTCCCGGCGGCCGGATCCATGAGCACGGCGGGGAACAGACACCGCTTCACGGCTTGGTGAAGCAGTACATCCGGTACTCGAGTCCCCCGCTTTCCATCTCCCGGTAGAGCGTTAGGTCGGGCACGCCCACGACCTCGCGGGCGAAGCCACGAAGAAATGCCGGGACATGGCGATCGATGAGGCCCATCCAGTGCTGCGCATTTTTGTCCATCCCGCGCAACACCTCAGCATTGATCACCCGCTGCGCAAGCATCCGCAGCGCGCTGCCCGCCAACGCCGCCTCCCAGGCGGCGAT
>NZ_VYIK01000424.1 GCF_008709575.1 Mycobacterium sp.
CGGGCCGCGGGGATTCGTGGCCGAGCGGGTGGCGGCGTTCGCCGAGGCCGGGGTGACGACGCTGTTGGCGACGCCGCTGAGCATCGATCGGGACGAATCCGTGCGCTATGTGGAGGAGCTTCGCCTGTTGTTGCCCGGCTGACCGATTCGCGGCGGGAGAGGGCCACGTTGCCGGTCGGCCGGCAACAGCACCCGACGGTCAGCAAGCTGGCCGATCGTTTGGGATCCGGGCGCGAGGCCGCCCAGGGTGGTGTCGTGGCGCGCGAGCACGTCGGCCAGTCGGGCCGTCAGGTCGGTCATTGGCCGGCCTGTGGCAGCTCGTCGGCGGCGATCTCACACGGGGTCTCGCCCTCCGGCGGCGGCGCCGCCGTGGCGGGCTGCCTCGCTGGCGGCGCGGTATCCTCCGGTGCAGTGTCCTCGACGAGATCTGTTGTGGCCGCAGGGCTTTGACTTGTTGTCGGAATCTCCTCGTCGTCGGCGCCGTCGGTGTCGTCGGCGCCGGTCGGGACGGTAGCATCCTCGTCGGGCCGATCCTCGACGGGCTCGTCGGCCTCGTCGGCCGGGGCCGCGGCATGGGCGGACTCCGGGACGGCGGCGCCGAATCGGTTCAGCACTGCCCGCGATCGGGCGGTGGTGGCCTCGAA
>NZ_VYIK01000425.1 GCF_008709575.1 Mycobacterium sp.
GTCCCAGTTCAGGAGGCATTTTCGCTGTTCACACGCCGATCAACAACGACCGACCCATCCACGGATTCAGGCTTAGAGCTAACCCAGGTGTCGATCAAGGACGGAATCCTGGCGGACCACCGCGAAAAAGTCTGCGGCGCACGGGCAGCGGTCACCAGGTTACGTGGCGCCGTGTCGGCAGCGGACCTGGCCGAGCGCGCGCCGGTAGAGGCGCATCGCATGGGCTTCACCCGCGTGCTGTTCTCCCAGATACAGCGCGGAATATGGTTCGCATGTTCGGCTTTCGCCGGTGCGGACGAAGAACTCGCGCAGCGCATGGTCTCGGTAGGACTCGCTAACCCGCGGCGGCTGAGCGGTCCCTTGCCGGAGAGCGAAATGGTCCGGCGCGGCGTGCCCATCCTGGTACCCGACGCGCAATCCAACCCGCATGTGCATCCCGAATTGGTTCCGCTGACCAAGACCACCGCGTACGTCGCGGCACCGGTGCTCAGCTGGGGAAAGCCGATCGCACTCCTGCACGCCGATCGCGACACCGATGAATCCGGTGTACAACCATTCGACCGCGACATGCTCGGGATGTTCGCAGAAGGCGAGGTGCCTCAGCTAAAAGTGAGCGCGAAGCGGTGGTTGGTGCCTCACGCAT
>NZ_VYIK01000426.1 GCF_008709575.1 Mycobacterium sp.
GCCAACGGGTTTCGGCCCGACACCGGTCATGAATCAAAGCGTCCAGAACCGATAAGATAGTAGCCAGCCCTGGAGCTACGACCAACCGTCTCTACAGTTACGGAGCACACCGCGCGCACTGGGCGCACCGCACGCACTGGGCGCAATGCACGCACCGCACGCACTGCAGGCACCGGAGGCACCGGAGAAACTGGAGCCAACAGGTCGCGCGCCCGTACAGAGCCGCCGCCATATGGCGGTGCATAGTCTTCGTGACCCCATCGTGGTTCGGCCCCGTGGTATAAATATGCCCGTTCTCGGTATATGTAGGGCCGGAATCAACTTCGCCGCCTGCGCGCCGCTCTCTAGGATAAGCAGGTGTCGGGGTATCCGCTATGATGGCAAGCGAATGGCAAGCCACAGACCTGACCTGGCCAATAGCGCGGCACGGAACACAAACCGCTTCGAGACTTTCTAAACGACCCAAGGGAGATACTTCATGCGGCGATCGAACTCGGGACGTCATCTATGAGGTATTCTTGGCTTTGCTTTCGTCCCATGGGCAGTAGTTGACGATGGACGCCGCAATTAAGGCAGCGGCTTGATCATCGCTGATAGCTCTACCCTCCTTCATGGCCGGACCTTCGGGGAACGCTTTCGTCG
>NZ_VYIK01000427.1 GCF_008709575.1 Mycobacterium sp.
CCCTCGTACTTCGCCCCGCGATCGCCCAAGAGGAACTCTCGGCGAATCGGCGGCCGGCGAGCGACCGCGCCGACCTGCGCTGAAATTGACGTGCCACGCACACTGCGTTGCGTCACCGCCGGGGTGATCGTGCACCGCACGCCGACATCCCTGCCGAGCGCGCCGAGCACGTGCTGTCGGTCCTGCGAGCGTTGCGCTCATCGAGGACGCACCTGTCGAGTTCATCATCCTCCTCGGCCAACTCCACGTACTTTCCGAGCTACCCGCGTACACAGCCGTCCCCACCCTCCGGGAAATCACTCTGTGATCAACAAAAGTCCGAAAGCGGATGGATAGTATCACCCGGACTAAGCAGTTTCACCAGGTTCAGAACTTTTCCCATCATTTGATGTCGGTGCGCTGATTCCCCTCGGTCATACTGTCCAGTAATATCCACTTTGCGCGCATATCTATCCCCGTTGCGCAGTCTCTAGTCGACGTTCGGCGCCTGCCCCCGTTCGGAGAAACGCAGACGTTCTTAACAACCCGGCAAGGCGCTTCGGATGGCCGTTAAATCTAGAATGCTAGTGGTATACGTGTCAAGAGGCCGACGTGCCTCACGTACTTTGAGCGCGTGGCCGGTGGTGGTGCCTCAGCTAGTTT
>NZ_VYIK01000428.1 GCF_008709575.1 Mycobacterium sp.
ATTGGATAATTTTCCAAGCCCATCTCTGCGGCGAAGTCAGACGCAAACCAACCACATGGAAGTGAGCGCATGGCATTTTGCGCCGAAATCGGAGCCCGCCAAGGTGCGCGCGGTGCGTGAAGAATGCTTCCTCAGCTTCTACGGTCCCGGTGGTCTTGCGACTCCCGACGACGTGGAGGCCCTCGAATCGTGCCAGGACGGCTATCGCAGCGGCGGCGTTGAATGGAACGACATCTCTCGCGGGATGACCCGCGAACCCGAAGTCAAGGATGAGGAGCAGATGCGCGCCTTCTGGCGCCAATGGCGCGAGCAGCTCAGCCCGCAGCGGAAAGTAGTCGCGTGACCATCGAACAGGACACCAGCGCATCGATCGCCGACACCGCAGTCGTGCAGCGGTGGGAGGTGGAGGACTTCCTGTACCGCGAGGCCCTGCTGCTCGACGAATGGCGTCTTGACGAGTGGGCGCAACTCTTCACCGAGGACGCGCACTATGTGGTTCCGGCAAACGATCTTCCCGATCCTGCGCCCGACGGTGACCTGGTGCTTGTCAACGACGACAAATTCATGCTGTTGGCGCGCGTGGAGCGGCTGAAGAGCCGTAAGGCGCACCGCGAATATCCCCACGCGACAACCCGGCATCA
>NZ_VYIK01000429.1 GCF_008709575.1 Mycobacterium sp.
ACCGACACGACCGAGAACCCACGCCGACGTGTGACAACTGAGGTCGATGCGACTCGGGGAATGGCCGGCTGACCGGTTGTGGTCGCGCGCGGGCTGCTGCGGGTCTGCCGGCATGGCAAGATCGCTCGAGATGCGCCTCTCCCCGCATGAGCAGGAGCGGCTGCTGCTGTCCTACGCCGCCGAGCTGGCCCGCCGCCGGGCCCGGGGATTGCCAATGGTCGCGTTCTGAGTGGTCGGTAGTTGTCGGTGGTGGGCTGTAGGAACATGGGGTACGGATCTCGCGGCGTGGGCTGCGTGCAACGGTGTTGCGCCGGTGAGCGCGTATTGCTGGTTTCACGGCGAGGCTGTAGGCGGTGCCGGCGCATTGAGTGGGTCGACTGATTGTCGTCGACGAGCCGACCGGCAGGGCTGACTTGCGGGCGCGAACGGCGGTGTATGCGAGAGTGGTGTCGGCCGATCAGAAGGCGGATCTGGATCGGCAGGTCGCGCGGGGACTGGATGGGGCCGAGGTCGTCGACCCCCGGCACTTGCCACAGTTGTCTACCCGGAGAGCTTGGCGGCGGCCGCGGTGTCGAGAAACCACACGGTGTTCTCCCGCCCGCGGGCACCGGCGGCCGGCAGCGACACCGGGTCCGCACCGC
>NZ_VYIK01000042.1 GCF_008709575.1 Mycobacterium sp.
CTCGACGGCAACCAGGCCGCGATCCGTGACGCCGTCGACGCCGGGCTGCTCGCCGGCGCGGTGACGCTGGTGTGGCACCGCGGCGAGGTGGTGCAGGCGGGTGAGATCGGGTACCGCGACGTCGACGCGGGCCTGCCGATGCGGCGCGACACGCTGTTTCGCATCGCCTCGATGACCAAACCCGTCACCGTGGCCGCAGCGATGAGCCTGGTCGACGAGGGCAAGCTGGCGCTGCGCGACCCGATCACGCGCTGGGCGCCGGAGTTCGCGGCGATGCGGGTGCTCGACGACCCGCACGCTCCGCTGGAGCGCACCGAACCCGCGCAGCGGGCGATCACCGTCGAGGACCTGATGACCCACCGCAGCGGCCTGGGCTACGGGTTCTCCGTGACGGGCCCGATCGCGCGCGCCTACCTGCGATTGCCCTACGGGCAGGGGCCGGACGCGTGGCTGGCCGCACTCGCCGCGTTGCCGCTGGTGCACCAGCCGGGCGCGCGGGTCACCTACGGTCAGGGCATCGACGTGCTGGGGGTGATCCTGTCGCGGATCGACGGCGCGCCGTTGCACCGGGTGCTCGACGAGCGCATCCTGGCGCCGCTGGGCATGCGCGACACCGGGTTCTTCGTGTCCGCGGCCGCCCGCGACCGCGCTGCCACCATGTACCGCCTCGACGAGGACGACCGGCTCAGAAACGACGTGATGGGCCCGCCCCGTTCGTCGCCGCCGCGGTTCTGCAACGCCGGGGGCGGGCTGTGGTCAACCGCCGACGACTACCTGCGGTTCGTCGAGATGCTGCTGCGCGACGGAACGGTCGCCGGGACGCGGGTGCTGTCGCCGGAGTCCGCGCGGGCGATGCGCACGGATCGTCTCACGCCGCAGCAGAAGCGGCAGCCCTTCCTGGGCGCGCCGTTCTGGGTCGGCCGCGGGTTCGGGCTGAACCTGTCGGTGGTGACCGATCCGGCGCAGTCGACCCCGCTGTTCGGGCCCGGCGGCCTTGGCACGTTCGGTTGGCCGGGCGCCTACGGGACGTGGTGGCAGGCCGACCCGGCCGCCGAGCTCATCCTGCTGTACCTGGTGCAGAATCATCCGGTGCTGTCCACCGACGCCGCCGCCGCGGTCGCCGGCACCACGTCGCAAGCCAGGCTGCGGGCGGTGCAACCGGCGTTCGTCCACGCCACCTACCGCGCGCTGGGACTGTAGACGAGGTTAGGGGTTGCCCGGAGTCGGCCCGGTGCCGAGGTTCACGCCACCCGGGTCGAGTCTGCCGGGATCCAGCAGGCCGAGGTCCGGCGGTGCGAGCCCAGGCTTGGGCAGCTCGCTCGGGGCGGGTGATGCGGGAGTGAATCCCTGCACGTCGGGGGCCATGCCTTCGATACTGCCCAAAAGCCCGGTGAGATCCTGCTGGCTGAATCCGCCCAGTTCCGAGCCGGCGGGCCGCACCGCGGGCACCTCGACGCTCGGCAGCTCGGGCGCTGCCGGGAACGCGACTATGGCGCTGGCGCCTGCGATCGCGGCACCAGCGATGAGGTATGGGCGCAAAGCGAACCGCATGGCCGTCTCCGTTGCTGGTCGCCGGCTTTGACGGCTTTCAAAACTGGCGTCTTGAGTATAGCTGAGCACGCGCTGAGAAACAATGAGCGTGCGTGCGGGCGTCGCCCGCGCCTACCGGATGATGGCCGGCATCGCCGCGACGACCGAGTCCGTCACCCGACCGTCGCCGCGCGCCTCGGCGACGGCCTGCCGGCTCGCGGCTATCCGTTTCACCGCGGCCTCGGTGAACACCGACAGGCCCAGTTCGGGGTCGTAGCCGTGGATCTCCTTCACGTCGACCTCGGCGAGGAAGTACAGGATCTGCTTGGAGATCACCTGACCCGGCACCAGCACCGGGAAGCCGGGCGGGTAGGGCACCACGAACGTGGTCGACACCAGGGTTTTGCCCTCGGCGAGACGCCGGCCCGCCTCACCCAGCAGCAGGTGTTCGCGGTCGGCTGGTTCGTACCCGGCGTAGAAGGCCGCCCGCATGTCGCCGATGGCGGCGCCGGCCGCGGGCCGGAACGCGCCGTCGAACTCGCTGAAGTCCGGCAGCGCCGGCAGATCCTCGGTGATCTCGGCAACCCGCCGCTGGTGCAGGGCGCGATCCTCCGCGCTGGCCCCGTGCTGGCTGCGCTCGAGGTCGGCGGCCACCCGGCGCAACACGTCGAGCAGGTAGTGCACGCTCGACCAGGTGACACCGATGGTGAAGATCAACAACACGCTGTTGATGGAGGTTTTGTTGATCTGGATCCCGAACCGCTCCATGAGGACTTTCTCGCGGAAGTCGTATCCGGTCATTCCGGTCTTGCCGATGAACAGGGTCACCCGGGTGGGGTCGAGCACGAACTCGTCGCAGCGCCAGGCCTCGTTCCACTCCGCCAGCGCGCCCTGGCGGACTTGACGGTAGGAGCTGACCGCTGCGGACCGGTACGCGTCGGGCACCAGGTCGGACTCGTCGAGAATGCGGAACCATCTGCTGATCAGCCGGTCCTTGCGGACCCGGTGGCGAAAGACCAGCGCCATGTTGTAGACGTGGCGCACCATCTCGAACCCCTCGATGTCGACCTGCCGGCGGGCCAGGTCCAGCGAGGCGAGCAGTTGCTGGTTGGGCGAGGTCGACGTGTGGGTCAAAAACGCCTCGTGGAACGTGTCGCGGGCCAGCGCGTTGAAATCCTGGTCGCGGATGTGGATCATCGAGGCCTGCCGAAGCGCCGACAGCGACTTGTGGGTGGAGTGGGTCACGTAGACCCGCACCCGCGCGCGGTCCGGGTCGGGCAGCAGCCGCTGGTCGAGCCACTGCTCGGGGTCGCCCCCGTCCCCCGAACCGGCCCCTGGTCCGGCTCCCGAACCGGCTAAAGCGGCGCGCCACTGCCGGTAGGTCGCCGCGTAGTGCGGCGACGACAGCATCGATTCGAGCTGCTCGGCAGCGATCATCGCGGTCCGTTGCCGGGTCCAGGGCACCGCGGTGGCGAACGCGTACCAGGCTTCGTCCCACAAAAAGCAGATGTCCGGCTTGATCGCCAGCACTTCCTCCATGACGCGGCGGGGGTTGTAGACCACGCCGTCGAACGTGCAGTTGGTCAGCAGCAGCATGCGCACCCGGTCCAGCTGTCCGGCCGCCTTGAGGTCGAGCAGCGCCTTCTTGATCGTGCGCAGCGGGACGGCCCCGTAGATCGCGTAGGGCTGCAGCGGATAGGCGTCCAGGTACAGCGGGTAGGCCCCGGCCAGCACCAGGCCGTAGTGGTGCGACTTGTGGCAGTTGCGGTCGATCAGCACGATGTCGCCCGGCCGGGTCAGCGCCTGCACGACGATCTTGTTGGCCGTCGAGGTGCCGTTGGTGACGAAATAGCTCCGGTTGGCGTTCCAGGTCACCGCGGCTTTGTCCATCGCCGCCTTGATGGTGCCGTGCGGGTCCAGCAGCGAGTCCAGCCCGCCCGACGTCGACGAGGTCTCGGCCATGAAGATGTTGCGGCCGTAGAACTCACCCATGTCCTGCAACGACTTCGAGTTGAAGATGCTGGCGCCGCGCGCGACGGGCAGCGCGTGGAACTGACCCACCGGCGCGGCCGCGTAGGCCCGCAGCGCGTCGAAGAACGGGGTGGCGAAGCGGTTGCGGATACCGGCGAGCACGGTGCTGTACAGGTCGGTGACGTCGTTGAGCCGGTAGAAGGTGCGATCGTAGACGTCGAACTCGTCGTCGGTCTCCGCGGCGGCGATCGACTCGTCGGTGAGCAGGTAGAGGTCGATGTGGGGCCGCAGTTCGCGGATCCACTGACCGCATTCCACCCAGGCGTCGGTGCGGTCGCCGGCCCTCGTGTCGTCGCTGTCACCGAGCAGCGCGGTCATCAACGGCGGCCGGTCGCGGGACCGCAGCGGCACATCGTGGCGGATGATCGCCGCCTGGATCTCGCCGTTCAACGCGACCGCGGTGATGGCGTCCTCGATGCTGGGCATGACGAGCAGTTCGAACTGCACCTCCTCGGCCGGGTCCCGAAGCGCCCGCAGGCTTTCGGCCAGGCTCTCCGGCGCGTGCTCGGGGAAGTCGTCGGCGAGCACGACGGTGTAGAACTGTTGCCGTTTGGCGCGCGCCACCAGCTCCTGGTCGGCCAGCGGCGCCGACGTGTCGAACAACGCGGTGCGGTCGCCGTACTCGCAGAGCAGCCGCACCGCCAGCGTCACCTCGGCGGCCAGCCGCCGGACCACGCCGTCGGCGAGATATTTGCGGAACCGCGCCAGGTTCTTCGCGCCGGGGTACAGCCAGTACCGTTCGTAGGCGTTGAGCCGATTGAGCAGGCGCCGCACCTGGGCCGCCTCATGGCTGGTGTCCAGCCCGGCGCGGCTGACTTCGGCGAGTTGCTGGCACGCGTCGTCGAGCAGGTTCCAGGTGTCGACGCGCGAGTACGACGGGTTCGCCACGGCCGCCAGCGCGGAAACCCGGAGCCGTCGTGGTCGCTCGTCGTGGTGCTGCATGTCGCTAGGGTGTCTCGTGTCCGGCCGCGCGCACCGCGTGCGCGGCCGCGCGGATCTGCGGCGCAACGAGCATAACCTGGCCCAGCAGCCCGTTGACGAACCCGGGTGACTCGTCGGTGGAGAGCTCCTTGGCCAGCTGCACGGCCTCGTCGACGGCGACCGGCTCGGGCACGTCGTCGGCGTAGAGCAGCTCCCACACCGCGACCCGCAGGATGGCGCGGTCCACCGCGGGCAGCCGCTGCAGTGTCCAGCCCTGCAGATGCGCCGCGATCAGGTCGTCGATCTGAGCGCCGTGCGCCCCGACCCCCCGGGCGACCGTCTCGGTGTAGGGGTGCAGCGGCGCCACCCGGGAATTCGCGGCGGCCAGCGCGGCTCGCGCCTCGACCGCCTCGACCGGGGTCAGGCCGCGGGCCTCAGCCTCGAACAGCACGTCCACCGCGCGCTTGCGGGCCTGATGGCGCCCCTTAACGGCCCTGACGGCCATCGTCAGGCCCGCCCCAGGTAGCTGCCGTCGCGCGAGTCGACCTTGAGCTTGTCGCCGGTGTTGATGAACAGCGGCACGTTGATCTGGGCACCGGTCTGCAGCGTCGCCGGCTTGGTCCCGGCGCTGGAGCGGTCACCCTGCAGACCCGGCTCGGTGTGGGTGACCTCGAGCTCGACGGTCACCGGCAGCTCGATGTAGAGCGGCGACCCGTCGTGAAACGCGATCTGCACCGGCATGCCCTCCAGCAGGAACCGGGCCGCGTCCCCGACCAGCGACTCCGGCAGGGTGTGCTGTTCGTAGTCTTCGCTGTCCATGAACACGAAGTCGGAGCCGTCGCGGTAGAGGTAGGTGCTGTCGCGGCGGTCCACGGTGGCGGTTTCCACCTTCACGCCCGCGTTGTAGGTCTTGTCCACCACCTTGCCCGACACCACGTTCTTCAGCTTGGTGCGCACAAACGCCGGTCCCTTGCCGGGTTTGACATGCTGGAATTCGACGATCTGCCATAGCTGGCCGTCGATCACCAGCACCAGTCCGTTCTTGAAGTCGGCAGTGGATGCCACAGTCGCGCGTCTCCTAAAGGATGGCCAGTTCCCTGGGGAACCGGGTCAGTGATTCCGGGCCCTGCCCGGCGGACTCGGCGGGGACGACCAGCGTGTCCTCGATGCGGACACCGCCGCGGTCGGGCAGGTAGACACCGGGCTCCACGGTCACCACCGAGCCCGCCCGTAGTGTACCGGCGGCCGTCGGCCCGATCCCCGGCGCTTCGTGGACAGCCAGCCCCACGCCGTGTCCCAGGCCGTGCCCGAAGTGCCCGCCGTGGCCCGCGTCGGCGATCACGGCGCGCGCGGCGGCGTCCACCTCGGCCAGCGGAGTGCCCGGCCGCAGCGCGTCCCGCCCGGCTTGCGCCGCGGCGGCGACCAGCTCGTAGATCTCCCGCTGCCAGCCGGACGGACGGCCCAGCACGAACGTGCGGGTCATGTCGGAGTGATACCCGCCGACCCGCGCGCCGAAGTCGATCTTGACCAAGTCGCCGGCGGCGAGCACCGCGTCGCCCGCCCGGTGATGCGGGACCGCCGAGTTGGCCCCGGCGGCCACGATGGTCGCGAAGGACGCCCCGTCGGCGCCGTGGTCGAGCATCAGCGCCTCGAGGTCGCGGCCCACCTCGCGCTCGGTCCGGCCGGGTCGCAGCCCGCCGCGCTCTACCAGGTCGGTCAGCGCGGCGTCGGCCGCCGCGCACGCCGACTGCAGCAACGCCCGTTCCTCGGGGTCTTTGACCTCGCGCAGGGCTTCCACCGTGCCCGGGGCGCGGACCAGCTCGACGCTGCCCGCGGCGCCGGCCAGTGCGTCGAACCCGTCCACGGTGACGACGTGGCTCTCAAATCCCAGCCGGTGCACGCCGGCGCCCGCGGCCCACCCGGCCAGCCGGCGCCCGCAGGCCCGCTCGATCACCAGCTGCAGGTCGGGCGCCTGCCGGGCAGCCTGGGTGCGGTAGCGGTCGTCGGTGGCCAGCACCGCGTCCCGCTCGTCGGCGAACACCAGCAGCGCCGCGTTGGACCCGGTGAACCCGGACAGATAGCGCACGTTGAGCAGGTCGGTGACCAGCATCGCGTCCAGCCCGGCGGCGCGGATCCGGGCACTCAGATCGGCTCGCCGGCCCGAATGCCTCACACCCCGTCACGCTACTCGCTACGCTGTGGCCCCATGACTAACTGGAGGCTGCGCGGCCTGGTCTTCGCCGCTGCGATGGTCGTTGTCCGCCTGTTCCAGGGCGCCCTGATCAACGCGTTTCCGACGCAGGCCGGCGTGATCAGCATGACGCTGATCGCGATGTTCACCGCCGGCGTGCTGGTGTGGGGCGTGCTCGACGGCCTCGCCGACGCCAGGGCGAACCCGGACCCGGACCGCCGCAACGACCTGGCCATGACGTGGTTGCTGGCCGGCCTGGTGGCCGGGGTACTCAGCGGCGCGGTCACCTGGCTGATCGCGCTGTTCTACAAAGGGCTCTATGTCGGTGGGCTGATCAACGAGCTCACCACGTTCGCCTCGTTCACCGCGCTGTTGGTGTTTCTGGCCGGCATCGGCGGGGCGGCGATCGGGCGCTGGCGGATCGACCGCAATCCGGCTGCGGCCCGGCACGGGGGCGAGGAGCGTGTCGACACCGACGTGTTCGCCGCGGTGAGCACCGGGGCCGGGCAGGCCGCGGCGGCCACGCCGACCGTGTCTGACGAGCCCACCGCGGTGCTTCCCGCCTACAGCGAGGAAGTGACCGGGGCGATCCCGACCGTCGAGGCGGACACCGAGCAGACCCGGCCGGCCCCCGAGTCGGAGGAGGGTTAACGCTCCAGCGCGGCTAGGTAGCGCAGCGCGAGCAGATACCCCTGCACACCCAGACCGACGATCACCCCGGTGGCGATCGGGCTCAGATACGAATGGCGCCGAAACTCCTCGCGCGCATAGACATTGGACAGGTGCACCTCGATCAGCGGGGCGCTGAGCTCCGCGCACGCGTCACGCAGCGGGACCGACGTGTGGGTGAGCCCGCCGGCGTTGAGGATCACCGGCTCCCCGGCGTCGGCGGCAGCGTGAATCCACTCCAGCAGCTGCGCTTCACTGTCGCTTTGCCGCACCAGCACGTCGAGTCCCAGGTCGGCGGCTTCGCGTTCGATCATCGCGCGCAGCTCGTCATGGGTGGCGCGGCCGTAGACGTCGGGTTCGCGTCGGCCCAGCCGGCCCAGATTGGGCCCGTTGACCACGTTCACCCGGGTCACGGCGCAGCCACCTGCGTGTAGGCCGCCGCCAGCAGCGCCGGGTCGGGTCCGACCAGCCGGCCCGGCTTGGCCAGCCCGTCGAGCACGACGAACCGCAGCACCCCGGCCCGGGTTTTCTTGTCACCGGCCATGGACTCCAGTAGTTCGGGGAACGCGCCCGGGTCGTAGCCGACCGGCAGGCCCAGCGACGTCAGGATGGCGCGGTGCCGGTCGGCGGTGGCGTCGTCCAGGCGCCCGGTCAACCGGCCCAGCTCGGCGGCGAACACCAGGCCGACCGAGACCGCTGCGCCGTGCCGCCACAGGTAGTGCTCCCGCCGCTCGATCGCGTGTCCCAGGGTGTGCCCGTAGTTGAGGATCTCGCGCAGCTGCGACTCCTTCTCGTCGGCCGCGACCACCTCGGCCTTGACGGTGACCGCCCGCCGGATCAGCTCGGGCAGCACGTCGCCGCCGGGGTCGAGCGCCGCCGCCGGGTCGGCTTCGATCCGCTCGAGGATCACCGGGTCGGCGATGAATCCGGCCTTGACGACTTCGGCCATCCCGTCGACGAGTGCGGTGCGCGGCAACGTCTGCAGCAGGGCCAGATCCGCCAGCACCGCCAACGGCTGGTGGAACGCCCCGACCAGGTTCTTGCCGGCGTCGGTGTTGATGCCGGTTTTGCCGCCGATCGCGGCGTCGACCATCGCCAGCAGCGTGGTGGGCACGTGCACGATCGGCACTCCGCGCAGCCAGGTCGCCGCGGCGAATCCCGCGACGTCGGTGGCTGCCCCGCCGCCCAGGCTGACCAGCGCGTCTTTGCGACCGATTCCGATGCGGCCCAACACTTCCCAGATGTACCCCAGCACCGGCAGGGTCTTACCGGCTTCGGCGTCGGGGATTTCGATGCGGTGCGCGTCGATGCGTCTGCCCGCCAGCCGGTCCCGGATCGCCTCGGCGGTCGCGGCCAGCGCCGGCTGGTGCAGGATCGCGACCCGATGCCGGCCGGCGAGTAGCTTGTCGAGCTCGGCCAGCAGCCCGGTGCCGATCCGCACCGGGTAGGGCGGATCGACGGCCACCTGCACGGTGTGCGGCGGGCGTGGACGGGTCATGGGCCCGCCTCGCCGGGGCGGGCGGCGGCCAGCCCGGCCGTCCCGGAGCCGGGGTCGGCCAGCCGGGAGAGGATCTGGCGGACGACGGCGCCGGGATTGCGGCGGTTGGCGTTCACCCGGATCGTGGCGACCCGCCGGTACAGCGGAACCCGCTGCGCCATCAGCGCGCGGTACTTTTCGGCGCGGTCGCCGCCGGCCAGCAGCGGCCGGGCTGTGCCGCCGCCGGTGCGCCGCACCCCTTCGGCGGCGCTGATCTGCAGGAAGACGACGGTGTGGCCGGCCAGCGCGGCCCGCACCCCCGGCGTGGTGACGGCGCCGCCGCCCAGCGACAGGACGCCGTCATGCTCGTCGAGTGCCCGGCGCACCACCTCTTCCTCGATGCGGCGGAACTCCTGCTCCCCGTCGGTGGCGAAGATCTCGGCGATGCGCCGGCCGGTCTGCGCCTCGATGACCGCGTCGGTGTCGAGCATGCCGACGCCGAGCGCGTGGGCCAGCCGTCGCCCGATCGTGGACTTGCCCGAGCCGGGCAGTCCCACCAGTACGGCCCTGGGCGCCATCGCGGTCAGCCCCGGGCCCGGGCCTGGGTGCCCGGGTGTTGCTCGGCGATCGCGCACCGGTAGGCCTCGACGTTGCGGCGGGTCTCCGCCAGCGAATCGCCGCCGAACTTCTCCAGCGCCGCGCGGGCCAGCACCAGCGCCACCATGGTCTCGACCACCACCGCCGCGGCCGGCACCGCGCAGACGTCGGAGCGTTGGTTGATGGCGACGGCGGCCTCGCCGGTGGCCAGGTCGACGGTGGCCAACGCCCGCGGCACGGTCGAGATCGGCTTCATCGCGGCCCGCACCCGCAGCGGCTGGCCGTTGGTCATGCCGCCTTCCAGTCCGCCGGCCCGGTTGGTCGAGCGCCCGACCCCGTCGGGCCCCGGATACATCTCGTCGTGGGCGCGGCTGCCGCGCCGGCGCGCGGTGTCGAACCCGTCGCCGATCTCCACGCCCTTGATCGCCGGGATGCCCATCACCGCCGCGGCGAGCTGGCTGTCGAGCCGGTTCTCGCCGCTGGTGAACGACCCCAGCCCGACCGGCAGGCCCACCGCGACGGCTTCGACCACCCCGCCGAGGGTGTCGCCGTCTTTCTTGGCGGCTTCGATCTCGGCGATCATCGCGGCTTCCGCCGCCTTGCCGAAGGCGCGCACCGGGCTGGCGTCGATGGCGGGCAGGTCCCCGGGCGCCGGGAGCGGCCCGTCGTAGGGCGCCGACGCCCCGATCGAGATGACGTGGGAGAGCACCTCGACGCCGAGCGCCTGCCGCAGGAACAGCCGGGCGACGGTCCCGGCGGCGACCCGGGCGGCGGTCTCGCGGGCGCTGGCCCGCTCCAGCACCGGGCGGGCGTCGTCGAAGCCGTACTTGAGCATGCCGGCGTAGTCGGCGTGGCCGGGCCGGGGCCGGGTCAGCGGCGCGTTGCGGGCGACCTCCAGCCGGGCCGGGTCGACCGGGTCGGGGGCCATCACGTCGGCCCACTTGGGCCATTCGGTGTTGGCGATCTCGATGGCGATCGGCCCGCCCAGCGTGCGGCCGTGCCGCACCCCGGCGAGCAGGCTGACCTCGTCGCGCTCGAAACTCATCCGGGCGCCGCGGCCGTAGCCCAGCCGGCGTCGGGCCAACTGCCCGGCGATGTCATCGGAGGTGACCTCCACCCCGGCGACCATGCCTTCCAGCACGGCCACCAGCGCGCGGCCGTGGGATTCCCCGGCAGTGGTCCAGCGCAACACGGGTCCTATCTTCCCACGTGGGGCCCGGCTGGCAGCAGCCCTTCGCTGCGGACCGGGCACCAACGGGAGGTCTGCGTCCTCCCGCCCGTGCCTGACGCATCAATATGACTGCTCTTGAGGCATTTATTAGACATAAAATTGCTATACGATTAATCAGTGACTAGGCGTACAACTATCGATATCGATGATGCGCTGCTGGCCGATGCGCAGGCCGTGCTCGGTACCACCGGCCTGAAGGACACGGTTCATGCCGCCTTGCGGGCGGCGGTGCGCCAGGCGGGGCGTGCTCGGCTCGCCGCGCGAATCGCTTCGGGTGCGGGTATCGATCGGTCCGAGGCGCTACTGGCGCAGACCCGTCCTGCGCGGTGACACTGTTCTGCGTCGATACGAGCGCGTGGCATCACGCGGGGAGACCGGAAGTCGCGAAGCGATGGTTAGCGGTCTTGTCGGCGAACCAGGTCGGTATCTGTGACCAGGTGCGGCTGGAAATTCTTTACTCGGCAAGGTCGGCCGCCGACTACGACGCACTCGCCGACGAACTCGACAGCTTGGCCCGGATCCCGATCGACACCGACACCTTCGCCCGCGCATACCAAGTCCAGCGTGAGCTTGCCCACGCCGGCGGTCTGCATCACCGCAGCGTCAAGATCGCCGACCTGATCATCGCGGCGGCGGCCGAACTCTCGGGGACGGTCTTGTGGCACTACGACGAGGACTACGACCGGGTCGCGGGGGTCACCGGTCAGCGCACGGAGTGGATCGTGCCCCGCGGAAGCCTGTAGCAGTGTCCCGACGTGGCCGATAATGAGTCACCACAGCGCCAGCGCGAGCGCCGCCGCGCTGGCCAGGCACATCGACGGGCCGTGCGGCACCCGGCGCACGCCGCCTGCCAGGGCGACGGTGCCGACCACCGCGGTGAGCAGCGGCGCGCCCAGCGCCGCCAGCAGCCACACGTCGACGCCGACGCCGCCGGTCAGCGCGCCCAGGCCCAGCGCCAGCTTGACGTCGCCGGCGCCCAGCGCGGCCGGCGCGCCCAGGTGCACCAGCAGATACACCCCGCCCAGCGCCGCGGCGCCGGCCAGCGCCGGCCACCCGCGCCCGCCCACCGCCGCGCCCACCAGCATCGCCACCGCGCCCGGCAGCGTGAGCCAGTTGGGCAGCCGCCGCTGCGCGACGTCGTAGCCGCTCAGCGCGGCCATCCACACCACCACAGCCCCCACCAGCATGTCGGGCAGGCTAGCCCGGCGCCGCCACAGCGCAAGTCATCGCCGCTCGCGGCGCCGGCAGCCCGGTGAAGAGCTCCACCTGGGCGAACGCCTGATGCAGCAGCATCTGCAGCCCGCTGATCACCCGGCCGCCCGCCGCGGTGACCGCCGCGGCCAGCGGCGTCGGCCAGGGGTCGTAGATCGCGTCCAACACCACCGGCACGTGTGCCAGGGTCGCGGCGTAGCGGGCCGCCACCTCGGCCGGCAACGTGTTGACCAGGACCGCCGCCCCGGCGACCGCGTCCGCCAGCGCCGCGCCGTCCAGCTCGCAGAACCGGACCGCCGCCCCGACCCGACGGCCCAGCTCCAGCACCGGCGCGGCCCGGTGCGGGTTGCGGGCGACGATCGTGATCGCCCGAACACCCAGCTCGGCCAGCCCCATCACGGCCGCCGGGGCGGTGCCGCCGGACCCGGTGACGATCGCCGCACCCGAGACCGGGCCCAGCGCGCCGGTCACCCCGTCGATGTCGGTGTTGTCGGCCCGCCAGCCGCGCGGGGTCCGCACCAGGGTGTTGGCGGCGCCCACCAATTCGGCGCGGGCGGTGCGCTCGTCGGCGAAGGCCAGCGCCGCGAACTTGCCCGGCTTGGTTACCGACACCCCGACCCACGCCGGCCCGAACCCGCCGACCACCGCGGGCAGCTCCTCGGCGCCGCAGTCGATGCGGTCGTAGGTCCAGTCGTGCAGGCCCAGCGCGCGGTAGGCGGCCAGATGCAATTGCGGGGAGCGGGAATGCGCGATCGGACGGCCCAGCACCGCCGCTTTGCGGGCGGGCCCGCTACCGGGCGCTGTCGAGGACACCGTTGCGCTTGGCCACCTCGATGTTCTCCAGGTGCTGTTGGTAGTTCCGGGTGAACAGCGTGGTGCCCTGCGGGTCGATGGTGACGAAGTACAGCCAGTCGCCGGGCTCGGGATGTTCGGCGGCCAGCAGCGCCTCGGTGCCCGGCGAGCAGATCGGCGTGGCCGGAAGCCCGGCGCGCACGTAGGTGTTCCACGGTGTCGGCGCCTCGCGGTCGGCGTCGGTGGTCGCCACTTCGCGCCGGTCCAGCGGATAGTTCACCGTGGAGTCCAACTCCAGCGGGCGATGCGCGGCCAACCGGTTGTAGATGACCCGGGCGACCTTGGGGAAATCGCGCGGCTTGGCTTCGCCCTGCACCAGCGAGGCCACCACCAACACGTCGTAGGGCGACATGTGCATGTCCTGGGCGGTGTCGATGAGCCCGGACTTGGCGTATTCGGCGGCGCTGGTGCTGATCAGCGTGGCCAGGATCTTCTGCGGTGAGCCCGACGGGTTGACGTTGAACGTTCCCGGCGCGATCAATCCCTCGATCCGGCGGTGATCGTTGCCCATCCGCAGCACCGGCTCGAGGGCCCAGCCGGGCACCTCCAGCAGGGTCGGCGGCGTGGTGCCGGCCGCCGCCCGCAGGTCCCGCACCGACGCGCAGTGCCGGTCGCCGTTGAGGGTGACGCAGGTGGCCGCGGAGATCAGGCTGAAGATCCCCGGCGTCACCGTGTTGGTCTGCACGTCGGTGGTGTCGTCGAGCTGGCGTCCCTCCGGGATCACCAGCCGGCCCACCCGGTTGTTGGGATCGGCGAGCCGCTGCACCGCCGCGGCCGCCGAGCTTTCGGTGCGCATCTGGTAGTAGCCGGGCTGGATCGCCGAAATCTTCGCGTTGCCTTGAGCCGCTTCGATAAACGCCTTCACGGTGCGGACCACGTTGTGGTCTTGCAGGGTCTCTCCGATCGCGGTGGTGGAGTCTCCGGAGCGGATCTGGATCACGACGTCGCTCTTGCCGTTGCCGCGGTAGTCGTTTTGCGCGCTCAGGGTGTGCCACAGTTTGGCGCCGACGAACACCGCCGCCACCACCACGGCCACGAACACCGTCGTGACCAGCCGGATCAGCCGGCGACGCCGCCGGCGGAGCCGCAGGGCGCGCCTGCGCTCGGCGCGGGTCTGCGCGCGGCGGCGGGGCGGCCCGACCGCCACGGGTAGGGCCCGCTCGCGGCCGGTGCCCTCACCCATCGTCGACCTCCGCGGCCAGTGTGACGCGACGTTGATCGAGCCAGTCTTGCAGAATCGCCACCGCCGCCGCCTGGTCGATCACCCGGCGCTGGCCCTTGGACCGCATCCCGGTGTCGCGCAGCAACCGCTGCGCCACGACGGTGGTCAGCCGTTCGTCGGCCAGCCGCACCGGAACCGGTGCGATCCGGCGGGCCAGAGTCTCGGCCAGCCCGATCGCGTCGCGGGCGGACGCTCCCGTGCGATCGGCCAGGGTGCGCGGCAGCCCGACGACGACCTCGACGGCACCCAGGTCGGCCACCAGCTCGGCCAGCCGGCGCAGATGCGCGCCGCCGCGGTCGCGGCGGACGGTTTCCACCGGGGTGGCGAGGATGGCGTCGGGATCGCTGGCGGCCACCCCGATGCGCACGCTGCCCACGTCGACGCCGAGGCGGCGTCCGCGCCCGGGGTCGTCCCCGCCGGGACGGTCGGGCCGGCGGTGCCCGAAGCGATCCAACCCCGCGGTGTCCACTCAGCCGACCCGCGCTATCGCCGCGCGGAGCGCCTCGAGCGCGGCGTCGATGCCCGACGGGTTCTTGCCGGAGCCCTGCGCCAGGTCGGCCTTCCCGCCGCCGCGGCCGTCGACGGCGACCGCGAGCGTCTTGACCAGATCGTTGGCGCGCAGCCCGAGATCCTGGGCCGCCGGGTTGACGGCCACCACGTAGGGCACGGTGCCGTTCTCGCCGTCGGCGATCAGCGCGACGACGGCCGCCTCGGCCCCGAGCCGGCCGCGAATGTCGCCGACCAGCGAGCGCAGGTCGGCCGGCGTCATACCGGCCGCCATCCGCTGAGCCACCACGCGCACAGCGCCGATGCGCTGCGCCCCGGCCGCGGCGTTGACCGCGGCCGCCCGGGCGGTGGCCAGCCTGGCGCGTTCGAGTTCCTTCTCGGCGGCGCGCAGCCGCTCCACCAGGGTGGCCACCCGGGCGGGCACTTCCTCAGACGGCACCTTCAGCGACGACGCCAGCCCGGCCATCAGCGCCCGCTCCTTGGCCAGGTGCCGAAACGACTCCAGCCCGACGTAGGCCTCCACCCGGCGCACCCCCGAACCCACCGACGACTCCCCCAGGATCGTCACCGGGCCGATCTGCGCCGAGCGGTGCACATGGGTGCCGCCGCACAGCTCCAGCGAGAACGGCCCGCCGATCTCGACGACGCGCACCTGGTCGGGATAGCTCTCCCCGAACAGCGCCAGCGCGCCCATCGCCTTGGCCGCATCGAGCTGCTCGGTGAAGGTGTGCACCTCGAAGTCGGCCTGCACGGCTTCGTTGGTCACCTCTTCGATCTGGGTGCGCTGCTGCTCGGTCAACGGTCCCTGCCAGTTGAAGTCGAAACGCAGGTACCCCGGCCGGTTCAGGGAGCCGGCCTGAACCGCGCCCGGGCCCAGCACTTGGCGCAGCGCCGCGTGCACCAGGTGGGTGCCCGAATGCCCTTGGGTGGCGCCTTTGCGCCAGCCCGGATCGACCGCGGCGACCACCGTGTCGCCCTCGACGAATTCGCCGGACTCCACGGTGACCCGGTGTACCCACAGGGTGTGGGCGATCTTCTGCACGTCGGTGACCGCCGCCCGGGCAACCTCGCCGGCGCCGGTGCCGCTGATCGTCCCGACGTCGGCCACCTGCCCGCCCGATTCGGCGTAGAGCGGGGTGCGGTCCAGGACGAGTTCGATCCGATGCGCACCGTCGCTGCCGTGCGAGACCACCGGAACCCGCTTGCCATCCACGAAGATTCCCAAAAGCTTTGCCTGCGAAGTCAATTCGTCGAAACCGGTGAACTCGGTGGGTCCCGCGTCGACCAGCTCGCGGTAGGCCGAGAGGTCGGCGTGGGCGTGTTTGCGCGCGGCGGCGTCGGCCTTGGCGCGGCGGCGCTGCTGCGCCATCAGTTCGCGGAACCCGATTTCGTCGACCTGCAGGCCGGCTTCGGACGCCATCTCCAGGGTGAGCTCGATCGGGAAGCCGTAGGTGTCGTGCAGTGTGAACGCGTCCGATCCGGGCACGACGGAGGCGCCGGAGGCCTTGGCGGACCTGGCGATGTCGACGAACAGCTTCGAGCCCGACGCGAGCGTGCGGTTGAACGCGGTCTCCTCGGCGACCGCGATGCGCTGGATCCGATCGAAGTCGGCGACCAGTTCGGGGTACGACGGCCCCATCGCGTCGCGCACGCATGCCATGAGCTCGCCGACGACGGGGCCGTCGATGTCGAGCAGTTTGGCCGAGCGGATCACCCGCCGCAGCAGCCGGCGCAGCACATAGCCGCGCCCGTCGTTGCCGGGGCTGACCCCGTCGCCGATCAGGATCGCCGCGGTGCGGCTGTGGTCGGCGATGATCCGGTAGCGCACGTCGTCGTCGTGGTTGCCGGCGTCGTACGGGCGCGGCGCCCGGGCGGCGACCGTGTCGATGACCGGCCGCAAAAGATCGGTCTCGTAGACGTTGTGCACACCCTGCAGCACGAACGCGACCCGTTCGACACCCATGCCGGTGTCGATGTTCTTGCGCGGCAGCGGCCCCAGGATCTCGAAGTCGGTCTTGGTGGCGCCTTCGCCGCGTTCGCTTTGCATGAACACCAGGTTCCACAGCTCGACGTAGCGGTCTTCGTTGGCGATCGGGCCGCCGCCGACGCCGAATTCGGGTCCGCGGTCGTAGTAGATCTCCGAGGACGGCCCGCACGGCCCGGGAATGCCCATCGACCAGTAGTTGTCTTCCATGCCGCGGCGCTGGATGCGTTCGGCCGGCAGCCCGGCGATCTCCTGCCACAGCCGCAAGGCTTCGTCGTCCTCGAAATAGACTGTGGCCCATATTCTTTCCGGATCAAGTCCGTACCCGCCGGCGGCGACGTCGGTGGTCAGCAGGCTCCAGGCCAGCTCGATGGCGCCCTGTTTGAAATAGTCGCCGAACGAGAAATTGCCGGCCATCTGAAAAAAAGTGTTGTGGCGGGTGGTGATCCCGACTTCCTCGATGTCGGGGGTGCGGATACATTTCTGGATGCTGGTGGCCCTCGGGTATGGCGGGGTGCGCTGCCCGAGGAAGTACGGCACGAACTGCACCATGCCGGCGTTGACGAACAACAGGTTGGGGTCGTCGAGGATCACCGAGGCACTCGGCACCTCGGTGTGACCCGCCTTCACGAAATGATCCAGGAATCGCTTCCTGATCTCGTGTGTTTGCACCTTTTCGCTTCCTTATTGCCGACCGCACCACAGTACCGGGGCGGTGCCGTCAACCCCCGTCAACCGTCGACGAAGCTGAGCCGGACCGACCGCCGCGGGTTGTCCCGGTTGAGGTCGACGAGCACCACGCTCTGCCAGGTCCCCAGCAACGGTTCACCGGCCACCACCGGCACCGTCACCGACGGCGCCACCAACGCCGGCAACAGATGGTCGGCGCCGTGGCCGGGCGATCCGTGCGCGTGCCGGTAGCGGCCGTCGCGGGGCAACAGCCGTTCCAGCGCGTCGATGAGGTCCTCTTCGGAACCGGAGCCGGTTTCGATGATCGCGACCGCCGCGGTGGCGTGCGGGACGAACACGTTGCACAGGCCATCTCTGCCCGAGCCGTGGGAGGCGCAAAACGCCCGCACCGCGCCGGTCAGATCGACGATGCGACGACGTGCGGTGTCCACCTTGAGCACATCGGTCTGCACGGTATCTAGCCTACGTGGCATTGCCGCGCGGGCCCGTGGGGAGAGGATGGACCTACCGGGGTGGCACCGCGGCGCCGTCGACGCCGCAGCGCATCACGATGCGTCGAAGTTATCATGTGTGCGTGCGCACGACCGTGGATCTTCCCGGCGATCTGCATCAGCAGCTACGGGCAATCGCGCACGATACGCATCGCACGCTGAGCGAGACGGTCGCCGACCTGCTCCGGCGCGGATTGGATCAGGGCCGGGCCGGCGAGGTTTCCCGGAGCGCCAAGACGGGGTTGCCCGTGGTACGCATCGGCACCGTGGTGACATCAGAAGATGTCCGCTCCTTAGCAGACTCCTCAGCGGACTCCTCAGCGGACTCCTTAGCGGACGAGGAATGACGACGCTGCTCGACGCCAATGTTCTGGTCGCGCTGGCAATAGCCGATCACGTCCATCATGAACCTCTCGTTCGCCGACGTCATGCGTATCTGGCGCAGCTCGCCCGCAGACACCACGGTCGACTGGCCACCTTGGACCAGGGGCTCGCGGAGCTGCACAGCGACGTTGCTGAACTCGTGGCGACTCTGTAAGAGGTCTTTTAAGAGTCCTTTCGGATGATCGCCCGCAGCCGCTGCACGCGCCGGGCGATCTCGCGTTCGCCGCCGCGGTCGGTCGGGTGGTAGTAATCCACGCCCACCAGCTCGTCGGGTGGATACTGCTGCGGCACAACACCGTCGGGGTGGTTGTGGGAATACCGGTAGCCCTGCGCGTGGCCCAGCGCGGCGGCGCCGGCGTAGTGGCCGTCGCGCAGATGCGCCGGCACGGGCCCGGCCTTGCCGGCCCTGACATCGGCCGTCGCCGCAGTCAGCGCGGTGGTCACCGCGTTGGACTTGGGCGCGGTCGCCAGGTGGACGGTGGCCTGCGCCAACGTCAGCTGAGCTTCGGGCATGCCGATCAGCGCCACGGTCTGCGCGGCGGCGACCGCGGTCACCAGCGCGGTCGGGTCGGCCATGCCGATGTCCTCGCTGGCCAGGATCATCAGCCGGCGGGCGATGAACCGGGGATCTTCCCCGGCGACCAGCATCCGGGCCAGGTAATGCAGCGCGGCGTCGACGTCGGAACCCCGCACCGATTTGATGAACGCGCTGATGACGTCGTAGTGCTGATCGCCGTCGCGGTCGTAGCGCACCGCGGCCTCGTCCAGCGACTGCTCGATCGTCTCCGCGGTGACCCGCTCCCCCGCCTCGCTGGCCACCTCCAGCGCGGTCAGCGCCCGGCGGGCATCGCCGGCGGCCAGCCGCACCAGCAGGTCGACGGCGTCAGGCGTCACCGCCACCCTCCCGCCCAGCCCGCGGGGATCCTCGATCGCGCGCTGCACGACCGTGCGAATGTCGTCGGCGCTCAGCGGTCGTAGCGCCAGGATCAGCGACCGCGACAGCAGCGGAGCCACCACCGAGAACGACGGGTTTTCCGTCGTCGCCGCCACCAGCACCACCACCCGGTTCTCCACCGCCGAGAGCAGCGCGTCCTGCTGGGTCTTGGAGAACCGGTGTACCTCGTCGATGAACAACACGGTCTGTTCGCCGTGGGCGGCGGCCCGGCGGGCCGAATCGATCACCGCGCGGACTTCCCTGACTCCGGCCGACAACGCCGACAGCGCCTCGAACCGCCGCCCGGTCGCCTGCGAGATCAGCGCCGCCAGCGTGGTTTTCCCGGTTCCCGGCGGGCCGTAGAGGATGACCGAGGCCACCCCCGAACCCTCGACCAGGCGGCGCAGCGGCGAGCCGGGTTGCAGCAAATGGTCCTGTCCGACCACCTCGCCGAGGCTCGACGGTCGCATCCGCACCGCCAACGGCGCGGCGGTCGATTCGCCGGCGGCGCTCCGGGTGAAACCGGCCGCGTCGGGGACGTCGAACAGACCGTCGGACACGATCTCAGGCATACCAGAGGCAGGTAAGCCGCCCTTCGGCGCCGGCAGGACACGGGAGCACAATGACATCGTGGCCACCTGGGAGGACGTCGCCGCGATCGTCGCCGAACTGCCGCTCACCGAGGAGCGGGCACCCCACGACTGGCGGATCGGCAAGAAGTTGGTGGCCTGGGAACGGCCGCTGCGCACGTCCGACCGGGAAGCGTTGGCGGCGTCGGGGTTCGAACCACCCGACGGTGGCGTTCTCGCCGTCCGGGTCGCCGACGAGGGGGTGAAGTTCGCGCTGATCGCCGACGAGCCGGGGCTGTATTTCACCACGCCGCATTTCGACGGCTACCCGGCCGTGCTGGTCAACCTGGCCGAGATCGACGAACTGGGGTTGCGGGAGGTGCTCACCGAGGCCTGGCTGACGCAGGCCCCTAAGCGTCTGGTCGAGGAGTTCCTCGGCAAGTCTTCCTGATCGGGTCACCGAAAGTGAAACCGTTGCGGACATTCCGGCCGATCGTCGCAACAGTTTCACCGTCGGTGCGGCCAAGCGGACACGCCCCGCCGGCCAGTTAGTAACTTCTGTCACTTCAATCACTCTAAATAACAATCGATTAAATCAGTAACAAATGTCCCAAATAACACTTTAATCTACTGTTGTTACTAAAAACCCCCGCAGCACACCATGCTCGCGACATTAAACAGGTCCCAACTGTTGACAATATTCCCGTCGGTTTGTTAGACACGTTAAATGAGGCATTGTGGTACAGCACTTCAGCGGACCGCATGCATGTCAGTACCGAAAGCGGCGGTCTTAGCCCTTCTGAGCTGGGCTTTTGTCATCGCCCCCCCAGCGGCGGGGACGGCCCGCGCGGACACCGTCAACTGGGACGCGGTCGCGCAATGCGAATCGAACGGTGACTGGTCGGCCGACACCGGCAACGGTTTCTACGGTGGCCTGCAATTCAAACAGTCGACCTGGGACGAAAACGGCGGTCTCGGCTCGCCGGCAGCTGCCTCGCGAGACGAACAGATCGCGGTGGCCGAGCGGGTGCTGGCCACCCAGGGGCCGGAAGCCTGGCCCAAATGCGGCCCCAACCAGGCGCTGTTCCCGGTCGAGGTGATCAATATCCTGCGGTCCGGACATCCGGTGCGCAGCACGCTGCACACGTTGTGGTCCAAGGCGGTCCACCACTAGGGGGGACTACCCGGCGGGTCGCGGCTCGGGCACGACGTCGATGCCGGATTCCTTACGCTGCTGGGCGGTGATCGGCGCGGGGGCGTCGGTCAGCGGGTCCACGCCGCCGCCGGACTTCGGAAAGGCGATGACCTCGCGGATGGAGTCCATGCCCGCCAGCAACGCGACGATGCGGTCCCATCCGAACGCGATGCCGCCGTGCGGCGGTGCACCGAAGGTGAACGCCTCCAACAGGAACCCGAACTTGTCGCGGGCCTCGGCCGCATCGATGCCCATGACCGCGAACACCCGCTCCTGGATGTCGCGGCGGTGGATGCGGATCGACCCGCCGCCGATCTCGTGGCCGTTGCAGACGATGTCGTACCCGTCGGCCAGGGCAGCGCCCGGGTCGATGTCGAAGGTGGCCTCCGATCCGGGTTTGGGGGCGGTGAAGGCGTGGTGCATCGCGGTCCACGCGCCGGCGCCGACGGCGACGTCCCCGGCGTCGGCGGCCTCGTCGGCGGCTTCGAACAGCGGGAAGTCCACCACCCAGGTAAACGCCCAGGCGGCCGGGTCGATCAGGTCCAGCCGCTTGGCGATCTCGACGCGAACCGCGCCCAGCAGGGCGCGAGACGCCTTCGCCGGGCCGGCGGAGAAGAAGACGCAGTCGCCGGGCCCGGCGCCCACCTGCGCGGCCAGGTCGGAGCGTTCGGCATCGGAGAGGTTTTTGGCGACGGGCCCGCCCAGCGTGCCGTCCTCGCCCACCAGCACATAGGCCAGTCCCTTGTGTCCGCGCTGCCGGGCCCAGTCCTGCCACCCGTCGAGCGTGCGACGCGGCTGCGCTGCTCCGCCGGGCATCACCACCGCGCCCACGTACGGCGCCTGGAAAACCCGAAAGGCGGTGTCGGCGAAAAACTCTGTGCAGTCGACGAGTTCCAGGCCGAAGCGCAGGTCGGGCTTGTCGGAGCCGAAGCGGCGCATCGCCTCCTCGTAGCTGATGCGCGGCAGCGGCAACGCGAGATCGTGACCGATCAGCGACCACACCGCCTTGAGCACCTGCTCGGAGATCGCGATGACGTCGTCGGCGTCGACGAAGCTCATCTCGATGTCGAGCTGGGTGAATTCGGGCTGGCGGTCGGCGCGGAAATCCTCGTCGCGGTAGCAGCGCGCGATCTGGTAGTAGCGGTCCATGCCGGCCACCATGAGCAACTGCTTGAACAACTGGGGGCTTTGCGGCAACGCGTAGAACGAGCCGGGTCGCAGCCGCGCCGGCACCAGGAAATCCCGGGCCCCCTCCGGGGTGGAGCGGGTCAGCGTCGGGGTCTCAATCTCGACGAAGCCGTGCTCGGCCAGCACCGCGCGGGCGGCGGCATTGACCCTGGAGCGCAACCGAAGAGCCCCGCCCGGGCCGTCGCGCCGCAGGTCGAGGTAGCGGTATTTGAGCCGGATCTCCTCCCCGGCGGGCTCGTCGAGCTGGAACGGCAGCGGTGCGCACTCGCCGAGCACGCTCAGCGACGTCACGTTGACCTCGACCTCGCCGGTGGCGATCTCCGGGTTGGCGTTGCCCGGCGGGCGGACCTCGACGACTCCCTCGACGGCGATGCAGAACTCGGTGCGCAGCCGGTGTGCCTGGGCCAGCACGTCGGCGGCGCGAAACACCACCTGGGACACCCCCGACGCGTCGCGCAGGTCGACGAAGATCACCCCGCCGTGGTCGCGGCGATGCGCCACCCACCCGGCCAGCATCACCTTCTGGCCGGCGTCGGTGGCGCGCAAGGACCCGGCGGCGTGGCTGCGCAGCACAGCTACTCCTTCGACTGGGATACGACCGCCCAGTCTAGAGGGGGTAATTTCGCACCCATCAGCACACGCATCGCCGTTGTCGGCCCCGGCGCTGTCGGCACGACAGTCGCGGCGCTGCTGCACGCCGCCGGCAACCCGGTGCTGGTGTGCGGACGCACGCCGCGCGACCGGATCGAACTGCGGCCCGACGGCGCCGAGCCCATCGTGGTGCCCCTGCTGGCCGCTGCCAGCGACGGGCCGGGCTGAGCCGATGCGGGCCGATTGCGCGGCTCGGCGTCGGCGATGTGGGAAGCTGACCCCATGACCTTCAACGAGGGCATGCAGATCGACACCAGCACGACGTCGTCATCGGGTGCCGGCCGGCAGATCGCGATCGGCGGCGGCCTGGGCGGGCTGCTGATCGTGGTGGTCGCCATGCTCATGGGTGTCGATCCCGGCGGCGTGACGAGCCAGCAGCCGGTGAACACCCGCGACGACGTCGCACCCGGTTTCGACTTGAACACCTGCCGCACCGGCGCCGACGCCAACAAGTACGTGCAGTGCCGGGTGGTGGCCACCGGCAACTCCGTGGACGCGGTCTGGAAGCAGCTGATGCGCGGCTACACCCGCCCGCGCACGGTGCTGTTCAGCGGCCGGGTCGACACCGGTTGCGGGCCGGCCACCAGCGACGTCGGACCGTTCTACTGTCCGGTGGACAAGACCGCCTATTTCGACACCGGGTTCTTCCAGGTGCTCGTGGCCCAATTCGGTTCCAGCGGTGGACCATTGGCGCAGGAGTACGTGGTGGCTCACGAGTACGGCCACCATGTGCAGAATTTGTTGGGGATACTGGGCCGCGCCCAGCACGGCGCGCGCGGTGCCGGCGGCAACGGCGTGCGGACCGAGCTGCAGGCCGACTGTTATGCGGGAGTCTGGGCGCACTACGCGTCGATCACCAAACAGGAAAGCACCGGGGTTCCGTTCCTGAAACCGTTGAGCGACAAGGACATCGCCGACGCCCTTTCGGCGGCGGCGGCGGTGGGCGACGACCGGATCCAGCGGCGTGCGACCGGGCGCACCAACCCCGAGTCGTGGACCCACGGGTCGTCCGAGCAGCGGCAACACTGGTTCACCGTCGGCTACCAGACCGGTGATCCCGACCAGTGTGACACGTTCGGTGCCGCGGATCTGGGTTAAGCCCGGCGCAGCATAAATGCTGAGCACAGGCTGAGATATGGCCTGGCCCAGACTCAATCCCGAAGTCGGGCCCGGACTGTGCCTTAAGCTGGCCCCCGTGACCGATGATGGCGACGCGCCGAAAACCAACAAGACCTTCAAGTGGGCGCTGGGCGCGGTGACGTTCCTGGCGGTGCTGGCCACCGCGCTCGCCGCGTTCATGCTCTTCGGCGGATCCGACAACCCGTCCGGGTCCAAGCACACCTCCGGCTCGGGCCTGGACATGGCGGCCGGGGTGGCCAGCGCCGCTGACACCGGGCCGGTCACCGTGATCACCGAGGATCCCAGCTGCGCGGCGTGGACCGCGATCAACAACGCGCTGTCCAGTAACGGCGAAGGTATCTGGAACGACCGCGATCGGTCGGTCCCGGCCTCCCAGTGGGACCAGAAGCAGCGCGCTCAGTTCATGGCCGCCGGCCAGTCGATGCGCTCCGCCGCTGCGCAGACCACCGGATTGGTGAAGTTGACCCCGCACCGGGTGATGCGGGAACTCTACGAGCAGTTCATCGTCTACGCGCGCGCCTATGCCGAGCGTATCCCCAAGTACGTCCCGGCCGACAACAACTTGGCCGGCACCGCCAACAGCGCCTCGTCCGCGCTCGGAGCGATCTGCGCCGCCATCGCCGACGGCGCGGCTGCGGCGCGGGGCCCGCTCGTCCCGCCGGCTCCGGCGCCCGCTCACATCCCTGCAGTGGGCAATCCCACCAACCCCCGGCCGTTTTTGACCGGCCCGAATCCGGTGTGCCCGGAATGGCAGTCGGCGCTGGAGCAGTTCGGCAAGAACACCGCCGCCTGGCTCGAGATCGACCCGAACATCCCGGCCATCTACTGGAACAAGGACCAAAAAGCCGTCAACTACGCCGTCGCCCCGGTGATGAACGCCTACGCCGGCAAGATGGAACAGCTTGGCCGGCAAAGCGGCAACGCGACCTGGCAGGATCTGGCCAATCTGGCGTCGGAATATCGGCGCGCGTTCGTCGTCGCGCTGCCCACCTACGCCCCGGCCGACAACCATCTGGCCAACGCCTCCAACTTCTTGTCGACGTTGATCCTGGGCGCCTGTTCGGCGGCCGGCACGGCGTAAATCGTCCCCGCATCCACGCAACCGGGGCACGCCGCGGCGTGCCCCGGTTTCGTGGGTGAGCGCTTCAGGCCCAGCTGGAGCCGACGGCGCTGTCGGTGGACGCCATGTTGTTGCCGGCGGTCTGCACCTTCTGGCCGTGGGCGTTGGCCTGTTCGTAGATCACCTGGAAATTGCGACCCAACGCGGTGATGAACTCCTGGCAGGCGGCCGAGCCCGCACCACCCCAGAAGTCACCGGCGGCCAACACGTCACGAATGATGGCCTGGTGCTCGGCCTCCAACGCCGCAGCCTGGGCGCGGATCGTCGCACCGTGCGCGTCGACGTCGGCGAACTGGTAGTTGATCGACATGGTCTTCTCCTAGCTGCTCAGGATCTGCTGCGAAGCTTGTTCTTGGGCTTCGTAGTTGGCCGCGTCGCGGATCAGCCCGTCGCGCACCCCGTGCAGCATGTTGACAATGTTGCGGAACGCCTGGTTCATCTGGCCCATCGTGTCGTAGGAGGTCGACTGCGCGGTGCCGCTCCAGCCGGCCCCGGCGATGTTGACCGAGGACGCCCACATCTTGCGGGCTTCGTCCTCGACGGTCTGGGCGTGCATGTCGAACCGGCCCGCCATGTCGCGCATGGCGTTCGGGTCGGTCATAAAACGAGTGGTCATTTTTCCTGTGCTCCTTACCGTGATGGCATTGACGGGTGCTGGATGTTGCCTCGGATTACCCGGCGGCCGGTGACTTGGGTACCACCTTGGGTGCCTTGGCGGCCAGGCTGGCCAGACCGCGCCCGCTCATCGCGCCCAGCAGCGCGTGGCCGAACGGACCCCCGGGCATCGCCGACGCCGCGGGCGCGGGCACGCTGGTGTTCGGCAGTACCGGTGCCGCCCGGGTGATGGCGCCGGTCGCCGCTTCCGACCACGCGTGCGGCACCGAGAGCCCGCCCAGTGCGGTGGCACGGCCGAGCTGCGCGCTCACCGAGGACCCCCAGTTCTGCAGCTGGCTGGCCACGCTGCCCACGATGGCCTGCATCTTGCCGTCGACCAGCGAGGCGACGCTGTTCAGCAGCGTCTCGCCGCCCATGCCGGCGACGCCGGCGGCGCCACGCGCGGCTGTGCTGCCCATGCTCATGAACATCCGGGCCGGCATGCTGGCCATCATCGACCCGTAGTAGGCGCCCATCATCGTCAGGTAGATCGGCTCGATGCTGGCGCTGGACAGGCCCGAACCGCTCAGTGCGCCGGTGATCGCCGAGGTGACGTCGCCGGTGTAGGCGCCCAGCCCCACGTCGGTCAGCAGGGGGTCGAGAACCGACGTTATCCCCGAGATCACCGAGCCGGTGACGGAGGCCGAATGTGCCGCCGCAGCCGACTGGACGACCTGGGCGCTGCCGTTGGTGGCCGCCGCCGGGGCGGCCATCTGGGGCAGCGCCGTCGTCTGCGTCGACGCGACCGCGTAGGTGTTCATCGCGGTGGCGTCCTGCACCCACATCTCGGCGTACTGCGCCTCGTTGGCCGCGATCGCCGGGGTGTTCTGGCCGAAGAAGTTGGTCGCGATCAACGTCAGCAGCTGGGCCCGGTTGGTGAAGACCAGCGCCGGCGGCACCGTCGCCGAGTAGGCCGCCTCGTAGGCGTTGACCGCCGCGACGGCCTGCGCCGCGGTTTGGGCGGCCTGCGCCGAGGTCTCGGTCAGCCACGCCACATAGGGTTCGACCGCCGCCACCATCAGTTGCGACGACGGTCCCGTCCAGGAGCCGCTGGCCAGGTTCGTGACGATCGTCTTGAAGGAGGTCGCCGTCGTCTGCAGGTCGTTGGCCAGCCCCTGCCAGCCCGCCGCCGCGGCCGCCAGCGGCCCCGATCCCGGTCCGGTGTACATCAGGGTGGAGTTGACCTCTGGCGGAAGGAAACTGAAAATCATCGAGGAGGGGCTCCTTAGCGGGCGGTGAGCGCGTTGGCGGCTTCGGCGGCCGAGTAACACCCCGCACTGCCCTGCAGGTTGTTGACCACCTGGGTGTGGATCTGCTCGGCCATCGCGGCCAGCGCCTGGTACTTCTGCGCTTGCACGGCGAACTGCGCGGCCACCAGATTCGACACCACGTCAGCGGCCGGCGGCGCGACCGCGGTGGTCGGCCCGGCGGCGACTTTGTTCTGGGCGGCCATCGCCGCCCCGACCCCCGCTAAATCACCGGATGCCGCCGTGAGCATTTCCGGTTCGCTCGTCACCCAGGACATCAAGCCCTCCTCCTTCGTGTCATCGTTCGTATCATCAAAGCCCGCGGTCGAAGCTTTGTTAACCCCCCGGTTCTGTTAACTCGCCGGAGAGTAGGCGCCAAAACCTGTCGCTCAAATACTATGCGGGCGCGCCCGCTTCAGCGACAGTTTCAACAGATTCACATTTCGCGGGCGTTTCATCCCGGTTGCCGGTATTTGCGCAGGTCGAGCGCGGTTGTTTCATCAACGGCCTGAGTCGAGGCGACCTAAGATTTGGCTGTGAATTTATGGCCGCGACGGCCGTCCCCCGAAATGGCGCGCGAGCCCGATCGGCGGTCACGCTAAAAGTGCGTGACGCAAAACGCGCGGGCGCAATCATAGTCGTCGGTCAACCCCCTTCGGCTCTGTGGCGAGTCGGCCCAGCCCCCGGGCTCACGTGTCGCCGAGCAACGCTGCCAACATAACACGCTCCCCGTCGGGCAGCCGAGCCCGTGAAATCCGCGGCCGGCTCGGGTAGGAAGCAGGTCATGAGCACACCTCCGCACGGCATCGGCCGGCGCACGTTGCTGCGGACGGGCGCCGCCGCGATCCTGGGGGTCGGCGTGGGCGCCGGTCTGGGTACCGCGCTGACGCGGTCGCCCGGCCCCGATCTGTGGGCCCGGCCGGATCGCCGCGGCGCCCCGCCGGTCAGTGGACTGCACCTGCAGTTCGGCAAGGACGCCGCCACCCAGGTGGTGGTGTCCTGGCACACCACCGACGCGGTGGCCAACCCCCGGGTGTTGCTGGGCCAGCCGACGTCGGGTTTCGGTCGCACCGTGCCCGCGCAGACCAGGGTGTACCGCGACGCCACGTCGGGCGTCGAAGTGCGCGTCAACCACGCTGTGCTGGACAACCTCGAGCCCGACACCGACTACGTGTACGCGGCGGTGCACGACGGCACCAGTCCGGAGCTCGGCACGGTGCGCACGGCACCGTCGGGCCGAAAGCCACTGTGCTTCACCAGCTTCGGAGACCAGGCCACGCCCACACTGAACCGGCTGGTCGACGGCAGGTATCTCAGCGACAGCCTCGGCTCACCGGCGGCCGGCGACATCGTCGCCGCGATCGAGCGCGTCGGTCCGTTGTTCCACCTGGTCAACGGCGACCTGTGCTACGCGAACCTGGCCCGCGACCGGGTGCGCACCTGGTCGGACTGGTTCGACAACAACAGCCGCTCGGCCCGCTACCGGCCGTGGATGCCGGCTCCGGGCAACCACGAGAACGAATCGGGCAACGGGCCCGTCGGGTTCGCGGCCTACCAGACCTATTTCGCGCTGCCCGATTCGGGAGCCGACCCCGAGCTGCGCGGGCTGTGGTATTCGTTCACCGCCGGGCCGGTACGGGTGATCAGCCTGTCCGGCGACGACGTGTGCTATCAGGACGGCGGCAACTTCTACGTGCACGGATACTCCGGCGGAGCGCAGCAGCGGTGGCTGGAAAACGAACTCGCCGACGCGCACCGCGACCCCGGGGTGGACTGGGTGGTCGTGTGCATGCACCAGACCGCGTTTTCGACTGCCGATCACACCAACGGCGCCGATCTCGGCATCCGCGAGCAATGGCTTCCGTTGTTCGACCGCTACCAGGTCGACCTGGTGCTGTGCGGCCATGAGCACCACTACGAGCGCGCGCATCCGGTGCGCGGCGCGCTCGACAACGCGACGCGAACGCCGATACCGGTGGACACCCGCGGCGATGTGGTCGATTCCCGCAGGGGCACCGTGCACGTCGTGATCGGCGGCGGCGGCACGTCGATCCCGTCGAACACGATGTTCTTCCCCCAGCCGCGATGCCGGGTGCTGACCGGGGTCGGCGGATTCGATCCGGCCCTGGGCCGCAAGGCGCCGCGCTACGTGATCGAGGACGCGCCGTGGTCGGCGTTCCGCGACCGCGATCACCCCTACGGGTTCGCGGCGTTTCAGGTCGACCCCGGCTCTCCCGGCGGCACCACCTCGATCACCGCGACGCACTATGCCCTCAGCGCCCTCGACGCCCACAATGGGCCCTACGGGGCGATCAGCGTGGTCGACACGTTCACCCTGACCAAGCCGCGCTGATGCCGCCGTCGGCTCGGGGTGTGTCGGTGTGCCCGCCTACGAGCGACAACTCACGCGCCTGCGCGCGCAATGCCAGCACCCGCTGGTGGATCCGGTACTCGGTGCTTCGCGGCATCCAGCCGGGGCCGTAGCGGCCGCGCCCGAATCGACGGACTCTCGCGCGTCTCACCTCCCACCGCAACGCGTCCGAGATCGATTTCGACGCCCGCCCGCCGACGTCGAAACCCTGCGCGGCGAGCGCGGCAGCAATCTCGGCGATGGTCGCGCGACCGTGGTCGAACAGATGGATCGTCACAACGTAGCGCAGTTCGATTCCGCGCAGGCGCCGGAAGGTGGTCATGGTCCAACCGTGACATGGCGGTACGACAACGCCGGAGTTGTCGCTCAAAGGCGGGCAGACCGGTGTGCGCCTCGGTACGGCCGGGCTCAGGACAGGCGGGAAAGCACCTCGGCGACCACGGATTCCGCCGCCACGTCGACCTGCGCGCCGGTCGCCAGGTCTTTCACCCCGACGGTCCCCGCCGCGATGTCGCGGTCGCCGGCGACCAGCGCGAACCGCGCGCCGGCCCGGTCGGCCGCCCGCATCGCGCCCTTGAGGCCGCGGTCGCCGTAGGCCAGGTCCACCCGAACCCCGGCAGCGCGCAGCTGTCCGGCCAGCACTGCCAGCCGCAGCTTGGCCTGCTCCCCCAGCGGCACCCCGAACACGTCGCACCGTGCCGGGACTCCCATGCTCTCGCCCTCGGCCGCCAGCGCCAGCATCGTGCGGTCCACGCCCAGACCGAAACCGATGCCGGACAGGTCGGCCCCGCCGAGCTGGCGCATCAACCCGTCGTAGCGTCCGCCGCCGCCGATCCCGGACTGTGCACCCAAGCCCGGATGGACGAACTCGAAGGTGGTCTTGGTGTAGTAGTCCAGCCCGCGCACCATCCGCGGGTTGATCACATACGACACGCCCAGCGCGTCCAGGTGCGCCAGCACGGTCTCGAAATGCTGCTTGGCGGCATCGGAGAGATGGTCGAGCAGCACCGGCGCGCCGGCTGTCGCGGCCTGGATCTCCGGGCGCTTGTCGTCGAGCACCCGCAGCGGGTTGATCTCGGCGCGCCGACGGGTGGGCTCGTCGAGGTCGAGCCGGAAAAGAAAGTCCTGCAACAATTCCCGGTACTTCCAGCGGCAGGTGTCGTCGCCCAGCGAGGTGATTTCCAGCCGGTAGCCCGTCAGCCCCAGCGAGCGGAATCCGGCGTCGGCCACCGCGATCACCTCGGCGTCGAGCGCGGGATCGTCGACCCCGATCGCCTCGACCCCGACCTGCTGCAACTGGCGGTAGCGCCCGGCCTGCGGCCGCTCGTACCGGAAGAACGGTCCCGCGTAGCACAGCTTGACCGGCAGCGCGCCGCGGTCCAGCCCGTGCTCGATCACCGCGCGCACCACCGGCGCGGTGCCTTCCGGCCGCAGCGTCACCGAGCGTTCACCGCGGTCGGCGAAGGTGTACATCTCCTTGGAGACCACGTCGGTGGACTCGCCGACCCCGCGGGCGAACAGCGCGGTGTCTTCGAAGATCGGCAGCTCGATGTCGCGGTAGCCGGCCCGGCGGATCACGGCCAGCAGGCCGTCGCGCACCGCGACGAACCGCGCCGACTCCGGCGGCACGTAGTCGGGGATCCCCTTGGGCCCGGAAAACGCCGGGTACTCGCTCACGCGCTCAGCCCTGCCAGGAACGGGTTGCTGCGGCGCTCGGCGCCGATCGTGGTCCGCGGGCCGTGCCCGGGCAACACCACCGTCGCGTCGTCGAGCACCAGGAGCTTGCCGACGATCGACGTGAGCAGGTCGCGGCCGCTGCCGCCGAACAGGTCGGTGCGGCCGACCGAGCCCGCGAACAACGTGTCCCCGGTCAGCACCACCTCCGCGGCGTCGCCGGGGACCCGGAACACCACCGACCCGCGGGTGTGGCCGGGGGTGTGGTCGACGGTGACGGGGATGTCGGCCAGGTCGAGCAGGGCGGCGTCGCGGTCCAGTTCGACGACGCGGCGGGGCTCGCGGAACATCGCGCGGGCCAGCAGCTGGCCGATGCGCGGGCCGAAGCCCTTGATCGGGTCGGTCAGCATGAACCGGTCCTCGGGGTGGATGTAGGCGGGGCAGCCGAAGGTGTCGGAGACCTTCTGGGCCGACCAGATGTGGTCGATGTGCCCGTGGGTGAGCAGCACCGCCGCCGGGGTCAGCCGATTCTCGTCGAGAATGCGCCGCAGCGGGCCCATCGCCGCCTGGCCCGGGTCGACGATGATCGCGTCCGCCCCGGGCCGCGGGGCCAGCACGTAACAATTGCACTGCAACAAGCCGGCGGGAAAGGCGGAGACCAACACGGTCCCCAGTTTTCCACTTCCGGCCTCCGGCGACGGTCGTGGCGTCCCGGTTCTGGCACACTCTGTGCTGACCAGGGCACCGGAGAGGCACCGGAGAGGCACCGGAGAGGCACCGGAGAGGAAAGGATAGCGGCGGTGGCGACCAATGAACAGCGACGTGCGGCGGCCAAGCGCAAACTGCAACGACGGCTGCAACGCCGAGCCGAGCAGGCCCGTCGCCGGCGGATCCTGGCGATCGTCGCCGGGGCGGTCGTCGCGGTGGTCGCCGTCGTCGCGGTGCCGGGGGTCGTCTGGTACCGCAGTCACCGGCACCACAGCGCGCCGAAGTCGGCACCGGCCGGCACGACGGCCCCCGGCGCGCCGGCTTCCGGCGCGCCGGCCGGGGTGCCGCCACTGCCCCCGTTCAAGCCGTCGCCCGCCGTGGGTGCCAACTGCCAGTACCCGCCGTCGCCGCAACCGGCCCGCAAGCCGGTGAAACCGCCGCGCAGCGGCAAGGTGCCCACCGATCCGGCGACGGTCAGCGTCAGCATGATGACCAATCAGGGGCCCGTGGGGCTGCTGCTGGCCAACAACGAATCGCCCTGCACGGTCAACAGCTTCGTCAGCCTGGCCCAGCAGAAATTCTTCGACGACACCGGATGCCACCGGCTGACCACCTCGCCGACGCTGGGGGTGTTGCAGTGCGGGGATCCCTCCGGTGACGGCACCGGCGGGCCGGGCTACCAGTTCGCCAACGAATACCCCACCGACCAGTACCCGCCGAACGATTCCGCGCTGCACCAGCCGGTCTTGTACCCGCGCGGCACGCTGGCCATGGCCAACGCCGGGCCGAACACCAACGGCAGCCAGTTCTTCCTGGTGTATCGGGACTCCCAGCTGCCGCCGGAGTACACGGTGTTCGGCAAGATCCAGGAGGACGGCCTGGCCACCCTGGACAAGATCGCCAGGCAGGGCGTCGCCGGCGGCGGTGAGGACGGCCCGCCCGCGGCCAAGGTCACGATCACCTCGGTGCGCCTGGACTGAGCCGGCGCCGGGCGGCCGGCCTTAGCTGGCCGACCTGCTCAGGCTGCGCCCGCCGGAGGTGGACTCCACGTATTCGGTGACCGCCTCGGGCTCGATCAACCCGAAGCGGACCTGCAGGTCGATCGGATTCAACCCGAAGTACCTGGCCGCCCTGATCAGGTTGTCGGCGCTGATCAGCCTGCCCTCGCGGACGGCCTTGTAGTAGGTCGACTTGCGGTAGCCGAACGCCTCGTAGACCTCGGTGGCGGCCAGGGGCCTGCCCACCAGGTAGGGCAGCACCACCGCCGGGTCTTTCTCACGGTCGTCCATGGTGAATGACAGTAGCGACTGATGGTCGGCGTGCCGAGGCCGTGCACGTAAATTTCTCGTAACGCTACCGAAAGTCCACTTTTGTGGAGTATGGTCGGTTTACATGGTAGTAACAAGCCAGTAACGAGCCGTAACGAGGGAGAGAGCATGCGCACACTACTGCGGCAGGCAGTGATCGCCGGCGTCGGCGCGCTGGTTCTCGTCGGCGCCGGCGGGCTGGCCGAGCTGCCCGGACAAGCCCGTGCGGAGGCTGCGCCCTGTCTGGTCGACGCGGCGAACCCGTGTCCGGCGCCGGGGGACGACGACTCGTTGGCGAGCCAGCCGGGCCTGCGGACGACGGTTCCGGGAACGCGGACGGTATGCCAGCCGGCGGGGCGGTTCGGGGCACTCTGCCATCGTCAGGAGCTGCGCCAAGAGGGCTAAGCGGCCGAAGTGACCCGGTAGACGTCGTAGACGCCGTCGACGTTGCGAACCACGTCGAGCAGGTGACCCAGATGCTTGGGATCGCCCATTTCGAAGGTGAACCGGCTGATGGCCACCCGGTCGTTGGAGGTGTTCACCGACGCCGAGAGGATGTTCACCTTCTCGTCGGCCAGCGCGCGGGTGATATCGGAGAGCAGCCGGTGCCGGTCGAGCGCTTCGACCTGAATCGCCACCAGGAACACCGACGACGGCGACGGTGCCCAGTGGACGTCGATGATGCGTTCGGAATGCTGCTGCAGCGAGGCGGCATTGGTGCAGTCGGTGCGGTGCACGCTGACGCCGCCGCCGCGCGTGACGAACCCCATGATCGTGTCGCCGGGGACCGGCGTGCAGCACTTGGCCAGCTTGGTCAGCACGCCGGGGGCGCCGGGCACCGCAATCCCGGTGTCGTCGGCGCGGCGCTTGCGCTGCGGCATCGTCGCCGGCGTGGACCGCTCGGCGAGGTCCTCCTCGGCCTGGTCGATGCCGCCGAGCTGGGTCAGCAGCCGCTGCACGACGGTGCGCGCCGACACGTGTCCCTCACCGATCGCGGTGTAGAGCGCCGACACGTCGGCGTAGTGCAGCTCGTTGGCCACCGCCGCCATCGACCCGCCGTTGACCAGGCGCTGTAACGGAAGTCCGCCGCGGCGCACCTCGCGGGCCATCGCCGCTTTGCCGGCCTCCAGCGCTTCCTCGCGCCGCTCTTTGGCGAACCACTGCCGGATCTTGGTCTTGGCCCGCGGGGACACCACGAACTGCTGCCAGTCCCGCGACGGTCCGGCATTGGGCGCCTTGGACGTGAAAACCTCGACGACTTCCCCGTTTTCCAGTTTGCGCTCCAGCGCTACCAACCGGCCGTTGACCCGGGCTCCGATGCAGCGGTGGCCGACTTCGGTGTGCACGGCGTAGGCGAAGTCCACCGGCGTCGACCCGCTGGGCAGCGTGATCACGTCACCCTTGGGCGTGAACACGAAAATCTCTTTCAGCGCAAGGTCGTAACGCAACGACTCCAAGAATTCGCCGGGGTCGGCGGCCTCCCGCTGCCAGTCGAGCAGTTGTCGCATCCACGCCATGTCGTCGATCTCGGCGGCGGCTTGCGGATGCGGAACACCGTTGCGGCCCTTGGCTTCTTTGTAACGCCAGTGCGCGGCGATGCCGTATTCGGCGGTGCGGTGCATGTCGCGGGTGCGGATCTGCACCTCCAGCGGCTTGCCCTCCGGTCCCACCACCGTGGTGTGCAGCGACTGGTACACCCCGTAGCGGGGTTGGGCGATGTAGTCCTTGAACCGCCCCGCCATCGGCTGCCACAGCGAATGCACAACGCCCACAGCGGCGTAGCAGTCGCGGATCTCGTCGCACAGAATACGGATGCCGACCAGGTCGTGGATGTCGTCGAAGTCGCGGCCCTTGACGATCATCTTCTGGTAGATCGACCAGTAGTGTTTGGGGCGTCCCTCGACCACCGCGTTGATCTTCGACGCGGTCAGGGTGGCGACGATCTCGGCGCGCACCTTGGCCAGGTAGATGTCGCGCGAGGGGGCCCGGCCGGCCACCAGCCGGACGATCTCCTCGTACTTCTTGGGGTGCAGGATCGCGAACGCCAAATCCTCCAGCTCCCACTTCACCGAGGCCATGCCGAGCCGATGCGCCAGCGGCGCGATAACTTCCAGAGTCTCGCGGGCCTTGCGGGCCTGCTTCTCCGGCGGCAGGAAACGCATCGTGCGCATGTTGTGCAGCCGGTCGGCCACTTTGATCACCAGCACCCGCGGATCGCGGGCCATCGCGGTGATCATCTTGCGGATCGTCTCACCTTCGGCGGCGCTGCCCAACACCACCCGGTCCAGCTTGGTCACCCCGTCGACGAGGTGGCCGACCTCCTCCCCGAACTCGGCCGACAGCGCCGCCAGCGTGTATCCGGTGTCCTCGACGGTGTCGTGCAGCAGCGCGGCCACCAGGGTGGTGGTGTCCATGCCCAGCTCGGCGAGGATGGTGGCGACGGCCAGCGGGTGGGTGATGTAGGGATCCCCGGACTGCCGCAGCTGGTCGGCGTGGTGGCGCTCGGCGACCTCGTAGGCCCGTTGCAGCAGCGCCAGGTCGGCCTTGGGGTAGATCTCGCGGTGCACCGCCACCAGCGGCTCTAACACCGGGTTGAGCCCGCCGCGCGGTGCGGTCATCCGCCGGGCCAGCCGGGCGCGAACCCGCCGCGACGCGCTGCTGGACGCCTTGAGGCCTACCCGCGACTCGCTGGCCAGCGCGTCGGGGACCGGCGGCGCGACCGGGGTGTCCAGGCTCGCGGTGCGCTGCTCGTCGGCCACGTGTTCCACCTCCGCCCCTAGGATATCGCCCGGATATCGCCCGTCGCGGGGTTTACCCGCGCCGCAAGCTGTGCACCGGCACCGGCGCCACCAGCGCACGCCCGCCCAGCGCGGTCAGCTCCAGCACCACCGCGGCGGCCACCACCCGGGCGCCGCAGTCTTCGAGCAGCCGCCGCGCGGCCGCCAGGGTGCCGCCGGTGGCCAGCACGTCGTCGACGACGACGACGCGCCGGCCCGCCAGCTCGATACCCTCGGCCGGGATCTCCAGGGTGGCGCTGCCGTACTCGAGGCGGTAGCGCTCGGCGCGCACCGGCGGCGGCAGCTTGCCGCCCTTGCGGATGGCCAGCATCCCGGTGCCCAGCCGGGTCGCGACCGCCGCGCCCACCAGGAATCCGCGGGCGTCGATGCCGGCGATCAGGTCGGCGCCGGCGGCGGCCGCGGCCAGCGCGTCGGTGACCGCCGCCAGCCCGCGACGGTCGGCGAACAACGGCGTGAGGTCTTTGAACTGGATTCCCGCCGCCGGGAAGTCCGCCACTTCCCGGGTCAGCGACGCGATGAGCGCCTCGACGGGCATCACCGCGTCAGCCTCCAGCGGTCCATGTTCCAGCCCGCACCCCAGCGGGTCGGGTTGTTGACGACGGCGTACATCTTCTTGGCCGCCACCAGGGTGCGCTGCTGGCGGTACAGCGGCAGGGTGGGCATGTCGGCCCACAGCACCGGCGCCGCGTCGGCGAGCAGGCGGACCAGTTCGGCCGGGTCGGCCGACACCGCCTGCGCGCCGATGATCCCGTCGACCTGG
>NZ_VYIK01000430.1 GCF_008709575.1 Mycobacterium sp.
CAGGACAGCCGGTCGGCTTGCTTGGCCCAAAACGCCAGCCGGTCGCGCTCGGCGTCGCGGTAGACGTCATCACGTACGTTCGCGTGCGCGGCGAAGTCCGGGGGCGGCGGGTACGACGACGGCGCCCGGCTTTGGGTTTCGGGCATGTGTGAAGTCTAGTGGGCTGGTGTGCGACGATTCGGCGGTGCGACTCGGCTTGCATGCGCTAGGTGTCGGACCGGGTGCAAAGCGCGCGGTTATCGAGGCGGCCGCCGCCGCCGCCGAGCAGCGGGGTTTCGCGACCTTGTGGGCGGGCGAGCATGTGGTGATGGTGGATGAGCCTGCCTCGCGTTACCCGTATTCCGTCGACGGCACAATTGCGGTTCCCGCGACCGCGGACTGGATTGATCCGCTGATCGCCCTGATTTTCGCCGCCCTCGGCGTGGGCATCGGTTGGTCTCGGGAGGAGTTCGACGCGCTCGGTGTTCCCTTCGAACGTCGCGCCGCCCGCACCGCCGAATACGTCACGGCGATGCGACGTCTCTGGTGCGACGACATCGCATCGTTCGCGGGTGAATTCGTCAGCTTCGGCCAGGTTCGCCTCAACCCCAAACCCGTGCACGACCGCAGGATCCCAAGAATTCTGGGCGGCACCAGTGATG
>NZ_VYIK01000431.1 GCF_008709575.1 Mycobacterium sp.
TCTCACCCCTGTGGGCACCCGGCGTCGCCAACGGGTAGCCGCGGCGCTGCGAGCGCTGGACTCCTACGCCGCGGAGCATCTCGGCAAAGCCGACCTTCACCAGGTGCGGCGACATCCTGGTCAGACCCGTCGCAGTTCCGAGCTCGCGAATGCCGGCATGAGCCTGCCAGCGTTGATGGCGCTGCTCGGTCACGTCAGAAGCGATGGGCAAGATTCGCCGCCAGTTCACCCACACCCCGGTAGGTCAACCCATCCTGCCCGACAAGGTCGGCTGGCTACACAGCGAGATGCTGAAAACCCGCGTCGCGCATGGCTACTGCGCCCGTCAACCCGCCGCCGGGGCTTGCCCGTATGCCAACATCTGTGAAACCTGCGACAACTACATCACCGCACCCGAATTCCGCGACGCCTTGACCGAGCAACTCGCCGACGTCCAAGCCCTCAAAACCGACGCCGAGACCCGTGGCTGGACCGACGAAGCCGCCCGCCACGACCGCGTCGCGCACGCCCTCACCGACCACCTCCAACGCCTCAACCGCTGACACCGACCAGCTCTGCGGTTGAAGCGCCCCCGAGGTCCGGATAAAAGAACGGCTCAACAAAAAAATCCGGCGGCGCACCGACGTCGTGGGCATCTTCCC
>NZ_VYIK01000432.1 GCF_008709575.1 Mycobacterium sp.
CTCCGCCGCGCTGGCGTCGCTGAAGGCCAACGTCCCAGGCTGACCCCACTGATAGAAACAACGAAAACATCACCTGGAGTCCCATTAATGACGAAACTGCTCCACGTCTGTGCCAGCCCCAAACGAGATGAGAGCGATAGCCAGGCGCTGGCGAATGCCTTTCTCGCCGGGTTTCGCGCGTCGAACAGCGATGTGATTGTGGATGAGTTCGACCTATTCGACGGCTCGTTGCCGGCGTTCGGCCGGGAGGCTAACGAAGCGAAGCTAGCGGTCTTCGCCGGCGGAGAACCAACCGGCGCACAGGTGGCGCCGTGGCAGGCGGCTCGCAGCGTTTTCGACCGATTCGCCAGCGCCGATGCCTATCTTTTCTCGGTGCCGATGTGGAATTCGGGCATACCGTATGTCCTGAAACAATGGATCGACAACGTGACTCAACCCGGTTGGGTGTTCAGTTTCGACCCGGAGCGTGGCTATACCGGGCTGATCACCGGTAAGAAGGCTGCCGTTGTTTATACAAGTGGCGTTTATACGCCCGGGGTATCTCAGAAGTTCGGATCCGATTTCCAGTCCACCTACTTCAACGACTGGCTGAACTTCGTGGGAATCACCGACATCGTTGAAATCCGATGGCAGCCGACGG
>NZ_VYIK01000433.1 GCF_008709575.1 Mycobacterium sp.
CGTAAAAAATTTTCTGAAATAAAATTTCGAGTGCCTGTAGTGGCGCGATTCATATTGCCGGGATTGCAATGGGTGGTAGCAAGATTGCTGCAAAAGCCCAGGCTGGAAAATTTCTATCTTTCACTGCCCAGGAATTTATGGCTTTCGACAGCTAGTGAAAACGAAGGTCTGCCTGGAAGATGGTTTCCGGAATTCTCAAGCGAGTGTAGCGGATCTTGGTGGCTTCCATCACTCCGTGATAGAGAAACTCACAAATGGTCATCTTGGGACAATCGCCGATCTTTCTGGATTCAACGTGAGCACTTACTTCAGACAATTCACGATGTTGGATTTGACCTTGTGCTGGAACAGTACGACCACTTGGAACCAAACATTGCAGAATGTTTACTAGGAGGTTCCTATCAATCGGCTCTCCGAGGGACATTCATCGGCATCAAGACGGATTAGAACCCAATATCGTCCCGATCCCGGGGGAGGTGAGTCGCGTTCGCGAGGAATATTTGAGTTGGGGCAGCGCTGGACCCAGACGTGTCGAATCGAAGAAAAACGGCGCCTCATTGCAAAAGCCTAGGCATCAGCGTTTCTGAAAATTCTACAGAGATGAGCCGGCAAAATCCTCCAGCAGGTCAGCAGCGCGCGC
>NZ_VYIK01000434.1 GCF_008709575.1 Mycobacterium sp.
TGCGTGAGGCACCAACCACCGCTTCGCGCTCACTTTTAGCTGAGGCACCTCGCAGTTTCGCCAGTGTGTTAAGCGCCACAGTCCAGTTGTGGGTTCCCGTCCCCGAATAGCCTCCTCTGTGGCTGGAGATGTTGCGCAACCCCAAGTACAGCAACTTGATCGCCGAGTCCTTGTCCGGGAAATGTCCGCGGTTCTTGGTAATTTTGCGTAGCTGGAAATTGATCGACTCGATCGCGTTTGTCGTGTACACGATTTTGCGCAGCTCCACCGGGTAATCCAGGAAGGGAATGAACTCTGGCCAGGCGCTCCGCCACACGTCGATCGCGCCGGGGTATTGCGCACCGAAATCGCGGTCAAACTCTTTGAGCGCGAGCTCAGCGGCATCGACGGTGGGCGCCGAATAGATGGCCCGCATCGACGAGGCGACCTTGCGGCGGTCCTTATAAGACACAAACCGCATCGCATTGCGAATAACATGCACCACACAGACTCCCGCTGTCAACCTCGCGACGTGCCTCACGTACTTTGAGCGCGTGGCCGGTGGTGGAGCCTCAGCTAGATTGAGCGCGTAGAGCGGAAGGTTTGCCCGATGTGGAGGGCAAGATCGACATGGCCGCAAGACGGCAGGTAACCAACA
>NZ_VYIK01000435.1 GCF_008709575.1 Mycobacterium sp.
ATCCCAGCGACCGTAAGTTGTTGAGCAGCCACTGATCCCGAGCAGGCGTGAAGTCCGGCGACGGAGTAGCCGGCGGTGCGGGCGGCGGCTTGGGAGCCGGTGTCGGTCGCCAATGCCGAGCAGAAGGCAGATCTGCGAGCGGCGCCGCCACCCGCGGCGGCGGTTTCGGCTGCGACTGTGGAGCCGGCTTCGATGCCGCCCTCGGCGCCGGAGGCGATGGTGTCTGCTCCACGGGCACCGGTTGGATGACATAGTGACTGGCCGGTGCGGCGGGAGCGACGAGAACCACGACCGCGGCCACAGCCGCTATCGCCAGCGCGACCGCCGACAGTGCCGCGACGGCGACCACCGCTGTGCCGCCGGCGCCCTGGACCGGGGCCACGTCCCCCTGATCCTCGTCGGGTTCGTCTTGCCAGGCGTACACGACCTGCGTCGGGAGAGGGTCTATGGCCTGCGTGGCATCTCCGGCCGTCACGTCATCGCTCATGATCCGATTGTGCGCGCGGAGTCCGACAAGACCGTCGAGTTCGCCGGCGCGCCGAGGTAAGCCTGCACCGGGCCTGTTTCGCACCTCGAGGACCGTGGTCCCGGCTGGGTTCGAACCAGCGACCTTCCGCGTGTGAGGCGGACGCTCTT
>NZ_VYIK01000436.1:0-210 GCF_008709575.1 Mycobacterium sp.
TGGACATCATGACGGCGGCCGCTGCACGAGTCGGCGAGCTGCTGGCCAAAGCGAAAGTAGGAGTTTGATGATGGGCAGTCAGGACAGCGGCCGAGACATCGACGTCCGGATCACCGACACGACCCTGCGTGACGGCAGCCACGCGATGTCGCACCGGTTCACCGAACAACAGGTGCGCGACGTGGTGCGCGCCCTCGACCGCGCAGGTGT
>NZ_VYIK01000436.1:355-635 GCF_008709575.1 Mycobacterium sp.
TTTGGGCACAGTGGCCAATCTGCGCCAGGCGTGCGACGCCGGTGCGACGGTGGCACGCATCGCCACGCACTGCACCGAGGCCGATGTGTCGATCCAGCACTTCGGAGCTGCCCGCGATCTCGGCATGGAGACCGTCGGCTTCCTCATGCTCTCCCACATGAGCACACCTGATGCGCTGGCCAAGCAGGCTCGGATAATGGTCGATGCCGGCTGCCAGTGCGTCTACGTGGTGGATTCGGCGGGTGCGTTGCTGCCCGACGACGCGCGCGCCCGGGTCGAG
>NZ_VYIK01000437.1 GCF_008709575.1 Mycobacterium sp.
CCCTCAGTGCATTCCGCCAGCAGTTCTTCCGCGCTGGCCACGCCCACGCCGGCGTATTGCTCGTCCTGTCGCTCGTCTATTTCCTCTACCTCGGAAAGGCCGGCTACTCAGCCGGTTTCCAGTGGCTCGCCGGGTCGCTGCTGCTGGCTGGCGTGCTGGCTCAATCGGGGGGCTTTTTCCTGCATCTGGGAATCGGCCAGGACGGGCGCAGCTCGGCCGGCACCGTGCTGACCCGCAGCGGAGCCCTGTTGATAGCCGCGGCGTTGATCATGCTTGCCGGTGGGCTGATCGTTGCGAGATGACGCGCCGCACCGATCACGAACGTGGTTGCCGCGGGCGCCCCGGCCTCTCGAAGTCCTTCGGGTCCAGCTTCGACGGCTAGCCCCGGGCTAGCTCCGGCCCCGCGAACCCGCCGCCACAATGCTACGCAGCCTGGCGGCCGACCTCGTTGCTGAGATCCGGCAACTGGACCGACGCATCGCCAAAGCCGTCTAGCGTCGGCAGTCCGCTTCCAGCCTGGGCCCCAGCCCGCTCGCAGCGTGGCCGGTTTACGCTACCCCGGAGACCACATCGGCGACCAAGGAGAGACACGTGACGGTCCGGGTAGGCATCAACGGTTTCGGCCGCATCGGAC
>NZ_VYIK01000438.1 GCF_008709575.1 Mycobacterium sp.
CACCGCGCGGGAGCTACTTTCGGATTTTCGCGAGGTCGAAGACAATTTCCGGCTCCTCGACCGGGCCGCGCGAGAGAAGATCGCCGCCTGGGACGGCTCCAAGGGCGAACTACTCGCCGAGTTGGTCGGCAGTCGCTCCGAGATAGCCGGCTCGGATCAGGGCCGCAGCTTCCAGGCGTTCTACGATTTCCTGCTGTCCGGGGCGCGCCAGGCCGAGCTTGCCGAGCTGCTCGCCAAGGTTTCCAGGCTGGGCATGATCGAACACGATCAGCGGATTCGCGGTATCCACCACGACTGGTCGGAAGCTGCCGACCGGGCCCAGCGCACCATCCGACAGATATCGGAGCAACTGCGCCGCTTCCTCGACGACCAGATCTGGCTGGAGAACCGGCGTGTCCTGGATCTGGTCCGGGCGGTGGAAATCGTCGCCCTCAAGCTGCGCGACGTCCCGCCGCCCTTCGGGCTCGAGGTCGACGAGCCGGGCATCGAGATCATCCTGCCGTTCGAGCGCCCGCTTTACCAAGTACCGATGGCGGTCGCAGTCGAAAGTGACATCTCGGCGGCGGCGGAGGGCCATAAGTCCTTCCCCGGGTGGGGATATCGGCCATCAGTGCGCCCCGAGGGGACCGGCGGC
>NZ_VYIK01000439.1 GCF_008709575.1 Mycobacterium sp.
GCGGCGGTGTCATGCACCGGGCACTTGCGATGCTCGCAGCCCTTGGCTGGGTACGCGAACCGGGCACCCGCGGAAAATCTAGGTACAGGTCCAGCCGCGTCGGCTCCGCGTCGAACTCCACCTGACTCACCCGCCAAGGCGGTGTCAAACCCAGTGCCATGGTGAACAATCCGGACTCGTCCAGGCGATCTCCTCGCGTGCGATAACGGCAACGACGGTCACCCAGTCAACGACGCGACCGGTGGGCCGGTCAACCGCGAGGAGAACTGCCGCGCCGCTTCCGCTCCTCGGCGCCCCAGGGGCGCCTGCGGTACGGGTCGGCTTGCCACCGAACCACAGAACCCGGCCTCAGCGAAACAAGATCACAAGATCACAAGCCCACTTGAACAGCGTAGGAGGCGCCGGTCGTGGCCGCTGCGGTGGCGCACACGCCGTGCCCCCGACAGGCGTCCACCGAGTGCGCGGAGACGAACGTCCGCGCCCACCCCGGTCAACGGTACGGCGCGCCGGTCGATCCGCCGGTATGCGAAGGGCCGCATGTCGGGCCAACTCCGCAGGGACCGCCGGGTGAGCCGGTTGGGGATCTACTGACGTTTCCGTGGGTCGGTTTCATGCTGCCCTCCCTGGTAGTGGG
>NZ_VYIK01000043.1 GCF_008709575.1 Mycobacterium sp.
GGGTCACCCCTACCTGCCCTCACCAGCTTGTGGTCACCGTTATTTTCGTGTCAGAGCCGTTCGGATCGCGGTGGTGAACGCACCTGCTGATGACCGGCATCCGGTTGCCGACCGGCTCGCAGCGACGACACCAAAGCCCACCCTGAGCAGATCACCGCCCCGGTCGCCGCGGCAGCACCGCCATAGAGCCCGTAGGCGGCCGCGACCGGTGGATGGACGTTGACGTCGTAATACCACACTGTCAGCACCGCGATCAGCAGCGAGATAGCCAACGCGGCAACCGATGCCAGCCGCGCCGACAGGCCACGGCCCACCATCGCGCCGGCCACCAACAGCGCCGAGGACAGCAGCACGATCAGCTGGCCCGGGCCAAAACCCGGGGGAAGATTCAGGCTGCCCACGCTGCCGCCGATGGCATTTGCCCTACCGCCGCCGTTGACGTTCGTCGTCAGCCACGGTAGCCAGGCGCTGAACGATATCACCGCCGCGCACAGGGCGACCAGCCAACCGGGGCGCAGGCGGGACATAGCCCGACATTATCGCGTGGCGCTGACTCCATGGCATCGGCCGCACCTGCGTCAGGCTGCGGCGAACACGGTGACGAAGTTGTTCAGCGATTCCTCGATATCGCTTTTCAGCGCGGCGGCCACGACCATGCCGATCGGTCCGAACAAGGCCGGACCACCCAGATGCACGTCAAAACTGACGACCGAGCCCTCGTCCTTGGGTTGGACCTTGGCCAGCAGCTTGACTTTGACACCACCGACGCCGGTGCCGTTGAGCGTCATGGCCTCTGGCGGCTTGTAGTGCACGATAGTCCATTTGATCCGGTTCGGCATGCCCTTGACTTCGACGATCGACTCGATGACCGTCCCTTTCTCCAGTGTTCCGGGAAGTTTGCTGCGCCACACCCGATGGATGGTCAGCCACTCCTTGTAGCGGGACAGGTCGGAGGCATGCCCCCAAGCCTGTTCCGGTGGCAGCGGGACGTCGATGGATCCGGAAAGCTTGGCCATGGTCTAGTACCGCTGTCCGCCCACCCGGCCTGACACATGTTGCACCGCGTCCGGCAATCCCATCACTGCGTCCTCTCCTTTCCGAAAGCCGACAGGTCATTGTCGCGGCACCCGGTCATCCCCACAACCGGCGGCGCTCGCCGAGCACGGCGCCCTGCATCCACCACACCGCCTCGACCGCCGCAGCGCCCAGCAGCCCGATCGCGACCGCCGTCGACGTTACGACCAGGTTGGATGGATCCAGCAACAACTTTTCCCGGGCCAGCGGCACGCTGAACATCACCAGGTAGGCCAGCGCTGAAGTTACCACCAGCGCCACGCGCCACCACTGGTACGGGCGTGCCACCACGGCGAGAACCCACAACGCGCCCATCAGCAGCGTGATCAGCGCGCCGGTCGAAGCCTGCGTTTGCTGCTCGGGAGTGGCCGCACGGCCCTGATAGGAAACCAGGTAGGAAACGAAGGTGGCGGTACCCACGACCAGCCCCGACGGCAGCGCCGCAGTCGTCACTCTGCGGACGAAGCCGGGTTGGGCGCGCTCGTTGTTGGGTGCCAACGACAAGATGAACGCCGGGATGCCGATGGTGAACCAGGCCGCGATCGTGACATGGATAGGCTGAAACGGATACAGCAGCGGATCGGCCCCGAACCACTTGGCGCCCAGCCCGGCCACTCCCACCAAGAGTGCGAGCAGCACCGAGTACACCGTTTTGGTCAAAAAGAGATTGGCGACCCGCTCGATGTTACCGATCACCCGCCGACCCTCGCCCACCACGTACGGCAGGGTGGCGAACCTGTTGTCCAGCAGGATAATCTGGGCCACCGCGCGCGACGCCGGGCTACCCGACCCCATCGCGACGCCGATGTCGGCAGCCTTGAGCGCCAGCACGTCGTTGACGCCGTCACCGGTCATCGCCACCGTGTGTCCGTGCGATTGCAGGGCGCGCACCATGGCGCGCTTCTGGTCGGGGCGCACGCGACCGAAGACGGTGTAGCGCTCCAGCGCGTCGGCCAGCTCGGCCGGCTCGGCCGGTAAGCGGCGCGCATCGATGCTCTCGCCGGTTAGTCCCAGCCTGGCCGCGACCGCCCCGACCGACGCCGCGTTGTCACCGGAGATCACCTTGATCGCGACCTTCTGGGCCGCGAAGTAATCCAGTGTCGCACGGGCATCGGGCCGCAATTTCTGCTCGAGCACCACCAGCGCCACCGGGGTCACGCGGCCGGGGGCATCCGGATGATCGACGGGCAAGTCACTGGCGCCGAGCAGCAGCACCCGCAGCCCCCGGCTGCCGATCTGCTCGGCCGCGACGGCGGGCGCCGACGCCGGATCGACCAGCACGTCCGGAGCGCCGAGCACCCAATTACCGTGCCGGGCGCCGTAGGAAGCGCCGCTCCATTTGGTCGCCGACTCAAATAGTGCGACAGCGGTCGGCGCCCAGTCAGGTGGCACAGGGTAGGCCTCGGCGATAGCCGCCATGCTGGCGTTGGGCCGGGCGTCCGCGGCGGCGAGCGCGGCCAGCACGTCGCCGATGTGATCGCATCGGCCGTCGAGCTCACTGACCGCAGAGACCCGCATCGCGTTCTCGGTCAACGTTCCGGTTTTGTCGGTGCAGACCACGTCGACCCGGGCCAGCCCCTCGATGGCGGGCAATTCCTGGACCAGGCAGTCTCGCGCGCCGAGGCGGACCACGCCGACCGCGAACGCGATCGAGGTCATCAGCACCAGTCCCTCCGGCACCATCGGCACCAGCGCGCCGACCATCCGCAGCACCGATTCCCGCCAGCCCGCATGCGTGGTGAACAGCTGACCGTAGATAGTCAGCAAACCCACCGGCACCAGCAGGTAGGTGACGAGCCGCAAGATCGTGTTGATACCGCTGCGCAGCTGGGATTTCACCAAGGTGAACTTGCTGGCCTCATCGGCCAGTTTGGCGGCGTAGGCGTCGCGGCCGACCTTGGTGGCGCGGTAGGCGCCGGTGCCGGCGACGACGTAACTGCCCGACATGACCGGATCGCCGATGTCCTTCCCAACGTGGTCGGCTTCGCCGGTCAGCAGCGATTCGTCGACCGCCAGACCGGCTTGCTCGACGACTTCGCCGTCGACGACAACCTGGTCGCCCGGACCGAGTTCGATGATGTCGTCGAGCACCACTTCGGCGGGCATCAACGCACGAACTCCAGATTCTCTGCGCACCAACGGTTTTGCCTGACCGACGATCGCGAGCTTGTCCAGAGTCCGCTTGGCCCGGATCTCCTGGACCGTGCCCACGATGCTATTGGCGACGATGAGCAGGCCGAACACGCCGTTGATCAGCGAACCGGTGGCCAGCACGATGACCAACAGCACGCCCAGAATTGCGTTGATCCGGGTGAAGACGTTGGCGCGGATAATCTCGGCAACGCTGCGCGTCGCCCGCGCCGGGACGTCGTTGGTTTTGCCGTCGGCGATCCGCTGGGCGACCTCGGCGTCGGTCAACCCCCGAATCGTCATGGACGCATGCTAGACGGCGCCCGCATAGCCGTTACGGCTCGTCCTCGTCGAGTAGCTCGTCGCGGCGGTGGATTCGGTTGACCCGCGGCGGTCCGGTGCCGTCGCTCCAGGCCAGCCGGCCGTCCTCGGTGACCGTGGTGGTGACGTGACCCAGCGTGACCGCGGTGTGGTCGGACGGGCAGGCGAAGTAGAGGCTATCGGCATCGGTGTGCCCACCGTCGGCCCAGGCGACGGCGTGGTGGACTTCGCAACGGTCACCGGGTTCCAGGCAGTCCGGCCGAGTGCAACCACCGTCGCGCGCATAGCAGATGATCCGCTGGTCGACGGTGGCGATGCGTTTGCTGCGACCCAGATAAAGGGGGCGATCGGAGTGGTCTTCGAAGACCGCCAGATAGTGAATACTGTCGGCGGCCATGCGAATGACATCGCGCATGGGTAGTCGGGTGTTGCCGCCGGTACGGGCCGGCGCCGGCATCGGGACCGTCGAGTCGTGTGCGGCACGGGCGGCCTGCTCGAGTTCGGCCAGCCTGGCCGTCACGATCACGGTGACCGGCACGCCGCGATGCACGCCGAGCCCGCCGGACGAGAGTGCCTGCCGCAGCGCGAGCTTGAGCGCGTCGTGACAGCGTTGTGCCGGCGTGCGGTCGTCCCGTGCGCCCGGATCGGCATCGGCGTCGGGCAGGTGGCGTCCCGGGCGGATCGCCGCCGTGATGGCTTCCAGGTAGGCGCGGGTTTCGGGATCCAGCCAGCCGGACAGCCGACTCATGCCGTCCACGCCTTGCGATCCCAGCACCAACCCGCGCCGTTTCGCACGGTCCTGGTCGGAGAAGTTGCCGTCGGGGTTGAGGCAGTCGGCGATCCGGTTGCCCACCGCGGTCACGAATTTGGCGTCCTGCTTTGTGGCGTGCCGCACGAGAATACGCTCGGCTTTGTCGCGATCGGCCGCGCTGACCGCAGCAGGCAGCACATCCAGGGCGTGCAGCACTGCGGCGATGTGATCATCGCCGAGTGCCCCGGCCTCGACGGCCGCACTCAGCTGCGGCAACTCCGGCGCCAGCACAGGGCCGATCAACGAACGCCGTGGCGTTATCCGTGCGGCGACCCGAAACCGGCGCTTGACCTCGGCGGTAGTGATCCGCAACCGGCGACACAGCAGGTGACGTATCGACACGTCGGCGGGCAGCGCGGGATCGTCGGGGCCGTCGGGCGGGTCGGCGATTTCGGCGAACAGCCGATACGACAACCCGCCATTGGTACGACTCAGCGTCTCGAGTCGCTCGGCCGCCTCGAGACGAAAGGCGTTGCCCACCAGATCGGTGCAGGCCTCCCGCAGCCGAGCATAAGCAGCCTCGATCAGGTCGAGATCGGCGCGTACGCCGGCCCGCACCGCATCTGCGGGCAAGGTCGCCTCGGTCGAACGCATAGATCCACGATATCGAACAATTGTTCGAAGTGATGGGCCGGTCGAGCCAACTGTGGACAAAACGCGAACTGTGGATAACTTGCGGCACCGACGACGGTCTGCAACGCGGCAACGAACGGCTCAGAACCGCCACCACGGCTCGCATTGCACGGACCCCGGGGCTTGCACGCGCTCGCCCGGCCTGGGCACCGCCACCTCGACGTCGGACGTCTCGGCGGCGGCCAGCAGCCGCTCGATCGGCTCTGCCCACGGGTGCGGCGCCAGCCGGAAGGTGCCCCAGTGGATCGGCACCAGGAGCCGGCCGCCGACGTCGCGATGCGCCTGCACGGCTTCTTCGGGATTCATGTGGATGTCCGGCCACGCCCTGTTGTAGGCACCGACGGGCATCAACGTCACGTCGAACGGCCCGTGTTCGGCGCCGACGTCGGCGAAGCTGCGGGTGTAGCCGGTGTCGCCACCGAAGTAGGCGCGATGACTGGGTCCGATCAGCGTCCACGACGACCACAGCGTGATGTTGCGGTCCAGGAAGCGCCCGGAAAAGTGCCGCGCCGGCGTGCACACCAGCCTGAGCCGGTCGACCCGGGCGCACTCGTTCCAATCCAGTTCGACGACGCGTTGGCGGGGAATGCCCCAGGCTCGCAGATGCGCACCGACACCGAGCGGCACGAAGAACGGCGCCCGCTGCGTGCGGGTCAACCTGACAACGGTATCCATGTCGAGGTGGTCGTAGTGGTCGTGGCTGACCACGATCGCGTCCACTGCCGGCAGCTCTTCCAGCGGCATCGGCGGGGGATGCATCCGGGCGGGCCCGATGACCCCCGAGGGCGAGCAGCGGTCACCCCACACCGGATCGGTCAGCACCCGGTATCCGTCGATCTCGATGAGTGTCGTCGAGTGCCCGAGCCAGCTCACCGCCAGGGAGCCGGCCAGAGGGTCGATGACAATCGGACTGCGCAACGGAATCGGCGCCGCGGGCCGGGCAGCGCTGCGGCCGCCGACGATCTCACGCAGGATGAGCCGCCGCTGCGCGCGATCTATCCGTAACAGCGACGCCGGGTCGCGATTGACGAACCCCCCGTTGCGGTAGTTCGGGGAGCGGCTGGCGACCGCGCGGATCGCCGCGGGAGAGGCACCCAGAGCAGCCGCAGTCCCGTGCACGGCACGCAGCGCCCACCCGCCCGACGCCAACGTAGCCGTGCCGACGGCCTGTCGCAGCGACTCCCGCAGCATCCGGTTCAGGCTCCCTGGAACTTCGGCGGCCGCTTCTGCATGCGGGCCACCTGCGCCTCGATCACATCCTGGCTGGCCCAAGCCTTCTCGTAGAGTTCCTGGTGAACCGGCCACGCCTCTTCGATCGCCCCGTCGTCGTTGAGCACCCGTTTGGCGTGCTGCAGCGCCAGCGGCGCCAACCCGGCGATCTCGGCGGCCCAGGCCTGGGCATCGGCCAGGGTGCCGATCCGGTTGGCCATGCCGGTCTGCAGGGCGACCTCGGCGGTCAACTGCTCCGCAGCGAGCAGCATCGCCCGCGCGCGGCCATGACCGACCAGTGAAGACAGTCGACGGATGCTCCAATTGTCCAGCGCCAGACCGTATTTTGCCGTCGGAAACTGAAAGAACGCGGTCGGCGCCACGACCCGCAAATCACACTGCATCGCCAACTGCAGACCCGCGCCGATTGCCGGACCGTTGATCGCGCCGATCACCGGCATCGGGGTCGCGTCCATGGTCTTGTGCAATTCGATCAGCCGGTCGGGGTAGTCGGCGGCAAACGCGTCGCCGCTTAGATCCGCGCCGGCGCAGAACACCGTGCCCTGTCCGGTCAACACGATCGCGCGGACGTTCTCGCCGGCCGCTTTGGCTAGGGCTTCGCGCAGCTCCTCGACGAGCTGGGAATTGAGCGCGTTGCGTCGCTCGGGCCGTTGCAGCTCAATGGTCAACACGTCGTCGACGCGGGTGACACCGATCATGTGCCCCACCTTATCCGGCCTCGAATCAGCCAGAACTTGTCAGCAGCCGCCAATCGGCCGGTAATCCGTCGGTCTTGGCCGTCTCTCCCTCGGCTTCCAGGTGCAACGTCACGTCGCCCAGTCGCAGATCAGTCAGTGCCAGCTTGCCCCACGTCGTCGGCAGATGCGGCGCAAGCGACAACTGCCGGCGCGGAACGTCGGGCTGCAGGCCCAGGAACGAGCGCAGCAGGAACAGCGGCGTGGCACTCGCCCAGGCCTGCGGTGAGCACGAGGTGGGATAGGGCACCGGTGAGGCGAACTGCGCGCGCGGGAAACCGCAATACAGCTCGGGTAGCCGCCCGCCGAACAATTCGGCGGCATCCAGCAGACCGGTTCCCAGCCGCTCCGCCAAGGCCAGCGCACCCGGCACGTGGCGGTAACGCAGCACACCCGCGACCGCGATCGCGGTGTCGTGTGGCCACACCGAGCCGTTGTGATAGCTCATCGGGTTGTAGGCGCCCATCGTGGTGGCCAGCGTACGCAGGCCGAATCCGCTGTCCATCTCCGCGCCTGCCAGCCGCTCGATGATCGCGGCGGCGTGGTCATCGGTCGCCAGACCGGTCCACAGGCAGTGGCCGACGTTGCTGGTCAGCGCATCGACCTGGCGTTTGTGGCGATCCAACGCGACCGCGTAGCAGCCTCGCTCGGGAAGCCAGAAGGTGTCGAGGAACCTGTCCCGCAGCCTTTCGGCCCGTTGCCGCAGCCGCGCTGCCGTGGCGGCATCATCGAACGCGTCGGCGAGTTCGGCGCGCGCAAGGAGCGCCTGATACCAGTAGCCCTGCACTTCGCACAACGCGATCGGCGGCTCGGCAGGATGCCCGGCCGCATTGTTGATGCCGTCGAAGCTGTCCTTCCAGCCCTGGTTGATCAGCCCCCGATCGGTGGCTCGCTGGTACTCGACAAAACCGTCGCCGTCACGGTCGCCATAGTTGTCCGCCCAGGCCAGCGCAGCATCGGCCGCGGGCAGTAGCGATCGCACCATGACCTCGTCGGCGCCCCACCGCCAGCATTCGGCCAGCAGCATGACAAACAGCAGCGTGGCGTCGATCGAGCCGTAGTAGACGCTGCCGCCCAGCACGTCGTCGCTGGCCGGGCCATGACGCACCTCGTGCATGATCCGGCCGGGTTCTTCCTCGGTGAGCGGATCGACTCGCCGTCCCTGCAAGCTTGCCAGCTTCTGCAGCGTGCCCACCGACACCGCGACATCCAGGGGCAGCGCCATCCACGCGGTCAGCAGGCTGTCGCGGCCGAACAACGTCATGAACCAGGGTGCTCCGGCAGCGAAATACGGCCGCCCGCGACCACTTTCATCATGCATGAGCAGGGCTCCGAGGTCGCTTTCGGTCTGGCGCAAGATCGCGGCCAGCCCGGGATGGTCGGTTGCGACGTTGGTCGAGGTGTCGCGCCAGGCTTCGATCTTGCGGGCCGGCGCGCTGGATTCCACCTGCTCGCCACGGCGAACGCGCGTGGTGATCTTCTGGTTGGCCCAGGTGGGCTGGATCACGATCTCGGTCTGCCACCGTTGCCCGGGGGGCACCACCACCCGCCAGGTCAGCGCCCCGGGCAGCACGGTCGGATGTCCGGTCGCCGCGATCGTCAACCCGCGCACCCGGTCTGCTCGTTCGTGCAGGACCAGCTCCCCATCGACCACCGCCATGTCCGCACCACCGGCGGTCACCCGACCCTCTTTGACCGCGAACAGGTCTGCGAAGTCGGCATCGACATGCAGTTCCAGCGAGACCACGGTGTTTTCTTTGTCCAGATTGTGCAGCGCTATGGTCTCGCGGAGTCCGTCGGCGAGCAGCCGCTCGCGCACCACCAGCAAGGTGCTGTCAAGCCGTCCTGAGCGTGGCGGCCTGCGGGAGATGAACTGCGCGGCAAACGCCTCGGCAGACTCCACGCACAACGACTCGGCCGGCTGGCCGTCGACCCGCAGCTCCCAGCGAGACAGCACCCGGGCGTCCCGGAAAAAGAACCCGTGCGACTTGCCCACCAGCATGTCGCCGTAGCGATCGGACAGGCAAAACGTCCCGCCTTCGACAAGCGTGACGGTTTCGCAGCCTGACCCGACCGCGACCGGCGACCCGCTGTTGAAGGCTGCCGGCACGGTCATGCGGTGGCTTTCCGGTCAATGTCACAAAGGTGCGCCCGCCGCTGGAGCGGTTCGACAACGACCCGCGCCGGTGCCTGATCGTCGTGCACGCCCCGACCCCCGACCACCTGCCGGTATATCTGCTCGTAACCCGAGCAGAGCTGTGCGACGTCGAAATTGGCGGCAACATGGCGTCGGCATGCTGCCGGATCGAGGCTGGCTGCCCGCTGGATCGCGTCCGGCAGGTCGGCCGCGCTGTCGCACACCAGGCCGGTCACCCCGTCGGCGACCACCTCGGGAACAGCGCCGCCGCGCAACGCGACCACCGGCGTTCCGCACGCCATCGCCTCGATCATCACGATGCCGAACGGCTCCTCCCACTGGACGGGGAACAACAGGCACCGCGCACCCGCCAACAGTGTGCGCTTGCTGGCGGCATCAGCCTCCCCGAACACGTGATCATTGTCGTTGAGCAGCGGGCGCACGCATTCCTCGAAGTACGCCTTTTCCGCCGGCTCACTGCATTTGCCGGCCAACACCAACCGGATCCCGGCCTCATGCGCGGCCCGAACCGCCAAGTGGGCGCCCTTGTAGGGCGCGTATCGGCCCAGGAACAGAGCATAGTCGCCTTTTTCCGCGCGGAATGGCCACTCGGCGACCCGTAAGGCATTGTGCACTCGCCCGATCCAGTTCAGGTCGGGTGCCAGTTCGCGTTGCCGGTCGCTGATGGCGACCAACCCGACGTCGTCGCCGAGCGCCCGGTAGTAGGGGTGCAGGTCGTCGTCGATGGGGCCGTGGACGGTGACCACCGTCGGCACGCCGAGCGCCCGATACACCGGTGCGTTCAGCGGACCGGCAAAGGTGTGGTCGTGCACGATGTCGACGCCGTCGGTCGCTACCAGCTCCGCGATCGCGTGGCGCACCTTCAGCGCATGCATCACCTCCGGATACGGCTCGCCAAGCCGGTCGCCGACGGTGCGATCCCAGACCGGGATGAACTGCGCAGCGGTGCGGGATTCCCCGGCTCCGAGCACGCTGACCCGGTGCCCACGGGCCACCAGGGTGTCGGCCAGGTCGGCGACCACGACCTCGACGCCGCCGTATCCGTTCGGTGGGATGTCGAAGTACGGGGGCGCAACCAGCACGATCCTCAGCGGACGCGTGGCATGCGAACGATTTGCCGGGAAGACGAAATCAGCGCCGCGCATTGATGTTTGCCTCCTTACAGATCCCTGCGCCACAGCAGTTAGCACTCACGCCCGACGAGTGCTAATTATGGTCGACCGAACCGGGCCTGCCAAGTCGGCCGAGACCGATTTCGCACTCGGGTGGCTACTCTCGAGCGGTGGACCGGATCGGGATCGACGACCTGCGTGATGCGGTATTGGACCCCGGATCCTTCGTCAGCTGGGACACCGAACCGCTCGTGGTGGCCACCACCGAGGCGTACGCGCGAGAATTGGCCGCTGCCCGCACCGCCACCGGCCGAGCCGAGTCGGTTGTCACCGGCGAAGGTCGACTCAACGGCCGCCGGGTGGCCGTCATCGCCTGCGCATTCGACTTTTTGGCCGGATCGATCGGCGTGGCCGCGGCGGAGCGGATCACCGCCGCCGTCGAGCGGGCCACCCGGGAAGGCCTGCCGCTCCTGGCGTCACCGAGCTCGGGAGGCACCCGGATGCAGGAAGGCACCGTCGCGTTCGTCCAAATGGTCAAGATCAGCGCCGCGATCGAACTGCACAAACAAGCACACCTGCCCTATCTGGTCTATCTGCGCCACCCGACCACCGGCGGAGTATTCGCGTCCTGGGGCTCGTTGGGGCATGTCACCGTTGCCCAACCGGGCGCATTGGTCGGCTTCCTCGGCCCGCGGGTTTACGAGCAGCTCTACGGCGCAGCGTTTCCGCCGGGGATCCAGAGCGCCGAGAACCTACAGCGTCACGGCGTGATCGACGGCGTCATCCCGCTGAAGTGGCTGCGCCGCACCCTGGAACGAGCGCTGAGGGTGTTGGTCGACCCGCCCGGGCCAGTCCCGCCGCCGCTCCCGCATCAACCAATACCCGATGTGCCGGCATGGGATTCGGTGACGGCGTCCCGTCGACCGGATCGGCCCGGCGCCCGGCAGCTGCTGCGGCACGGCGCCACGGAATGTGTTTTTCTGTCCGGCAACCGAAGTGGTGGGGCCGGCAGCATGATTCTGGCCCTGGCCCGCCTGAGTGGCCAGCCCGTGGTCGTGTTGGGGCAGCACCGGGTCTCCGGCGGGCTCGTGGGCCCGGCCGCGCTGCGCGAAGCGCGCCGCGGCATGACGCTGGCTGCTGGGTTGCGGCTGCCGCTGGTGCTGGTCATCGACACCGCCGGTCCGGCACTGTCGGCAGCCGCCGAACAGGGCGGCCTGGCCGGCGAGATCGCCCGCTGCCTGGCCGAGCTGGTCACCCTGAACACCCCGACGGTGTCGGTACTGCTGGGACAGGGCACCGGAGGTCCGGCGCTGGCGCTGGTCCCCGCCGACCGGGTGCTGGCCGCCCAGCATGGCTGGTTGGCCCCACTGCCTCCCGAGGGCGCTAGTGCGATCATGTTCCACGACACCACGCACGCCGCCGAAATGGCTGCTGCACAGGGTATCCGGTCGACAGAGTTGCGGTCAGCCGGAATCGTCGACGTCATCGTGCCCGAATATCCCGATGCGGCCGACGAACCGATCGCTTTCGCCAAGCGGTTGTCACAAGCCGTCGCTCGGGAAGTTCACGTGCTGCGTGCCCTACCGCCTGCCGAGCGGCGTGCCGCCCGCCTGCGGCGTTACCGACGGGTCGGGTTGCCCTGAGACACTCACCGCTCCCAGCGGACCGGTCCGACCCACAGCGGTGGTCGGTCGCCACGCCCGAAGCGTCTGCGCGTCACGGGTATTCGAACCGGGACGGAGCTCGTTCGCACGGGGTGGGCACGGTCATAGGCTGCGCGACGGCGCGGGTCGCGCAACAGGGCGTAGGCGGCCAGAATCTGCCGAAGCCGTTCGTCGGCTCCGGAGTTATGATCGCCGGCGCGCCTGTCGGGGTGATAGTCGCGGAGCTGGCGCCGGTACGCGTGGGTGATCTCGGCCTGAGTCGCGGTCCGCGACACACCGAGCACCGTGTAGGGATCTTCCATCCTCAGCAACCCCGCCTTCCGGGCAGCGATTCCGATACAGGGGCGGGCGCGCCGAGCGATGCGCGCCCGCCCCTGATCGATGACGTTCGTGCTGCCCACCAATACGGCCACGAACGGTGGCAGCGCGCGCATAACTGCTTCAGCGCGCCTCAATACGTAGCAATGCTCGTGGACAGCACGCGGGTCATCGGCCCAATTATGTCTTTCGTCGCATCACCTCCTCGCTGCCTTCAGCCAACCTCACCGGCGCAGTGTCGCCGTCGCCGACGCACCGCTGCGCCGTCAGGCGTTGATCGCGGTCTGCTGACCGTCGTGGCTTATTGCGATACGACGCGGCTTGGCCTGCTCGGCCACCGGGATCGTCAACCGCAACACACCATCTTGGTAATTGGCCTCGATGTGGTCGGTATCGAGGTTTTCACCGAGGAAGAGCTGTCTGCTGAACACGCCGCGGGGACGTTCGGCCGAGACCATTTCCCGGTTCTGGTCCAGCTCGGGGCGTTCGGCGCGGACAGTGAGCACATTGCGTTCGACGTCCAAATCGAGTGAGTCGGGCTTCACCCCAGGCAGGTCGAACTCGACAATGAACCGATCGCCGTCTCGCCACGCGTCCATCGGCATGACCGCCGGCCGGGCAGCGGTTCCAAGCACCTGTTGGGTCCACCGGTCGAGTTCCCGGAAGGGATCGCTACGCATCAGCACCATGTCTAGACCTCCCGAGTTGTCACAGATGACTTATGTCTGATGACATAGCTTTGTGATATCACTGAAAGCATCTTTCTGCAAGGGATCATTCCGAGTTTCTCTTGGCGACGACCAATCGGCGCGCACCGTGCCGGTCGCGGGAGCTGGGCTGATCGCGGTTGGCCAGCCGCGCACGTCAACAGGAGTCGTCCTGTTCGCCTCGGCGTGTTCTGCATGCAGCTAGAAAGAAACTGTGCCTGCGGACGTAGCTTTACATGTTCTATTATTATAGGTTCCCGCAGACATCGACCAACGGCATCGAGCAGAAACGGAGAACCGGTTGACCCACGACGCGACACCGCGGTCAGCTCGCGGCGTTTACGGCATCTCGGTAGCATCGGAGCTGTCGGGTATCGGGCCGCAGACGCTGCGGCTGTATGAACGCTGGGGACTGCTGAACCCGGATCGCACCGACGGGGGTACCAGGCGCTACAGCGACGACGACCTCGCGCGACTGAAGCGCATCAGCGAGCTGGTCAGCCAAGGTGTTAACTTGGCCGGGGTAGTCCAGATACTCGACCTTGAGGACAAGAACAACCAACTCGAACTCGACAACACGGCGCTGAGATCCACCGCACTGCGGGCTCGCCGCGGGTCGCAACCCGGCAACGGCCCATCGCGTTCGGGAAGGAGGGATTCCGATCATGACGGACGTCGAGCGCATCGCACCAATCGACGCGGTACCCGAAGCTGACGTGGCCGACCAGCGTCATGCGGTCGATTCCGAGGACGAAACCGGCCTGGACACCTCCTATGTCGCCGACATCGCGACTCGCGAGGCCAACCCGGCCGACCTGATCGATCAGGCGATCGTCGTGCCCGTGCCGCACGAGGACTAAACCCCGGGAAGCGGCCCGGCCAACCGGCAGCGCGTTCGGCCAAGGCTCAGACTTCGGCGCCGGGACTGTCAGGCAGCGCGTCGTCGCTGGAAGATTGACCGTCGAATAGCTGACCCCAGGTGCGCCGGGCTACCGCTGCGGCTTCCTCGTCGACCTCCCGGCCCGGCCGGGTCTCGGCGAGAGCGACGAGGGCATCCGCCAGGCTGACCGGATTGACACCGTGGCGCTTCGCGGTCTGCATCAATTCGACGAACGCCCAGTCCAGCGGGTATCGCCGTAATGCCACCAGAACACCCTCGGCGGTGTCCAGAATCCGCGCGCCGATACGGCGGGTGTCGGACGGCCGACGAAATTGAGTCATCGAACTCACCTCGCTCTCACAGGACAACGTGGGCGGATGCGGTGGCGTCCGCGGGCCGGGCACCGCCGGGGGGACGGCTTTCGGACGCGCCATCCCCAGCCGGGCTGGGTGTTCTCATGAACAACCGGGGCCGGGTGCACACCAGGTCGGGCGGTGCGGCATGCCTATCCTCTCCCTAGTTCTTTGCTGATCGAGAACTTTGTTAGCTACAACTTATGACCCCGATCACATATTTCCTATGTGCTATGTAATAAATTATTGCGGGAGGGCAGCTGTCGGCAACGGGCCTGCCTCGTGTCATAGCTCCCCGCTGCGCTGCTACATCTCTGTCAAAATCGTTGCCGAAAAAGACTCGCAGATGACGTTGCGATGACCGGCGACATACCTCACCATTGCACCGATGACTCGTGATCGGGCCGCGTTGCAAGCGGTCAACTTTTTCATGGCTGACATGGAAGCCGGCATGGGGCCCTTCCTGGGAGTGTTGCTGGCCAGCCGTGGCTGGAGCACCGGCACAATCGGCGCGGTCATCACCTTGGGCGCTATCGTCGGCATGTGCACCGTCGCACCGGCGGGGGCACTTGTCGACGCCACCACCCGCAAGCGGGCCTGCGTTGTCGTCGTGGGTCTGGCCGCGGTGGCGGCCTCGGCGGTGATCTTGACGACCCGGCATTTCTGGGTCGTCGCCGCCGCGCAGGCCACCATGTGCATTTCGGGGGCCACGATCGCCCCGGCGGTCATCGGCATCACACTCGGCGTCGTCGGGCAAGCGGGATTTACCGCGCAGAACGGCCGCAACCAGGCCTACAACCACGCGGGCAACATGGTCGGAGCCGCGCTGTCGGGGCTGCTGGGCTGGTTCTTCGGCTACGCCGCGGTGTTCTGGCTGGCCGCGGGCTTCGCGGCGGCCACAATCGGCGCGGTACTGGCCATCCCCGCCGGCCACATTGACCACCACGTCGCCCGTGGCGAGGCGCACAGCCACGGCCAACCCGCGGTTAGCGCGCTGCGCGTGCTGCTCCGATCGCGGCCGCTGCTGGCCGTGGCCGCTGCGGTGATGTTGTTTTGGCTCGGCAATGCGGCAATGCTGCCGCTGTACGGGCTGGCGGTGGTGGCCACCCGTGCCAACCCGTTCACCACGGTGGCGGCCACAGTCGTGGTGGCCCAAGCCGTCATGATCGTGGCCGCGCTGGCGGCGACCCGAATCGCCCTGGCCCGCGGCTATTGGCTGACCATCCTGATCGCGTTCAGCGCATTACCGGTCCGTGCGCTCACGGCAGCCAGTGTCATCACGACCTGGGGCATCATCCCGGTGCAGGTACTCGACGGCGTCGGCGCGGGCATGTTGTCCGTGGCGGTGCCGGGGCTGGTCGCCCGCATACTCGACGGCACCGGACACGTCAACGTCGGCCAGGGCGCCATCATGGCCGCGCAAGGCCTCGGCGGTGCACTCAGCCCGCTTCTCGGCGGATTCGTCGCCCAACACCTGGGATTTGCGCCGGCCTTCGTGATGCTGGGAGGCCTGGCACTGGGATCGGTGCTCGTGTGGCTGGGATTCGCTGCCACGCTGCGCCGGGTCGGGGAGCCGGGCACCTCGGCTGCCGAGTTATCGGTAGCGCGTCCCGCGCCGGCGCCATGAGCTCGCCCGCCCGGTTCGGCCGACGCGCGCGGACGCGTGCGGATGTTCCCACGGCAACGCTTCCGGATCAGGCAAGATGGGCAGCATGGACGCAGCTGTGAGCGCACCCCGGGTTTTGGTGGTCGACGACGACTCCGACGTACTGGCGTCGCTGGAACGCGGGCTGCGGCTGTCGGGATTCGAGGTGTCCACCGCCGCCGACGGCGCCGAAGCGTTGCGCAGCGCCACCGAGACGCGACCGGACGCGATCGTGCTGGACATCAACATGCCCGTGCTGGACGGCGTGAGCGTGGTCACCGCCCTGCGCGCCATGGACAACGACGTGCCGGTCTGTGTGCTGTCCGCGCGCAGCTCGGTCGACGACCGGGTGATGGGCCTGGAAGCCGGCGCCGACGACTACCTGGTCAAACCGTTCGTGCTGGCCGAGCTGGTGGCACGGGTCAAGGCCCTGCTGCGTCGCCGTGGGTCCGCTGCGACGTCGTCGTCGGAGACCATCACGGTGGGCCCGCTGGAGGTCGACATTCCGGGCCGGCGAGCCCGGGTCAACGGTGTCGACGTCGACCTGACCAAACGCGAGTTCGACCTGCTCGCGGTGCTGGCCGAGCACAAGACCGCGGTCCTGTCCCGCGCCCAACTGCTGGAACTGGTGTGGGGCTACGACTTCGCCGCTGACACCAACGTGGTCGACGTGTTCATCGGCTACCTGCGGCGCAAACTGGAGGCCGGTGGCGCCCCCCGGCTGCTGCACACCGTTCGCGGAGTGGGATTCGTGCTGCGCACGCAGTGACGAAGAACCCATGAACCTCATGAACCTCGTGTCGCGCATTCTGACCCGTACCCCGTCGCTGCGCGCCCGGGTGGTGGTGGCGACGGTGATCGGCGCGGCGATCCCGGTGCTCATCGTCGGTGCCATCGTCTGGAACGGCATCACCGGAGACCGCAAGTACTGGCTGGACCGCCGGCTCGACGAGGCAGCCGGCTTCGCGATCCCGTTCCTTCCGCGCGGACTCGACCAGATTCCGCGCTCACCCAACGACCGCGGAGTCGTGATCACCATCCGCAAGGGCGACCACGTGACGTCCAACTCGAACATCACGCTGCCGGAATTACCGGCCGGCTACGCCGACACCACCATCGGCGGAGCCCGTTACCGGGTCCGGACGGTGGATGTCCCGGCGCCCCAGCCCACGTCGGTGGAAGTGGGCGCCACCTACGACGAGACCATCGCCGAGACCAATGCCGAGCACCGGCGGGTGATCCTGGTCTGCGGATTCGCCATCGGCGCCGCCGCGGTCTTCGCCTGGCTATTGGCCACGTTCGCGGTGCGACCGTTCAAACGGCTGGCTCAGCAGGCGCGGTCGGTCCACGCCGGCGACGAGGCACCCCAGGTCGGCGTTCGCGGTGCCAGCGAAGCCGTCGAAATCGCCGAGGCGATGCGGGGCATGCTGGATCGAATTTGGAAAGAGCAGAAACGCACCGAAGAAGCCCTGGCCTCCGCACGTGATTTCGCGTCGGTGTCGGCGCACGAGCTACGCACCCCGCTCACCGCGATGCGCACCAACCTCGAGGTGCTGGCCACCCTGGACCTGCCCGACGACCAGCGCAAAGAAGTCCTCAACGACGTGATCCGCACCCAGTCCCGGATCGAGGCCACGCTGAGCGCGCTGGAACGGCTGGCCCAGGGCGAGCTGTCCACCTCGGACGACCATGTACCCGTGGACATCACCGAACTGCTCGACCGCGCCGCCCACGACGCCATGCGGGTCTACCCCCACCTCGAGGTCTCGTTGGCGCCCTCGCCGACCTGCATCATCGTGGGCCTGCCGGCCGGGTTGCGCCTCGCCGTCGACAACGCGATCGCCAATGCCGTCAAGCACGGCGGCGCGACACGAGTCCAACTCTCGGCGGTCAGCTCGCGGGCCGGGGTGGAAATCGCCGTCGACGACAACGGCAGCGGCGTGCCCGAAGAGGAGCGCAGGATCGTGTTCGAACGGTTCTCCCGCGGGTCGACGGCCTCCACCTCCGGCTCGGGTCTAGGCCTGGCGCTGGTGGCCCAGCAGGCGCAGCTGCACGGCGGCACGGCATGGCTGGAGGACAGCCCGCTGGGCGGGGTGCGGCTGCTGCTGCGGCTGCCGGGGCCGCGCTAAACCGTCGGCTACGACGACGCCGGGTCAGTGTCTGCGGACGCCGTGTCGGTGGGCGGCTCGGACCCGGCGGGAGCGGTCGGCGCTTCGGCCTCGACACGCCCGATCATCAGCGCGAACGTCAGCACCAACCCGAATACGAAGGCCAGCGCGATCAACAACAGATTCGCGCTGTGCATCAGTGTGCTCCCATCTCACCGGCACCGGACAGCTCCGCGGCAGCTTGCTCTTTGCTCGCCGGCCGGATCGACACCATAGTGATCGCCCAGGCGACCATCGAACCCGCAGCGAAAGCCAACAGGTACCACAACCATTGGATGACGAAGTCCATGTCGGATTCTCCTTACTCCTTACCTGGAGTGACCACCGACGGGCGGTACGCCGGGCGATCCGGTCGACGTGAGTGGCCCGTTAATACCCATCTTGTCGACGATATTCAGGTTGGGCCAGGCATTCTCTGCCGCCTGCTCGACGGCGTCCTGCTGCTCGGCCGACGCGGCGGTTCCACTCAGCGTGATGGTGTCCCCGCTGACCACGAGGCTGAAATTGGTGATCGACGCGGCGGCATTGAACACCGGGCCGGCGTCTGAAAAATCCAGCGCGGTGACGTCGGGGTTGATCCCGAGAGTGTCGATGATATTGGCGTTCGAGCCCACCGCGGCGATCACCGCATCCAGCAGCGCGGCCTTAGCCCTTTCGTCCGGGAAAAACCCGCTGAGGGTGATGTCGCGACCGTTGCGGGTGATCGACACCGGCGTCAACGACACCGGCGGAATTGTCGGCTTCCGGTTGGCGCCCGTGGGCAATGCCGGCGCCCCGGTCGGCGCCCCGGTCGGCGCATTGGACTCCGCGTGGTTTCGGTCCCCTACTGCGTAACCGATCGCCGCCAACAACAGCGGGACGACGATCAGGGCGATCAACCACGGGACCCCGAGAGGTCGCCGGTAGAACTTGGCCGATCGCCGCGGCTCGGCAGTTTCGGAAGCTTTCTCGGGACTCGCCATGGGCCCTCCCAACCTGGACTATCGGGGACTACCTGGATTGAATCGCCCGGCCGATCTGCCAGCCTAGGACACCGGCCGCCGATCTCTTCGCCGTGTCGGCTAAATCGACCTTTAAATCGGCGAGCAAGATCAGCGCCCACACCCCTAGCGCGCGTCGATGGTGACGTAGTCGCGCTCGGTGTAGCCGGTGTAGATCTGGCGAGGCCGGCCGATCTTGTTGTCGCCCTCGTCGTGCATCTCCCGCCAGTGTGCGATCCAACCGGGCAACCGGCCCAGCGCGAACAGCACGGTGAACATCCGCGTCGGGAAGCCCAGCGCCCGATAAATCAGACCGGTGTAGAAATCGACGTTCGGGTAGAGCTTGCGCTCGATGAAGTAGTCGTCGGTCAGCGCTGCCTCTTCGAGCTCCTTGGCGATCTGCAGCAGGTTGTCGTCGCCGCCGAGCTTGGCCAACACCTTGTCGGCCTGCTCCTTGACGATGCGCGCCCGCGGATCGTAGTTCTTGTAGACCCGGTGGCCGAAGCCCATCAGCTTGACGCCGTCCTCGCGGTTCTTCACCTTGCGGACGAACTCACCCACGTCGCCCCCGCTGTCTCGGATCTGCTCGAGCATCTCCAATACCGCCTGGTTCGCGCCGCCATGCAACGGACCCCACAGCGCGTTGATGCCACCGGAGATCGAGGTGAACAGGTTGGCCCGCGACGAGCCCACCAGCCGCACCGTCGACGTCGAGCAGTTCTGCTCATGGTCAGCGTGCAAGATGAACAACAGGTCCAGCGCCCGAACGATCTCGGGGTCCGGATGGTAGGGCTCCGCCGGCAGCCCGAAGGTCATCCGCAGGAAGTTCTCCACCAGAGTCAGTGTGTTGTCCGGGTAGAGAAACGGCTGACCGACCGACTTCTTGAACGCGTAAGCGGCAATCGTCGGCAACTTCGCCAGCAACCGGATCGTGGACAGCTCTACCTGGCCGTTGTCCACCGGGTCCAGCGAATCCGGATAATAGGCCGAAAGCGCATTGACCACGCTGGACAGCACCGGCATCGGATGGGCGTTGCGGGGGAAGCCGTCGAAGAAGCGCTTCAAGTCCTCGTGCAGCATGGTGTGCCGCTGGATTTGCCGGGTGAATTCGGCCAACTGCTCCTTGCTCGGCAGCTCACCGTAGATCAGCAGGTAGCTGACCTCGATGAAGGTCGACTTCTCGGCGAGCTGCTCGATCGGGTAGCCCCGATAGCGCAAGATGCCGGCATCGCCGTCGATGTAGGTGATCGCGCTTGTCGTGGACGCGGTGTTGACAAAGCCCGGGTCCAGGGTGGTGTAACCGGTCTTGGCCAGCAGCGCGCCGAGGGCAATACCGTCGGCTCCCTCGCTGGCGCGCACGATCTCCAGGCTCAACTCACCACCCGGGTATCGGAGGGTGGCGGTGTCGTCGCTTGCGGCCACAAGAACCCCTTTTCGCTCATCCAAGGTTGGTACAGCCGAAGGTAGTCGCTGTCGTCGCGAAGCGCCCGCCCGGGGGCGGGGCCACCACGGCCATGGCGGGCCGGGGATACCAGCGCACCTAGGGCTGCAGGCGTTCGATGCGGTCGCCGGTGATGCGAATGCGGTTGTGTAACCGGTTTTCCCGACCTTGCCAGAACTCGACCACGTCGGGGGCGATGCGGTAGCCGCCCCAGTTCGGCGGAACCGGGATGTGCTCGACATCGGCGAAGCGGGCGGTCACCTCGGCGAGCTGGTCAAGCAGCGCAGCACGCGAGGAGATCGGTTGCGATTGGTGCGACGCCCAGGCGCCCAGTTGCGACCCGCGTGGCCGTTTGGACCAGTAATGCTCAGTAGCCTCTCGCGTGACTTTGGTCACCCGACCGCGGATATGAAACTGCCGGCCCAACCCATACCACGGAAAAGTCGCCGCCGCGTAGGGCGTGGCGGCCAGCTCGGCGCCCTTGTCCGAGTCGTAGTTGGTGAAAAACGTGATCCCGTCCTCGTCGAATCCCTTGCACAGCACCGAGCGGGTGGCCGGCTTGCCCGCATCGACGGTCGCCAGCACCATCGCGTTCGGCTCGGCCAAGCCGGCGTTTTCGGCATCTCGGAACCACTTGCGCAGCAACGCAACCCAACCGTCTGCCAGCCAGTCGACGTCGAGATCCGGGCTGCCGTCTTTTTCCACGGAGCCATACTCCACCCGCATCGCGGCGAGGTGTTCGTTGTCCGGTCCTGCCATCGGGCCAACAGTACTCGCGGCACGCACCGCGAGTTACCGGGCGGTAGCGACCGGCCCGGACCCGCGTGCGACAATCCCCTCATGACTGTGGTCCCGCAGAATTTCGTCCCCGGCCTCGACGGCGTGGTGGCTTTCACCACCGAGATCGCCGAACCGGACAAGGACGGCGGCGCTTTGCGCTACCGGGGCGTGGACATCGAGGATCTGGTCGGCCGACAGGTCACTTTCGGCGATGTGTGGGCGTTGCTGGTCGACGGCAAGTTCGGCCATGGCCTGCCGCCCGCCGAGCCGTTCCCGCTGCCGATCCACAGCGGCGATGTGCGGGTCGACGTGCAAGCCGGTCTGGCGATGCTGGCCCCGATCTGGGGCTACCAGCCGCTGCTCGACATCGACGACGCCACCGCCCGCGAGCAACTGGCGCGCGCATCGGTCATGGCGCTGTCTTACGTCGCCCAATCGGCGCGCGGCATCTATCAACCTGCCGTACCGCAGCGGATCATCGACGAATGCCCCACGGTGACAGCTCGTTTCATGACCCGATGGCAGGGCGAGCCCGATCCTCGGCACATCGAGGCGGTCGACGCGTACTGGGTGTCGGCAGCCGAGCACGGGATGAACGCGTCGACGTTCACCGCACGGGTGATCGCTTCGACCGGTGCCGATGTCGCGGCGGCGCTGTCCGGGGCGATCGGCGCGATGAGCGGCCCATTGCACGGCGGCGCGCCGGCCCGGGTGCTGCCGATGCTCGAAGAAGTCGAACGCACCGGGGACGCGCGCGGCTTGGTCAAAGGCATTCTCGATCGCGGCGAGAAACTGATGGGCTTCGGTCATCGCGTCTACCGGGCCGAAGATCCCCGGGCGCGGGTGTTGCGGGCGACCGCCAAAAGGCTGGAAGCGCCGCGCTACGAGGTGGCCATGGCCCTGGAGCAGGCGGCGTTGTCCGAGCTGCACGAGCGACGCCCGGACCGGGCCATCGAAACCAACGTCGAGTTCTGGGCCGCGGTGATTCTGGACTTCGCCCGGGTGCCGGCCAAGATGATGCCGGCGATGTTCACCTGCGGCCGCACCGCCGGATGGTGCGCCCACATTCTCGAGCAGAAAAAGCTGGGCAAGCTGGTTCGCCCGTCGGCGATCTACGTCGGGCCCGGGCCGCGCAGCCCCGAATCCGTCGAAGGCTGGGAGCTGCTCGGCACGGCCCGGCTAGGCCAATTCGCGTAGCCGGTCGACCAGCCGGCGCCGCATCGACGGCCGCGGCGCGGTCCCCGCGGTCGCAAGCATGTCGGCGATCGAGGTGAACTTGTCCCGCGGCCGCTCATCGCTGATCCCCCGCGCGCGTTCTGCGGCGTCGATAGCGTGCCAGCCGGCCGCGTCGACGACGTCGGGCTGGCGCGCATACACCAACCTGGACAGGGCGCGAGGTCCGGCAACCGGGTCGGCCAGCAGCCCGTCGTTGAAATCGTCGACCAGGGCCTGCACGGTTTGCAGGGAACAGGACTTGTTGGTGCCGATGAACCCGGTGGGCCCGCGCTTGATCCACCCCGCCACATAGGCGCCGGGCACCGGTCGTCCGATGTCCGGCTCGATGACCCGACCCCCGTCGTTGGGCACGACTGCGGCGGTTTCGTCGAAGGGCAGGTCGGGTATGCGCTTGCCCCGGTAGCCGATCGAACTGAGCACCAGGCCCGCGTCGATTCGGCGCGCGTGTCCGGTCCCGGTCACACCGAATTCGATCCCGGTGACGCGGTCGGTGCCGATCAACCGCCGCGGGGTCAGCAGATATGCCAGCCGGATGCGGGGCCGCTGAGCCGGCGCGGAGCTGTTTTTGAGTTTGCCGAGGATCTCTAGCTTCTGCCGGGTCAAAAGATCGGGCCCCGTCTCCAGGTCTCGCCGCACCCGTTGGTGGTCGTCCGGGTCGAGCACCACATCAGCGTCCGCGGTCAGCCCGATCAGCTCGGGCAGGGTGAAGGCCGAGTGAAGCGGGCCGCGGCGGGCGGCGACCACCACTTCCCGGACCCGCGACGACCGCAGCGCGGCCAGTGCGTGATCGGCGATGTCGGTGCGGGCCAGGACGTCGGGGTCGGCCGTGAGAACCCGGGCCACGTCCAAGGCCACATTGCCGTTGCCGATGATCACGACCCGTTCGTGACTCAGATCCACCGGCAGTCCGGTGAAATCGGGGTGCCCGTTGATCCAGGCGACGACCTCGGTGGCGGTCAGGCTGCCGGGCAGGTCGGCGCCGTCGATGTCGAGCCGGCGGTCAGCCGGCGCGCCGACCGCATAGATTACGGCGTGATGGTGCAACAGCAGATCGGCGTGGCTCAGGTGCTTGCCGATCTCCACGTTGAGAAAAAAGTGAAAGCCGCGATGATCGGCCACTGTGTCGAACAACCGGGTCACACGTTTGGTGTGCTGGTGATCGGGCGCCACTCCCGCGCGCACCAACCCGTAGGGCGTCGGCAGCTTCTCGAACACGTTGACCCGCACCCCCGGCTGGGTGAGTAACTCGTCGGCGGCATACATCGCCGCCGGCCCCGAGCCCACGATCGCCACGGTCAGCGGGGGCTTGCGAGCGCGGACCTGGGCAGCGGGCAGCACCGGGGCCAGCTTCGATGTCGGCGGCAGCTTCACCCCGGCGGGCCGGGCGGGGTAGAACGAGGCGTTGATCTCGACGAACGGCAGCTGCTCGGGCGCCAGCCGGGTATCGGGCGCGATCGCGCCCACCGGGCATGCAGTCACGCAAGCCCCGCAGTCCACGCATGCCCCCGGGTCGATGTAGAGCATCTCGGCGGTGGCGAAGCCCGGCTCGTCCGGCGTGGGGTGAATGCAGTTCACCGGGCAAGCGAAAACGCAGGACCCGTCGTTGCAGCACGACTGGGTGATAACGTGCGGCACAGGCCGGGTCGTTCTCAGGCGGCCGGGGCCGCGGCGAGAGGCCGACGCTGCGGTTCGCTGCGGTAGCGCGACGGTTTGCCGTTGATCTTGCAGATCCGCCAGATCATCTTGGCGGCCGGATTCATCAATCCGGTGTCGGCGCAGAGCATCCGCACGTCGCCGAACATGTCGCGCAGCATTTGCCGCGACTCCGGCGAACCGAAGAAAACGTCTTTGCGCACCTGCCGCGGAATGTCGAATTCGCGCCAGAACGCCTTCGGCGGCACCACGATGGCCGAGCACAGAATCCGCATGGTCACCGGGACGGTCAGCGATAGCCAGAATTTCTGGCGGCGCGGCAGGCGCGGCACCCGTCTGCGCAGGTACTCGTGCGCAAACGAGATGTGGCGCGCCTCCTCGGCCACGTGGATGGCCATCACCCGCTCCATGATCGGGTGCAGCGTCTTCCCTTCGCGCAGCACGTTCTTCTGGGTGTGGTCGATCGGTTCCTCACCGGCAAGAATCCCGAACCAGAACGGGATCGGCAGCGGTCCGGCCAGGAGCGGAATCAGTGGCTGCAGCCACTTCAGTAGCCGCGGCAGCCCGGGCACGTCGGCGCCGATGCGGTTCACCATCTCCTGAAACATCATGGTGTGGTTGCACTCTTCGACCGCCTCATGCAGGCAGTAGCGGTATTCCGGTGACCCGTTGGGCACCCAGAACGCATACTCCATCAGGCCCCGGATCAGGATGTTTTCGAAGTGCAGGCCGACTTTGGCCACGTTGGCCTGCCGCCACATGCCGATCTGGATCTGCCGCTCCTGCGACTGCGCCCGGTACCAGGGATGCCGGCCCAGCGGATCGGTCTGCGGAAGGATCCAGCGCGGGTCGTTCGCGGTGACGGCGTACTCGTCGGATTCCCAGTCGATGTCGGTGTAGGGGTTGAAGTTACGCCGCACCGACCCTTCGGACAGGGTGCGCAGCATCTCGACGTACTCGATGTCGTCTTGGACATCCATGTTGCGGCGCCACCGCTGCACCATTTTCGTCCGAGCAATCTTCTGAGCCATGCCGGGTCTCCCCCTGAGGTTCGCATTGGGACGAGTGAAGTACACAGTACCGTAGGTATCGCCAACTTTCCAGGCCCAACCCCGCCCCTGTGGGGCAAAGCTGTGCCACCGAACGGCTGTGCTTCCAGTCACAGCCGCACGCTCACTAACCTGGGGGCCATGGCTGAGGCGCTCAGGATTCCCGACAGCATCAAACCCGGCGACGGCCGTTTCGGATGCGGCCCGTCGAAGGTCCGACCGGAACAGCTGGCGGCGCTGACCACCACCGCCGCGGGGCTGTTCGGGACCTCGCACCGGCAGGCGCCGGTGAAAGATCTGGTCGGGCGGGTGCGCAGCGGGCTGCGGGATTACTTCTCGGTTCCCGACGGCTACGAGGTCGTCCTGGGTAACGGCGGTGCGACCGCGTTCTGGGACGCCGCAGCGTTCGGGCTGATCGACAAGCGGTCGCTGCACCTGTCGTACGGCGAGTTCAGTTCGAAGTTCGCCAAAGCGGTAGCCAAGAACCCGTTCGTCGGCGATCCGATCGTCGTCGAGACCGATCCCGGCAGCGCACCGGAGCCGCAGAGTGACCCGTCCGCCGACGTGGTCGCCTGGGCCCACAACGAGACCTCGACCGGGGTGGCGGTGCCGGTGCGCCGTCCGCCCGGATCCGGAGAGGCGCTGGTCGTCATCGATGCCACGTCCGGCGCCGGCGGCCTGCCGATCGACATCACCGAGACCGACGCCTACTACTTCTCGCCACAGAAGAACTTCGCCGGCGACGGCGGTTTGTGGCTGGCGATCCTGAGCCCTGCGGCGTTGGCGCGCATCGAGGCGATTGCCGCCTCCGGGCGCTGGGTGCCCGATTTTCTGTCGCTGCCGATCGCGGTGGAGAACAGCCTTAAAAACCAGACCTACAACACCCCGGCGATCGCCACGCTGGTGCTGTTGGCCGAACAGCTCGAGTGGCTGTTGGACAACGGCGGGCTGGAATGGGCGGTCAAGCGAACTGCCGATTCGTCGCAACGGCTCTACAGCTGGGCGCAGCAGCGCCCTTACACCACGCCATTCGTCGCCGAACCCCGGCTGCGGTCCCAGGTGGTGGGCACGATCGACTTCGCCGAGGACGTGGCCGCCTCAGCCGTCGCCGCGGCGCTGCGCAGTAACGGGATCGTCGACACCGAGCCCTACCGCAAACTCGGCCGCAATCAGCTGCGGGTTGGCATGTTCCCCGCGATCGAACCCGACGACGTCAGCGCGCTCACCGCCTGCATCGACTGGGTGGTCGAAAGACTCTGAACTGTCGCCGACCCGCGTGTCACCGCGGCGCAAGCGGTTGGCTGCACTAAAGTGCGCACCTGACAGGCCTGCGAGGAGATGTCATGCGCGAACTCAAGGTTGTCGGCCTCGACGTCGACGGCAAACACATCATCTGCCAGGGCCTGGACCCGACCGCGACGCCGGCCGACACGTTCAGGCTGCGCGCCGACGAGCGGCTGCGGGCCGCTGTGCTTGGTGACGGGGCTCGAGGGATGCAAACCCACGAGTCAGAAGCCAGCAGCGCCCTGCGACCCAAGGAAATCCAGGCCCGCATCCGCGCCGGGGCCTCTGTCGAGCAGGTCGCCGCGGCAGCCGGTGTGGACATTCGATGGGTTGAACGGTTCGCTCACCCGGTGCTGCTGGAGCGCTCGCGGGCTGCCGAGCTGGCAGCGGCGGCACATCCGGTGCTGGCCGACGGTCCTGCGGTGCCGACGTTGCTGGAGACCGTCACCGCGGCGCTGCTGTCGCGGGGGCTCAACCCGGACAACACCACCTGGGATGCCTGGCGTAACGAGGACGGCCGCTGGACGGTGCAGCTGGCCTGGCGAGCCGGGTGCTCCGAGAACCTGGCGCACTTCCGCTTCACCCCGGGCGCGCACGGCGGGACGGTCACCGCCGTGGACGACGCGGCAAGTGAGCTGATCGACCCCGACTTCGACCGTCCGCTGCGGCCGGTGGCGCCCGTCGCCCAGCTGGAATTCGACGCGCCCGAAGTCGATCCTGCGCCGTCGGAAAGCCCCAGTCAGGAAAGTCCCGGCGAACCGGTGCGGACCCGCCGCGCCAAGAAGCCGCCGGTGCCGGCGTGGGAGGATGTGCTCCTGGGTGTGCGCTCCGGAGTTCAGCGCTGACCTCCGGCCCCGGCGCTAGCCGGTTGCCCGAGCCGCCAGCACCAGCAACACCACCCACGCGGCAGCCACGCCGGCTCCCAAGCCTGCGACAAACCAGCGCAACACCGGGGTGTGCCGCCATCCCCACAATGTCGGCGCCAATCCGCCGGCCGCCACCAGGTTGAGCCCGACGGCCAGCAAGGGGTGCACCCGGACCAATCCCAGACTCAACACCGCGACCGCGACCGCGGTGACCGCAGCGACGAAGGCGGCTACCGTTAAACCCCTTGCCCAAGGCGTTGATTCGTCCTTCATTGGGCGAGCCTAACTCGCTCGTAGAAGGCCAGCGCCGCCGCGGTGGCGACGTTGAGCGAGTCGGTGCCACCCGACATCGGTATGCGTACCCGCAGGTCGCTGGCCTGCATCGCGGCATGGCTCAGCCCGGACCCCTCGGCGCCTACCAGTACCGCCACGCGTTCGTCCCGCACCGCCGCCATCGCCGCCGACAACATCGCCGCTTCGCGGTCGGGTGTCATCGCTAGCAATCGAAACCCTTTCTGCCGCAACGTATCCAGGTCAGCCGGCCAGTGGCGTGCCCGCGCGTAGGGGACCAACAGCACGTGTCCCATCGACACCCGCACAGCGCGCCGGTACAAGGGGTCGGCACAACCGCTGCCGAGCACCACCGAGTCAACGCCAAGCCCGGCAGCGTTGCGAAAGATCGAGCCCACATTCTCGTGGTCATTGACGCCCTCGACCAGCGCGACCGTGCGCGCGCCGGCGAGCACCCCCGCCAGTGTCGGCTCCGGCGCTCGGCGCGCCGCGGCGAGGACTCCCCGGTTCAGGTGAAAGCCCACCACCTGAGCCATGACCTCGGCGGAAGCCCGGTAGTACGGCGCGTCGCTACCGGCCAGATCCGCCCGGAGCTCGCTAAGCCGGCGGTCGGTGCCGAAAAGTGCCAGCGGTCTGAACCGCGACGCCAGCATCCGTTGCACCACCAGCACGCCTTCGGCGATGACCAGGCCGCGGCCGGTCGGCAGGTCGGGGCGTTGATCGACACTGTTGAGGTTGCGAAAGTCGTCGACGCGCGGATCGTTGGGATCGGTGACGTCGCAGACGATCACCTCATCCACGTGGGCCTTCGTCGACGAGAAACAAGATCAGATCGGCGGCCTCGCGCAGGGTCTCACGGTCGGCGTGCGCCAGGCACCCAAGCCGCTCGGTGAGCCATTCCTGACTCGCCCGGCGCTCGGCTTCCAGCAGTTCGGCGCCGGCACCGGACACCGAAACCAACACCTGCCTGCCATCGTCGGGGTGCGCCGTGCGGTCGACAAAGCCCAGATCGGCCAGCGAGGCGATCACCCGCGTCATCGACGGTGGGCGAACCCGTTCCCGGACGGCCAGTGCACCCGGTGTCATCGGGCCCTCTTTGGACAACGTCGACAGGGCGGAGAGCTGCGACAACGACACCGGCGACAGGGAGCGGCGGAAGCGTAGCTGCCGGGCCAGCCGCATGACCGCCAAGGACAGGTCGCTGGCCAGTCGGGTATCGGGGTCGGTCACAGCGCGAACGTTACGACACAATGTCGGACCGTTAGGAGGAAATCGCTGATGCGGGCTGGGCTACCGTGGAAGCGATGCTTGACCCGGAGCAAACCCCGCAGCCGCCGCCGCTGCCCACACCGCTGCTGCAGGTGTGGCCGGTCATCGCCGTCGGCGCGCTGGCGTGGCTGGTGGCCGCATTGGTTGCGTTCACCGTGCCGCACCTGGACGGTTGGCGACCGGTGACAGTGGCCGGGCTGGGAGTCGGCATGCTGGGCACCGGCATTTTCCGCTGGCAACGTCATGCCGCGCGCCGCGGCGCGCGGGGAGCTCAGATCGGGCTCGAGTCGCAAAGTGATCCGGCCCCGAAGGGATGATTACCGCTATCCACAAGGAAGGATTGGTCGATGGCAGCACCGCTCTTGCAAGCACAGATCGATATCAAGGCACCGGTGACCAAAGTCTGGGAGTTGGTGTCTGACCTCCGCCGGATGCCGGAGTGGAGCCCGCAGTGCCGCTGGATGAAGCCACTCGGCCCGGTGCGCCCAGGCACCCGAACCCTCAACCTGAACCGGCGCGGGTTGCTGTTCTGGCCCACGACATCGACCCTGACCGAGGTCATCCCGCAGCAGAAGCTGGCGTTCAAGATTCCCCTCAACGGCGCGGTGTGGAGCTATGAGTTGCAGCCGATTCCCGAGGGCACCCGGCTGGTCGAAACTCGACACGCCGAGAACGGCGTCAAGGCGATCTCGACCCTGACGGCCAACACGCTGCTGGGCGGGGCGGACAGCTTTGACCGCGAAATGCTCGACGGAATGAACGCCTCCCTGGCCAAGATCAAATCGGCCGCCGAGAACGGTTAAGTGTCCGCCGGTTTCTCGGTAACGTCGAGCAGCCCGTCATCGTAGGGGTCGTATGCCGGCGTACCGCTGCTCGGCGCAGCGGGAGTGTCGGAGTGCGCGCCGCAGCCGTACTCGGCGTCGACTACGTGCCCGTCGGCGGACAGCTCGTTGCCGCACACCCCGAACATCACGCCCAGCGAACCGGCCAGCGGCAGATAGAAACCGCAATCGCGGCACACCCGTTTGGTCGACCGGGCCATCGGCGAATCAGGACCGTAGTCACCGCTGTGCCAGCGTTGCGCCGCCGCAGAGCGGCCCAGGGCGCTCATCACCTGCCGCCGTCCCAGCCCGATCTCGGCGGCGATCTCGTCGACCTGAGGGTCGCCGCTGGCCAGGTAAGCGGGCACCAGGCGCGGATCGTCGGCCGGCGGCGCCAACAGATCACCGGGCCCCAGGTCGCCGGGTCGGATCCGCTGATCCCAGGGCACCCACTCCGGCGCCAGCAGCGCCGTCGGCCCGGGTACCAGCACCACCTCACTGATCGTGACACGGTCGGCGCCCGGGTAGGCGGCCACCACGACCGCCCATTGCCAGCCGTGGTAGCCGGGCAGGTGGGCCAGGAACCGATGGGTGGCAGCGGTGGAGTCCTCATAGCCGACACCGAGATAGTCACCGACCGTGTCGGCACCGCTGAACTCGGTGATAGCCGCCCGGGCCTGCTCGACGGCGCCGGTGAGGAGCGCCGCCAACTCCTGCGGCCATCCGGGCATGTCTGCCGCCGCCGCGGCCGCGGTAGGTCCGGTGGTGCTGCCTGGTGTTTCCATACGTCTTCAATATTGCCGTAGCAGCCCGGCGACCGGCCACACCGGTCGCCTGCGGGCCCGGACGGCCAACATGGGCAAGAATTGTTTCGTGGCCGGACAACGACGCGATCACCCGACCCGGCACCCCGGGATGGCCAACTACCCACCCGGCGATCCGGGCTATCGCCGTCCGCACCGTCCGCCGCCAATGCCCAGCGCCAACCGTTACCTGCCCCCGCTGCAACCTCGTCAGGACACCGGCGACCGGCGTGAGCCGGTCCGCGGCACCGGCGGAGATCGGATCACCGTGACCCGCGCGGCCGCTCAGCGCAGCCGCGAAATGGGCTCGCGGATGTACGGGTTGGTTCAACGCGCTGCCACTGCCGACGGCGCCGACAAGTCCGGGCTGACGGCACTGACCTGGCCGGTGGTAGCGAATTTTGCCGTCGACTCCGCGATGGCCGTCGCGCTGGCCAACACGCTGTTCTTCGCCGCAGCGACCGGTGAGAGCAAGGACCGGGTCGCGCTGTATCTGCTGATTACGATCGCGCCGTTCGCCGTGGTCGCCCCGCTGATCGGTCCGGCGCTGGATCGGCTGCAGCACGGCCGGCGCGTGGCGCTGGCGACCTCGTTCGCGCTGCGCACGGGGCTGGCCGTGGTGCTGATCGCCAACTACGACGGCGCAACCGGCAGCTTTCCGTCGTGGGTGCTGTACCCGTGCGCACTGGCCATGATGGTGCTCTCGAAATCGTTTTCGGTGCTGCGCAGCGCGGTGACCCCCCGAGTGATGCCGCCGAGCATCGACCTGGTGCGGGTCAACTCCCGACTGACCGTGTTCGGACTGTTGGGCGGCACCATGGTCGGCGGCGGCATCGCGGCGGGCGTCGAGTATGTGTTCACCCGGCTCTTCGCATTGCCCGGTGCGCTGTTCGTCGTCGTCGCTGTCACCCTGGCCGGCACTGCGCTTTCGATGCGCATTCCGCGCTGGGTGGAGGTCACCGAGGGCGAGGTCCCCACCACGTTGAGCTATCGCTACAGTCCAGCGCGCCGCAGTTGGCCCGAACACGTTCAACGGGCCGGCGCAACGCTTCGACAACCGCTGGGCCGCAACATCATCACCGCGTTATGGGGCAACTGCACGATCAAGGTCATGGTGGGGTTTTTGTTCTTGTACCCGGCCTTTGTGGCCAAGGCGCACGACGCCAGCGGCTGGGTGCAACTGGGCATGTTGGGACTGATCGGGGCGGCGGCCGGCATCGGCAACTTCGCCGGCAACTTCGCGGCTGCCCGATTGGCGTTGGGCAAGCCCGCGGAGCTGGTGGTGAGCTGCACAGTGGCGGTCACCGCCGCCGCGCTGGCCGTCGCGGTGACCGGCAGCCTGCTGGTGGCCGCGATCGCGACGCTGGTCACCGCCGGGTCCAGCGCGATCGCAAAGGCCTCACTGGACGCCTCGCTGCAAGACGACTTGCCTGAGGCGTCCCGCGCGTCGGCGTTCGGTCGCTCGGAGTCCACGCTGCAACTGGCCTGGGTACTCGGCGGCGCGCTGGGGGTGCTGGTGTACACCGAGCTGTGGATCGGGTTCAGCGTGGTCAGCGCGCTGCTGATACTCGGCCTGGCCCAGACGGTCGTCAGTTTCCGCGGTGACTCGCTGATTCCCGGCCTGGGCGGCAACCGGCCCGTCATGGTCGAGCGGGAAGGTGGCCGTCGCGGCGCAACCGCCGCGACGGCGGCGCCAGAGTGAGACGGCACGTCGCCGTGCTGGTCACCGCCCTGGTGGTGGTGACTTCGACGGCGGCCGGATTGGGCACCTGGCTGGGCGTGCGCGGGCACGGACACTCCCGACCCGAAATCAGCGCCTATTCGCACGGACATCTGACCCGGGTGGGCCCGTACCTGTACTGCAACGTGCTCGATCTCACCAAGTGTCAGGCGCCGCACGCGCAGGGCGAGTTGCCGGTCGACGCGCAAGACCCCGTGCAGCTGTCGGTGTCGACGGCGATCGGACGGGCGCCCTGGCGGCTGCTGCGGGTGTACCAGGATCCCGACGACGCCACGGTCACCATGTTTCGGCCGGGCTCCCGGCTGGCGGTCACCATCGCCACCGTCGACGCTGTGCGCGGGCGGCTGACCGGGATCGTCGTGCAGTTGCTGACCTTGGTTGTCGACCCGGCCGGCGAACTGCACGATGTCCCGCACGCGGAGTGGTCGGTGCGCACGGTGTGGGCGCCCTGATGCGCCGTCACGATCCCGGCACGGTCAGGAAGCGCCGCGCCACGTTCTCCTGGGTGGACGGGCCCGGTTCCCAATGCGCAATCCACGGCCCGGTGCCCTCCGATTGGTCCAGGATTCCCTCCTCCAGCCAGGTGTAGCGACCGCGCAGCACCTCGCGTGCCAGCCGGGCGTCGGTGCCGTCGGTGTTGGTCCACAACGCGCGGAAGAGTTCCTCGACCCGCAGGGTCGCCTGCCGGCAGAAAGCATCGGCCAGCTCGTAGGCTTGTTCGCCTTCGACGGGATCCGCGACACGCTGGGCTTCGGCGCGGACACACGAGGCCGCCATCGCGAACAGCTCCGCACCGATGTCGACCACGCGTCCGAGGAATCCTTGCTTTTGCTCCAGAGCGGCTTGCCACCGCGCCATCCCGTAGAAGGTGTTGCGGGCGAGCCTGCGCGCGCAGCGTTCGACAAAACGCAGATGCTTCGCCAGCGCGCCGAAATCACGATAGGTCGTCGGCAGGTGTCCTTCACCGACCACCAGCTTCGGCAACCACTTTGCGTAGAACCCGCTGGCATTGACCGCCGCCTTGGCCTTCTGGCGCAGCTCGGCTCTCGGGTTGGCCAGCTCCCCGGCCGCAGTCAAGTGCGCGTCGACCGCCTCGCGAGCGATCAGCAGCCGCATGATTTCACTGGACCCTTCGAAGATGCGGTTGATCCGCAGATCGCGCAGCAACTGCTCCACCGGCACCGCACGCTCACCGCGCGCGGCCAACGACTCGGCACACTCATAGCCACGTCCACCGCGGATCTGCAGCAACTCGTCGGCGATCAGACACGACATTTCGCTGGACCACAGCTTGGCCAGCGCCGCCTCGATCCGAATGTCGTTGCGGCCCTCGTCGGCCATCCGACCGGAAAGTTCGAGCACCGCCTCCAGCGCGTAGGTGGTTGCGGCGATGAACGAGATCTTCGCGGCGACGGCGGCATGCTCGCCGATCGGTTTCCCCCACTGGACCCGTTCGCCCGACCACTCCCGGGCGATCTTCAGCGACCATTTGACGGCTCCAGCGGTCATCGCGGGGATGGCCAGCCGTCCGGCATTAAGTGTGGTCAGCGCGATCTTGAGGCCGTCACCTTCGCGGCCGATCAGGTTCTCGCGCGGAACGCGGACCCGATCCAGCCGGGTGACCCCGTTTTCGATGCCCCGCAACCCCATGAACTTGTTGCGATGCTCCACGGTGATACCGGGCGAATCGGCTTCGACGACAAATGCGCTGATCCCGCCGCGATGACCCGCGCTCTTGGGGATGCGGGCCATCACTACCAGCAGATCGGCGACCACACCGTTAGTTGTCCACAACTTGACACCGTCGAGCTGGTAGGCTGCTCCACCCTCGATCGGCGTCGCGGTCGATGCCAGCCGTGCCGGATCAGAGCCGACGTCGGGCTCGGTAAGCAGGAACGCCGAAATCCCGCCCGCGGCGCACCGCGGCAGGAATTTACGCTTCTGCGCTTCGGTCCCGGCGAGTTTGAGCGGCTCCGGAACCCCGATCGACTGATGGGCCGACAGCAGAGCCCCCAGGCTCGGGTGCACCGTCGCGACCATCACCAGGGCCCGGTTGTAGGCGACCTGAGACATGTTCAGGCCGCCGTACTCCGTGGGGATCTTCATGCCGAAACAACCCAGCTCGGCAAGGCCTTTCACGTATTCATCGGGAATCTGCGCATCGCGTTCGATGACACTGCCGTCGACCGTGCTAAGGAATTCGCGTAATTTGGCAAGGAAGGCGTCGGTGCGGGCCTCCTCCTCGTCGCTGGGCCGGGGGAATGGATGGATCAGGTCTAACGGAAAGCGGCCCAGAAACAGCTCCTTGGCAAAGGACGGCTTGTCCCAACCGCTTTCGCGAGACTCCTCGGCGACAGCTCTGGCCTGCTCCTCGCTAACCTCTACCTGTTGCGCCACCGTGCACCTCCTGGCTCGTCCGACTCGTCAAGGCTTGCGCTACCAGTGTTCCCCGCAAGGCCAGGCCGCTACACCCTCGTCAACCACCGCAAAGACCGTGTGATGGTGGGCACATACTATGCCATGTGCCACCGGGTGGGTCGAAGTCGCCGGATGGGCTCGCGGTGGCCACCGCACTCGGGCCACTGCGGCCCTCGTTCCACGGGGCGTTGCGCTGAGCTGTCAGCACTGTCCTCGCGCGCATCTGCTGCGCCATGTCGAAACCCGCCAGCACAAAGACGGCACAGCAACCACGTTCGTCCCTTACCAGCGTGCAGTTCGCGCCGACCCGGCGCTGCCCGAACCGGATCAGGCTTCATCCTGAGGGCGACGAAATCGCGTTCTGCAGCGCTGTGGGCGCAGCCTCGATACCCTGGATGCAGACTTGTTCCTCCGACGCCCGAGCTGGCGGGCGATTGGGCTGATCGTCTGATCCGGGTCCAACGAGCCACTGAGCCGCACCGACTTCACCCGTCACCCCAACCAGGGTGTCACCGACCCACGCACCCACGTGAGCTAGGCCCGTTTTCCGCACTGGTCGAGCGTAGGGCCTGATTTGCTGGCGAGCTTCGGTGCTTGGGTGTGTGCGGTAATCCATTGTGGTGGTTGATATTTGATGCTGATACCGATGGTTAGTCGCGCTGACGAGATCGGTGCGCGGCTTGATCATGTAGGGCCAAACTGTCTCCCTCAGCGGCGGCCGAGGCTCACTGAATTACATGCTTGTAATGCACTGCTGATCGCGGTAGTGTAGGACCAACTACGAGGTCACTGGATGGGTCCGGCATGTACGTTAAGCGCCACGCCATCGTCAAGGGCGGCAAGCGCTACGTGTATCTGCGGCTGGTTGAAGCCTACCGGGATGAGCACGGCCGGGTGCGCCATCGTGTGCTCCGCACGCTGGGCCGCGAGGACCAACTCAAGGCGTCGGGCCAACTTGAGCAGCTGGCAGCCTCCTTCGCCCGGCTGGATCCGCCACCGGCTGGCACCCGCCGTCACGTCGGGCCACTGCTGCTGGTGGCGCATTACCTGGCCCGGCTGGGGTTGGTGGAGCTGGTCGACTCGGCGGCCCCGATGCGGGGACGGGCCATGCTGACCCACGGGGAAGTGATCGCCGCGCTGGTGGCCAACCGGCTGTGCGGGCCAGCACCGCTGTATGACGTCGCGGGCTGGGCATCCAGCGCGGCGATGGCCGAACTGTTCGGCGTGCCAGCGGGATTGCTCAACGACGACCGGCTCGGCCGGGCGTTGGAGGCGCTGGCCCCGGTGGCCGAACAGATCCGCGGCGAGCTGGCCCTGGCCGCCGCGGCCCAGGCGGCCGCGGGCGAGCGGGGCTGCGGCGACCGCGCGGGCGAGCCCACGTCGGATGTGCA
>NZ_VYIK01000440.1 GCF_008709575.1 Mycobacterium sp.
GCTGGGTGGTCAACGTCTCGTCGAAACCGCTCCGCCAGCTAGCTCTGGCCACAGCACCCCTTCATCGGCCGGCGCACGACACAATGTAACCATGACCACCATCGCGCCCACAGCACATCGCGACGCCGACCAGGCACCCGCGTACCGCATGGCGACGCTGCTGATCGGTATCGGCATCACGCACTTGCTGGCACCGAAGCCCTTCGACGCCATCGTTCCGGTCGAACTGCCGGGAAGCCAACGGTTCTACACCTACACGTCCGGCATCGCCGAGGTGATCACCGGCACGCTGCTGCTGTCGAAGAGCAGCCGCCGATTCGGCGCGCTAATGGCGGCCGCGCTGTTCGTCGCGGTCTTCCCGGCGAACCTCAACATGGTGCGGCTGTGGTGGGGCAAGCCGTGGCCGATGCGGCTGATCGCGCTGGCCCGGTTGCCATTGCAGATCCCGATGGTCACCTCCGCGCTGCGGATCAGGCGCACGGCTTAGCCCGATCATCCGCAGTAAGCAGTGCGGCGAGCTCGTCCGCGTTCGGCAGTGCCTCGGGAACGACGGTGACTGCGCTGCGGACGTAGTGGAAAGCGGCGCGCACCAACAGTTCCGGACAGCCGCTGAGCGCCGCCCAGGCCAGCCGGT
>NZ_VYIK01000441.1 GCF_008709575.1 Mycobacterium sp.
CAACACACCACGGTGCCCGGCCAAAACCTCGCCGCCGCCATGGTCGCTCGCCTGGCTAAGGAGGTGATGACCCTCGACATCGAGATCGGCGCGACCGAGACGATGATCGAGGAGCGGTTTCGCCGCCACCGCCACGCCGAGATCATCGTGAGCATGCCCGGCTTCGGTGTCGTGCTCGGCGCCGAGTTCCTCGCCGCCACCGGCGGTGACATGAGCGCCTTCGACTCCGTCGACCGCCTCGCCGGGGTGTCTGGGCTGGCTCCGGTACCCCGCGACTCCGGGCGCATCAGCGGCAACCTCAAACGACCCCGCCGCTACGACCGGCGCCTGCTGCGCGCCTGCTACCTGTCCGCCCAGATCGCTATCCGCACCGACACCGCCTCGCGCACCTACTACGACCGCAAGAGATCCGAAGGCAAAACCCACACCCAAGGGATCCTCGCCTTGGCCCGCCGACGCCTCAACGTCCTGTGGGCCATGCTGCGCGACCACCGGGCCTATCAACCCACCGCGCCTAACGCTGCGGCGGCTTGACAACTTCATTGAGAATCTCCTCCTCGATTGGGCAGTCTCAGTACCGGCCGAACGCCAGGGCTACGTTGTGCCCGCCGAATCCGAACGAGTTGTTGATCG
>NZ_VYIK01000442.1 GCF_008709575.1 Mycobacterium sp.
TCCACGCAGTGTGCGCGACCGGGCACCGGGACTGCTCGTAGAGACTATCCGCCGCAAGGCTGAAAGCGCCGGCGGCGATCGCCTCTACGAGTACAGCCCCTACACGACTGCCCTGTCGCAAACCTGTTTATGTGGGAACCGGAAGAAAAAGCCGCTCAACCAACGGGTCCACCGCTGCGGGTGCGGCATCACAGAAGACCGGGACCTGTTTTCGGCATTCCTGGGACTGCACGTCCACAGGGGCGCTGATGGTTCCGACCGGCTGGATCTGGAAGCAGCCAACCATGGTTGGCTGCTCCACCGTCACGACGTTGATGGGCGTCGAGGTCCGGCCGTAGCAGTATCTAAGCAGCGAGGCCGCAGACATCCGCCCTCGCGGAGGTCAGTGGCGCGTATCAAAGCCCGGCGTAAAGCCAAAGCCGCGATGCGACAGAGCCGCTCGACGCAAACCTTCCCTGCTGGTGAGCCTACGGCGCTACCCGCCCAACAAGCGGCATAGCGCGACAGCACACCACCACAAGGAATTCGCGCATCTTCAATGCGCGGAGGACGTCACCGCTCACTCGTCGGCGACGACCCGTTCCCAGGGCGCAGGCACCGGGAAGTAGCTTTCCAGGAACTCGCCGACCACTC
>NZ_VYIK01000443.1 GCF_008709575.1 Mycobacterium sp.
ATCGCGCGATGTTAACGATGCGAATGCTGCGAACGATAGAGCCCGAAAGGCCCAAAGTCGATTGCGTTTCCATATGGATACCGGGCGGTGACCGTTGGGCCGGTTCTGGCCTCGACAGCCGCCCACGACCATTTCGCAGTGGAACCGCTATTCGAAACGAGATGACCCGCTGGCTCGGCCGACTTTTCAGCGACCCGGCCTCAAGAGTCTTTACCTGACATAATGTCCCTTATCGGTACTAAACCAATGCGAGATGCCCCAGGCGAATGTGCTCGCAACGCTGCCTCAAACACCATCGCTACCAGCTACCCAGTACGACTTGAATTATGCGGCAAGATATCTGCGCCAAAGCGGTCAAAGGCCCAGCACGCGCCGGAGACCCCGGTCGACTTCGCTCATGATATTTGGCAGTACTTCACCGATCCTATCCGACAGGTCCGTCTTGTTAAGCGTCACGAGCGCAGTCACATTGATGACTGAATCGCATGGAAGCCCAGTCACTGCGGCAGGTAAGAACACATTGCCGGGCATCGCCGCCAGGGCCGTGTTTGAGGTGATCACCGCGGTGAGCACGGTCGCAAGGCGACTGGCGTTGTACGGATCGGCCTGGATGACCAGCACTGGACGGCGCTT
>NZ_VYIK01000444.1 GCF_008709575.1 Mycobacterium sp.
CGTGCTGTTTTCGCTTTGTACAGTGGTGGTGTTTGGGCGGAGTTTCATGCCGCAAGAGCAATTGTCAATACCTGTGGATCGGGCCGTTTTTTCAGGCGGCCTCCTTCCCTGGCTCGTCAGCGTCCGATTCGTCGGGGCGCTCGACGAGCTTGCCGTTCTCGAAGCGGGCGCCGGCACGGACGAGGGCGACCAGGTGTGGCGCATTGACGGCGCGCCAGCGTGACTGGGCTGCCTCGATCAGCTTGTAGGCCATGGCGATTCCAGCTGCCCGCGAGCCCGGACCCTTGGTGATCTTGCTGCGGTTGCGTACGGTCGAAAAGGTGCTTTCGATGGGGTTTGTAGTGCGCAAATGCACCCAATGCTCGGCCGGGAAGTCGTAGAAGGCCAGCAGCTGATCCAGGTCGCCGGTGATCTTGGCGACCGCCTTGGGATACTTGGCGCCATAGGCTGCCTCGAACGCCTTCACCGCGTCGAGTGCATGGCGTTTGTCTTCGGCGTTCCAGATCTCCGCCAACGCTTTCTTCGCCCCAGAATGCGCCGACTTCGGCAGTGCAGCAACGATATTCGCGATCTTATGGAACCAGCAGCGCTGCTCTTTCGTCTCGGGGAACACCTCGCGCAGCGCCCCCCAA
>NZ_VYIK01000445.1 GCF_008709575.1 Mycobacterium sp.
ATTCCACTCCGCTATGCGCTGCCTAAGCGCCATATGGCGTTCGCCTTTCAACGAGCATGCTGGACAACGCCGAGTAATGACAACCGGCGTTGGTTGGTCCTACAGGATCGACTGGTCGAAACCGCCTCGGCGTTCCCAGTTTTTTCGTGACGCTTAAGTTGTAGCAGACATGACCTGTTGCCGCCTTTGCGCCGAACCCGAACCGGCCGATGCACAGAATCTTTCCAGAAAACTCAGCTGTGCCGCCGTTGTGCCCGGCCGAGCCAGCCGGAGCCTGACCGGGCGAAACAGGCCGGCAGCGAAGCGAACTAGCAAACTAGGTGAGAACGTCGATGGTTGCCGCGCGGAGACTACCGCGAGTCCCTATTGTTTAGATACCAATTGTAAAAAAAGTCTAACCATTGACTGTTAATCGTGGATGGGGCCGTTCGTCGATGCCATGTTCCAGGAGGACACTGCGCCGTCGACAATCGACACTTATCTCCGCCACCCCAAGACAACTTTGTGTCTTGACAACCAGCAATTGATACAAGCACCGGCTAAAGAAAATAGAATCCGGGCTGCCTACAATACCGTGCGGAACTGTGCCGAATATCACACAGGTTAGGAACCTGGACGGAATCTGTAAATT
>NZ_VYIK01000446.1 GCF_008709575.1 Mycobacterium sp.
GACCTGGAGTTTGCCGACGAGCTGACCCTCGGCCGTGCGCTCACCGGGCGCCGCGCGATGGTCTAAACGGCTCGGGGTGAAACCCGACCCCGAATCCCGAAGTGCATACCAAACTGGTACCATCCGTGAAGTGAGCACACAAATTGCGGTCCGCTTGCCCGACGAGATCGTCGCCTTCATCGATGACGAAATCCGGGGACAACATGCCCGCAGCCGTGCGGCTGTCGTGGTCCGGGCGCTGGAACGGGAACGTCGCCGTCGTCTCGCCGAACGCGACGCGGAGATCCTCGCGGCCAGCATGTCAGCCTCGAGTGATTGGGATGCGCTGGCCGGCCACGCTGCTCGTACCTCCCTCGACATCGACTGATGCGACCTATCCACATCGCCCAGCTCGACAAAGCTCGACCCGTCCTGATTCTCACCCGCGAGGTCGTGCGTCCGCATCTCACCAACCTCACCGTCGCCCCAATCACGACAACTGTGCGAGGGCTGGCCACCGAAGTCCCGGTAGGCACGGTGAACGGGCTGAATCAACCGTCTGTCGTCAGTTGCGACAACATCCAGACAATCCCGGTGTCTGACCTTGGTCGTCAAATCGGCTACTTTCTCGCGTCGCAGGAGCCAGCCC
>NZ_VYIK01000447.1 GCF_008709575.1 Mycobacterium sp.
GTGGTCCTCGAGTGTTGTCAGTTCGACAGCTGCCATAGCGCAACGCTAGGCGACGCCGCATCCGGGCCGGATGATGACCACGCCCTGGTGTGCCTAATGTCACCGTGTCACTCGCAGGGCTGCCGGCGGTCACCGTGTTAGGTTTGCTTGAGAACCGAACAAACGGATTACTCGTCGGCGGGCCGCCGGGCATTTCCCACATCCGTTTATCGCCAACACGCTTGTTTTGCGGCGGAGCAGTCGGTCATCCAAGCCGAAAGACCAGGAGTCTCGATGCGAAAACGCAGCTATCCGCACCCGCGCAGGGACGCCGCCGGCGCCCGGCACCGGGTCGGCGCGCACTTCTGCGACATCCGCGGGATGCTGTTGGGCCTGCAGGGTTTCTACCTGGACCTGACACCGGCCGCCGCGACGGCGGGCGATCACCGCGAGCAGGCGGCCCGGCAGCTGCGCGCCGCGGCCGCCGTCCGCGACCACACCACCGAAGAACAGCGGCAACGGATCCGTGCTGCGACCCGATGCTGACCTCGCCTGGATCTAATGCTTGGCGAACCACTCGGCTTGCATCGCCAACAGCGCCAGCGGCTCCAACTGCGGGATGCCGGGATCGAGCTCGCGGTAGCGCTGA
>NZ_VYIK01000448.1 GCF_008709575.1 Mycobacterium sp.
CGCAGGTACCGCCATCCCAGTGGTGCGACGGCCACACCGAGGCTAAATCGCGCCGATGGTGGCGGCGGTAATCTGCCCCGCAGCACTCGCCGACGTCAGGTGGCGATGATCTGTTCGGCGGTGCGGCGCCCGCTGACCAGCGCACCTTGGATCGACGCCGTATCACGGTGATCGCCGCACAGCCACAGCCCGTCCGCCGTGCGCACCGGGCGGCGCACGCACAGCGGCGGCAGCTGTGCGGGCAACGCCGCCCGGATCACTTGCCGCGTGACCGGTGTCCAGCGGCTCGGGTCGACACCGAGGATCTCACCGGCGTGCGTGCGGGTGGCCGTCTCGTCGGGGGGTACTCCGTCCGTCCCCAGCAGCGCGGAAGCCGCGACCAGATGCCGGCCCGGCGGGGCGTAACTGGGTGCCGCCGCACTGATCACCGCCGTGTTGAGCACCGGTCCGGGCGCACCCGCGCGGCCGTCCACCCACAGCATCGGCGGTCCCGGCGGCGCCTGCTCGCTGCTCCACCAGTCGGTGACCACCCCGCGCATCGCCGGCGGGCGGCACCCGGTCAGCTCGGCGGCGGCCGGGGGATCGGTCGCCACCACCACCTGCCGGTCCCGGGCGGTGCCGCCACCG
>NZ_VYIK01000449.1 GCF_008709575.1 Mycobacterium sp.
GCTGTAGGCGTGGCTTTTGGCGGTGGGCCCGGTGTCGAGCCCGGTCCACCATCCGCGGACCCGTTCGGCGGTGATCTCGTTGATCCTGGTGTCGCCGAGGTCGGGCCCGATGTGGTTGCGCCACAACGACTCGTACAAGTACCGGGTTCGGGGCCGCAGTTGCCGGCCGGCGAGCCACAGCTCGAAGTACTCCCCTAGGGTTGGTGCGCCTCGGCCGGCGCGGGGCAGCGGGTTCCACAGGCCGGCGTCGATCTTCCGCGCTTCATCAGCTAGCCAGGCTTCGGCGTGGAGTTTCGCGGCGAAGGTGTCGGGCGCTTTGCGTCGAGTCCCGCCCGGCCCGGTGTATCGTGCCTGCCATCTGCCGCTGGGCAATCGGCGGATCGACCCGAAGCGCCTTCTGCTCACCGCTTGGAACCTCCCCCGGTCAAGGCCGCCGTGCCCAACACATGCCCTACGAGGGTACTACGGGCGCTACCCCGTGCTATCGTGGGTGGTGCCTGGTAGGCGGCAACACCGCAGGCCAGGCGCGCAAAACCGCAGGTTGAAGCACCACCCCGCAACCACCGCTAGACAGGTTCGAATCCTGCCGGGGGCACGCACAACTGTCTTGGCACCCGCTCGGTGGC
>NZ_VYIK01000044.1 GCF_008709575.1 Mycobacterium sp.
GCGACGAAAGCGTTCCCCGAAGGTCCGGCCATGAAGGAGGGTAGAGCTATCAGCGACGATGACGGCACGGTCGCCGAGGACCTGCGCGCCCGGGTGCGGGCACTGCTCGACGAACACGATCCGAGCCGCACCGATCCGCGGGAATTCCTCGGCGCACGGTTCGACGCGGGCCTGGCGTGGGTCTACTTTCCGCGGGGCAGCGGCGGCCTCGACCTGCCCCGAAGCTTTCAGGCTCAGGTCGAGGCCCAGCTGGCCGCGGCGGGAGCACCGCCCGGCGGCGGAGGACACAACGGCATCGGAATGGGCATGGCGGCACCGACGATCGCCGCCTTCGGCAGTAACGAACAACAACGAAAGTTCCTGCGGCCGTTGTTCACCGGAGAGCACATCTACTGCCAGTTGTTCAGCGAGCCGGGTGCGGGATCCGACCTGGCGGGTCTGGCGACCCGCGCGGTGCGTGACGGCTCGTCCGAAGACGCGGACTGGATCGTCAACGGGCAGAAGGTATGGACGTCGGGCGCGCAAAACGCGCAGATGGCGATCCTGGTCGCGCGCACCGACCCCACGGTTCCCAAACATCAGGGGCTGACGTATTTCCTGTGCGACATGACCGTCGACGGCGTCGATGTCCGTCCGTTGCGGCAGATCACCGGCGAAGCCGAGTTCAACGAGGTGTTCCTAACCGATGTCCGAGTGCCCGACGCCAACCGGCTCGGTCCCGTGGGTGGTGGCTGGAAGGTGGCCACCACCACGCTCAACAATGAGCGGGTCGCGATCGGTTCCCTGGCCGGCATCGGCCGCGAAACCGGGATGATCGGCAAGGTCACCGCGGCGTGGCGGGCCGAGCCGGAGCTGCGCAACCCGGCGATGCACGACGAGCTGATGCGGCTGTGGGTCGAATCCGAGGTCGCTCGGCTGGTCGGGCTGCGACTGCGCCAGCGACTCACCGCCGGCCAGCCCGGGCCGGAAGGCGCCGGCATGAAATTGGCCTTCGCCCGCCTGGCTCAGGCGATTTCCGGCTTCGACATCGAATTGCACGCCGAGTCCGGGTTGCGCTACGACGACTGGACCATGCGCCGGCCCGAGACGGTCGACTTCACCGGGCGTGAGCCCGGATACCGCTACCTGCGGGCGCGGGGCAACTCGATCGAGGGCGGCACCTCGGAGATCCTGCGCAACACCATCGCCGAGCGGATCCTCGGCCTGCCGCCCGAACACCGGGTCGACAAAGACATCCCGTGGAAGGATCTGCCGCGATGAGTGACCTGCTCTACTCCGACACCGAGGAAGCCCTGCGTGTCAGCGTGCGCCGGCTGTTGGCCGACCGTTGTCCGCCGGAAGTCGTGGCCCGCGCCTACGACCCGCAGCCGCAAGACTTCTCCGAGGTCTGGCACGCACTGGCCGCCGATCTGGGAGTGGCCGGATTGCTGGTGCCCGAGTCGCTGGGCGGCGCCGGAGCAAGCGCCCGCGAGGCGGCGGTGGTGATGGAGGAGATCGGCCGGGCTGTCGCACCGGTGCCGTTCCTGTCCAGTGCGGTGCTGGCCACCGTCGCGCTGCTGGCGGCCGGCGACACCGAGACGGTGCCGGCGCTGGCAGCGGGCGACATCACGGCGGCGTTAGCGGTGCCGCTGTCCACTGCGCCGGATGACCCGGTCGCCGGGGTGACGGTCGGCGGCGACGGACTGTGCGGACGCCTCACCAGCATCGCCGGTGTCAGCGAAGCCGACGTGCTGGTGGTGCCGGTGACCGGCCCTGACGGGCTCGAGCTGCACACGGTCTCAACCCCCGCGGAAGGCCTGTACGTGTCGCCGGTGCTGACGCTGGACATGACCAGACGGCTTGCCGACGTGGCGTTTTCGGGGGTGGCTTCGACGAGGATCGGCGCCGGGTCGGCCGGGCTGGCCGCTGCACTGCAGACCGGTGCGGCGTTGCTGGCTTCCGAGCAGCTCGGTGTCGCGCAGTGGTGTTTTGACACCACCCTTGCCTATGTCAAGGACCGTAAGCAATTCGGCCGCGCGATCGGCTCGTACCAGGCGATCAAGCATCGGCTGGCGGATCTGTGGCAGGAGGTCAACTCTGCTGCTGCAGCAGCCCGGTACGCCGCGGACACCTGCGCCCGTCACGACGGCGACGCGGCGATCGCCACGGCTGTTGCGCAAGCCTACTGCAGCGGCGTCGCCGTTCATGCCGCCGAGGAGTGCATCCAGTTGCACGGCGGGATCGGTATGACCTGGGAGTATCCCGCGCATTTGTACCTCAAGCGGGCCAAAAGCGACCAGTTGGCTTTCGGCACCGGCTACCGTCACCGCGCCCGGTTGGCGAGCTTGGTCGACCTGCCGACCTCCTGAGATTTGGCACGTAAGTGCAACCGACGACGCCGCTACTCGGCAGATGCGTTGCCAGTGGCACTGTCGCGGCTGATCCGCCGGGCCACCTCGCCGTAGCGCTCGATGCGCTCAGGATCGGTGAGCGCGTTGTAGAGCACGAGCCGGGTGGCGATACCGCCGTACTTTTTGCTCAGCGCGTCGGCCAATCCGTCCCAGGTTGACTCGGTGGCGAAGGTCGCGATGTGCTCATCGGTGATCTGGGCCGCCATGCCGGCGAAGTCGCCGGCCTTCTGCTTCTGCCGGATCCGCGCGGTGGTGCCCTCGAATCCGGCTTCGTCGAAGATGAACGCGTAGTTGGGCGTGCTGGCGTAGAAGGCCAGGCCGGCGCGCACGAGTTCGCGTTGCTTGTCGCGCTCGTCGTCGCTGTCGCCGACGATCGTCATCTCCGGCACGATCACGGCGATCTCCGACACCGAGCGCCCGGCACCGGCCGCTCCGTCGGCGATGTTGGGCAGCGCGTGGCGGGCCAGGTAGCCGGGCTCGGCTATCGGATGGATATGCACGCCGTCGGCCACGTCGCCGGCCATCCGCAGCATCCACGGATTCACCGCTGCGATATCGACTTTGGGGTCGGGGGCGTCGATGGGTCCCGGGCTCCACTGGGGAGTGATGAAGTCGAGGTGGTAGAACTTGCCGTGGTAATCGAGCTTGCCGGTTCGAAACGCCGCGAAACACGCCTTGACCGCGAGCACGTAGTCACGCAGCCGCGGGCCGGGTTGCTCGAAGGCCACGCCGTAACGCCGCACGACATGTGTGCGCACCTGCGTCCCCAGACCCAGCCGGAACTTCCCACCGGTTGCTTCGGCAAGCTCCCACGCCGTGGTCGCCGTGACGAACGGACTGCGCGGAAAGGCCACCGCGATACCGGTGGACAATTCGAGTCCGGGCGCGGCCTGCGAGGCCACCGCGGCGTTGAGGTAGGCCGTGCGCCCCGCCTCGGTGAACACCAGACCGGCAAACCCCGCGGCCTGGGTACGTCTGGCGAGCTCACCGACCCGGCCCAGCGGTAGCGGCGTCGTCATCGCGTCGACGTGCATGGGTGCGACGCCTAGGTTGCCGGCTTGGCGGCCAGTTTGGCTCCGAAGAACTCCCGGGTCGCCGTCCAGTGCCGCTCGGCGGCGGCGGCGTCATAAGACGGGTTGTCCGCCACCGCGAAGCCGTGCCCGGCCGGGTACATCTCGATGGTGTGCTCGACGCCGGCTGCTGTCAGGGCCTTCTCGAGCACCTCGGCGGCGTCGGAGGTAAACGAGGCGTCGTTGTGCGCCCCGGCTATATAGATGTGGGCGCGTATCTGCGCGGCCAGCAGGTGCGGGCTGTCGGCGGCGTCGGTCACCAGTCCGCCGGGATGGAAGGCCGCCGCGGCCGCCACACGGTCCGGGACGCGGCCGGCCACGGTGAACGAGGCCCGCCCGCCCATGCAGTAGCCGGTGGTGCCGAATCTTTTGCCTCGCACCTGCGGGTGATCGGCAAGGTAGTCGAAGAAGGCGACGGCGTCGGTGGCCATCATGTCCGGGGTGATGCTGGCCAGCATCGACATCAGCCGATTGCGCTCCGCTGGGTTGCCGAACGCGGTTCGCATGTCGAATGGCGTCCAGTCGCCGTGGCGGTAGTACACGTCGGGCAACAGCACCGCGTAGCCGAAGCCGGCCAGCTTGGCCGCCATCGCAGCCAGGGTGTCGCGTACTCCGCCGGCGTCGACATACATGACTACCCCGGGCCACGGGCCCGGACCGTCGGGGGTGAACAGGCGCACGGGGCAGGCGCCGTCGGATGTGGTGACGGTGTCGGTGATATGCGGCATGCCCTCCGTTCTACTCCGCGGGTTTGCACGTACGCTAAGCGGCGTGCAGATCGCCACACCGTACGAAGATCTGTTGCGGCTGGTGCTGCAGCGTGGCACCCGCAAGGCCGACCGCACCGGCACCGGCACCCGCAGCCTGTTCGGTCAGCAGATGCGCTACGACCTGTCCGCCGGATTTCCGCTGATCACCACCAAGAAAATCCACCTGAAGTCGGTCATCTACGAACTGCTGTGGTTTTTGCGCGGGGATTCCAACATCGACTGGCTGCACCAGCACGGAGTCACGATCTGGGATGAATGGGCCTCCGAGACGGGCGATCTGGGCCCGATCTACGGGGCGCAGTGGCGGTCCTGGCCGACCCGAACGGGGGAGTACGTCGACCAGATCAGTGCAGCACTGGAGCTGCTGCGCACCGATCCGGACTCACGCCGCATCATCGTGTCCGCCTGGAACGTCGGCGACATCCCGAAGATGGCGCTGCCGCCATGCCACCTGCTCTTCCAGTTCTACGTGGCCGACGGGCGGCTGAGCTGCCAGCTGTATCAGCGCAGCGCTGACCTGTTCCTGGGGGTGCCGTTCAACATCGCCAGCTATGCGCTGCTCGTCCACATGATGGCCGCCCAGGCAGCGTTGCAAGTTGGTGAGTTCATCTGGACCGGCGGGGACTGCCACATCTACGACAACCATGTGGAGCAGGTGCGGCTGCAGCTGTCCCGCGAACCGCGGCCCTACCCTGAACTCATTTTGGCGAAGCGAGATTCGATCTTCGACTACACCTACGACGACATCGTGGTGAAGAACTACGATCCGCACCCGGCGATCAAGGCGCCCGTCGCGGTATGAGGCGCGCCGGCGACGATGCAGAGCGCAGCGATGAGAAGGAGCGGCGCCGATGAGCCGCGCCGGCGACGATGCAGAGCGCAGCGATGAGAAGGAGCGGCGCCGATGGGCCGCGTGAGCCTGATCTGGGCTCAGTCGACGTCGGGGGTCATCGGCCGCGGCGGGGGCATCCCGTGGCGGCTGCCCGAGGATCTGGTTCGCTTCAAACAACTCACGATGGGTCACACCGTGGTGATGGGCCGGCGGACCTGGGAGTCGCTGCCGGCCACGGTTCGTCCGCTGCCAGGTCGTCGCAATGTCGTACTGACCCGCCAAGCCGACCATGTGGAGGACGGTGCCGAAGTCGTCAACTGTCTCGACGAGGTGCTGACCGATCCGGTCGTGTGGGTTATCGGCGGTCAGCAGATCTATACGCTCGCGCTGCCGATCGCGAGCCGGTGCGAGGTCACCGAGGTGGACATCGACTTGCCCCGGGAACCGGCTGACGCGTTAGCCCCGGCGTTGGACGAGACGTGGGTCGCAACCACGGGAGAGTGGCTGATCAGCAGCACCGGGCTGCGCTACCGGGTGCACAGCTACCGCCGCCGGTGAGTCGACCGTGACATATGAGCTCCGTGATTCGGTTTCACCGCCTCTGAAAGTCATCAGATCAGACCTGCGCCCCGACCGAGACGATCCGGTCCAATTCGCCGAACGGTTCGACGGGGCGATCGAATACTCACGACATCAACCGACTGAGGTCCGGCCCGCTCGCCGTTCCCGCATTGTCGGCATCCCACACGATGCCGCGCACTCTCACGCAACGGACCAATCAGGCTCTGCTCGAGTCGATGGTGGCCGACGCAGGCTCAAGGCCGCGCCGTGGGTGATCACGCCACAGGAATCGCGTCGTGAGTCCGTGCCGCGACCGGCGGCGATTGACGGTCAGGGCCAGTCAGCCGACCAACGGGTTCCGAACTGAGATCGTAGAACCGAATCGTCCGAAATCGCGGTCGGCCGACCACAACTCGCGCACACCGTGGACCACGCATAATGCCGCTATCCGGGCGTCGTGCACCCGCGGACCGCTGACTCTCCCTGCTGCGAGGACCGCCTTGAGCCGGTCCCAGTAACCGGGCGGTTCAGCTAGCACGGACAGGGAAGGCGACGCCAACCAGGCGTCGATCTGTGCTATTGCCTGGGCCGGTGTGCTCGGCGGGTCGTAGATCTTCGGATGCGTGCAGATCGCGAAGAACTCATGCAGGCACGGCCAGGCGACAGCCCAGGCCGACCTGCCCTCAGCGAGTGCCTTGATGTGCTCAGCCGCCGCGGAATGAAACTCGGCGTCGCGTCGGTGCGCGTACACCAGGATGTTGGTGTCGACGGCGATCATGTCGGATAGATCGCGTCGCGGATCTGGTCCCACGACGCACCGCGAAACGCCTGCTGTAACCCCTGACCGTCGACACTGGCATCCGCCAGCACGAACGGCGAGTGGATTGAGCGTTGCTTGACCACAGTGCGCAGACCGGTCTCGATCAACTCTCGCAGCGTGGTCCGCTGCTGGCGGGCGAGTTCCTGCGCCGCACGCACGAGCTCGTCAGGAAGGTTCACCGTCGTCTTCATCCAGCTAACCTTATCATACAAGCCATACGACCGTACTAGCACAGATCGGGGCTGTCCGGGCCGCGCGCTAAGGTGAGCGCCGTGGCCGAGACCGCGCCGCTGCGCGTTCACCTGATCGCCAAGACCGAGTTCGTGGCGCCTCCGGACGTGCCGTGGAGCACCGACGCCGTCGGCGGCCAGGCGCTGGTCGAGTTCGCCGGACGGGCCTGCTACCAGAGCTGGTCGAAGCCCAATCCCAAAACGGCAACCAATGCCGGCTATCTGCGGCACATCATCGACGTCGGGCATTTCTCGGTGCTCGAGCACGCCAGCGTGTCGTTCTACATCACCGGTGTGTCCCGCTCGTGCACCCATGAGCTCATCAGGCACCGGCACTTGTCCTTTTCCCAGCTCTCGCAGCGCTACGTGCCGGAAGCGGACGCGCAGATCGTCGTGCCGCCGGGGCTGGAAGACGATCCGCAGCTGCGGCGCATTCTTGCCGAGGCCGCCGACGCCAGCCGCGCCGCCTACACCGAATTGCTGGCCAGGTTGGAGGCCAAATTCGCCGACGCGCCTAAGGCAGTGCTGAGCCGCAAGCAGGCCCGCCAGGCCGCCCGCGCCGTGCTGCCCAATGCGACCGAGACCCGCCTCGTGGTTACCGGCAATTACCGGGCCTGGCGGCACTTCATCGCGATGCGGGCCAGCGAGCACGCCGACCTAGAGATACGGCGACTGGCTATCGCTTGCCTGCGCCAGCTCGTCGACGTCGCCCCGGCGGTCTTCGCCGACTTCCAGATCAGCACGCTGGCCGACGGCACGCAGGTCGCCACTAGCCCGCTGGCCACCGAGGCCTGACCGCGAACCCCCGCCGCGAGGGTGCGCAAATACGGACTCATCCCGGCGTGTCGCGTCGTTACTACGCACGCTCGCGGCAGGAGCGCGGTAGGTGCTGCCGGGTAATCTGGGTCCGTGAATACTGCCGGATTCGACGCGAGGACGAGCCTTGGCACCGTGTTGACCGCGATGGTGACGCCCTTCGGCTCCGACGGCGCGGTGGACACCGAGACCGCGGTACGGCTGGCCAATCACCTGGTCGACGCGGGTTGTGACGGACTGGTGCTATCCGGCACCACCGGGGAGTCGCCGACCACGGCCGACTACGAAAAGCTGACACTGCTGCGGGCAGTGGTCGATGCGGTGGGAGACCGGGCCCGGATCATCGCCGGCGCGGGCAGCAACGACACCGAACACAGCATCAGGCTGGCCGAGGCCTGCGCTGGCGTGGGCGCCCATGCACTGCTGGTGGTCACGCCCTACTACTCGAAGCCCTCCCAAGCCGGGTTGATCGCCCACTTCACCGCGGTTGCCGACGCCACTCCGTTGCCGGTGCTGCTCTACGACATCCCGCCGCGGTCGGTGGTGCCGATCCTGCCCGACACCATCCGCCAGTTGGCCACCCACCCCAACATCGTCGGCATCAAAGACGCCAAGGGTGACCTGCACGCCGGCGCGCAGCTGATGGCCGAGACCGGGCTGGTCTATTACTCCGGCGACGACGCGCTGAACCTGCCCTGGTTGGCGATGGGGGCGACCGGTTTCATCAGCGTGATTGGCCACTTCGCGGCCGGTCAACTCCGAGACATGCTCACCGCCTTCCAATCCGGAGACATCGCGACCGCCCGCAAGATCAACCTGGCGATCAGCCCGCTCTGTGACGCGATGAGCCGCCTCGGTGGGGTGACGATGTCCAAGGCCGGCCTGCGGCTGCAGGGCATCGACGTCGGCGACCCGCGGCTGCCGCAAGTGGCCGCGACCTCGGAACAGGTCGAGGCGCTGGCCGCCGACATGCGCGCGGCCTCGGTGTTGCGGTGAGTCAGGAGCTGTGCCCGCCGGGTCCGCTGACACCTGGCGGCTTGCGGGTCACCGCGCTGGGCGGTGTCAACGAAATCGGCCGCAACATGCTGGTTTTCGAGCATCTGGGCAGGCTATTGATCCTCGACTGCGGGGTGTTGTTCCCCTCCCATGACGAGCCTGCCGTCGATCTGATCCTGCCCGACCTGCGGCACATCGAAAACCGCCTCGACGACGTCGAGGCGGTGATCCTGACGCACGCCCACGAGGACCACATCGGTGCGATCCCGTTTCTGCTCAAGCTGCGCCCCGACATCCCGGTCGTCGGCTCGCGGTTCACCCTCGCCCTGGTCGCCGCGAAGTGTCGTGAGCACCGGCTCAAACCGGTGTTGGTCGAGGTCGCCGAGGGCCAGCGCAGCACCCACGGGGTGTTCGAATGCCAGTATTTCGCCGTCAACCACTCCGTCCCCGATGCGCTGGCGATCGCGGTCCACACCGGAGCGGGGACCGTCCTGCACACCGGTGACATCAAACTCGACCAGCTGCCGCCCGACGGCCGGCCCACCGACTTGCCCGGCTTGTCGCGGCTCGGCGACGCCGGCGTGGACTTGTTCCTGTGCGATTCGACCAACGCCGAGATGCCCGGTGTCGGACCGAGCGAAAGCGAGATCGGTCCGACGCTGCACCGGCTGATCCGCGGCGCCGAGGGCCGGGTGATCGTGGCGTGCTTCGCCTCCAACGTGGACCGGGTGCAGCAGATCGTCGACGCCGCAGTGGCATTGGGACGGCAGGTGTCATTCGTCGGGCGGTCGATGGTGCGCAATATGGGTATCGCTCGTGAGCTCGGATTTTTGAAGGTGGCCGATTCGGACCTGATCGACATCGGCGCGGCCGAGACGATGCCGCCGGAAAAGGTGGTGCTGATCACCACCGGCACTCAGGGCGAGCCGATGGCGGCGTTGTCGCGGATGTCGCGCGGTGAGCACCGCAGCATCACGCTGACCTCCGGCGACCTGGTGGTGTTGTCGTCGTCCCTGATCCCCGGCAACGAGGAGGCCGTCTACGGCGTCATTGACGCACTGTCGAAGATCGGAGCCCGGGTCGTCACCAACGCCCAGGCTCGGGTGCATGTGTCCGGCCACGCCTACGCCGGCGAACTGCTTTTCCTCTACAACGGAGTGCGGCCACGCAACGTCATGCCGGTCCACGGCACCTGGCGGATGCTGCGCGCCAACGCCGCCCTGGCCGCCCGTGCCGGCGTCCCCGAGGATTCGATCTTGTTGGCCGAGAACGGTGTCAGCGTCGACCTGGCGGCCGGCAAAGCCCGTATCGCCGGCGCGGTACCGGTCGGCAAGATGTTCGTCGACGGCCTGGTCACCGGCGACGTCGGCGACATCACCCTCGGCGAGCGGCTCATTCTTTCCGCGGGGTTCGTCGCGGTGACCGTCGTGCTGCGGCGCGGCACCGGACGCCCGGCAGCGCCGCCGCACCTGCATTCTCGCGGCTTCTCCGAAGACCCCAAGGCGTTGGAGCCGGCGGTGCGCCAGGTCGAGGCGGAGCTGGACATGCTGGCTGCCGAGAACGTCACCGACCCGGTGCGGATAGCTCAGGCGGTGCGCCGCACGGTGGGCAAATGGGTCGGGGAGACCTATCGCCGCCAACCGATGATCGTGCCGACCGTCCTCGAGGTCTGAGCTGTTGGCGTTGAGATTGCGTCTATGGTCGTGAATTCGGCCCGATCACGACCCTGGACGCAATTTCAGCGCGGGATTTCCCGCGAGCATCAGGGTCGCAACTGACCCTTGGCAGGGTCGCCGGCGACGATCGGGGTGAGCATCCTGATGTCGGGCGCCCCGGCCAGGTGCCGGCCGGCGTCGGCGAACATCGTGGTGATGGCCGGCGCGGTGCTGTGGGCCTGGAGCGCGTCGGCGTCGGCCCACTGCTCGATGAAGACGAAGGTCTCGCCTGATTCGTGCAGCGCATAGAGCTGGCAGCCGGGCTCGCCGTGGACGTCTCTTACCGCACGGGTCAAAATGTCGCGGACGGTGTCGACCGACTCGGGTTTGGCGGTCACGGTGGCAACGACGACGACGGGCATGCCGGCAACTCCTCGGGGTCAGCTCGGTAGCTATCAGGGTGACGCCGGTCACCATACTCAACGATCCCGGCGGCTGACCGGTCACACTCCGTTACGGGTGTGGCGGATGGTGCAGATAGTGTATTTGGGACTAGGCTTCCTAGTATGCCAAGTAAGACTGTCGCCCGGTCCAGCAGCCGAACGAGCAGGTCACGGGCCACGTCGCGGGCCGGTTATGGGTCGGCACGGGCAGCAGCGCGGCGCAAGCGGCCGAGCAAGCCGACGCGACGTCGAAACCACTCGTTGATCGCCACCCTGGGGCTGGCGTGCGGCCGGGGAGCGCGCGCGACCTGGCTGCTGCTGGCCAGAGGCACCGGTACCGCGGCACGATCGCTCGGCCGCGGCCGTGCCATCGAGCCGGGGCACCGCCGCGACGGTGTTGCGTTGGCCCTGCTGGGACTGGCTCTGTTGGTGGCGGCCAGCTGCTGGTTCGACGCCGCGCGCCCGGTCGGGGCGTGGGTCGACGGGGTGTTGCGGACGTTTATCGGCGCAGGGGTCGTGGTGCTGCCGTTGCTGACCGCTGCCGGCGCGGTGCTGCTGATGCGCACCGAGCCCAACCCAGACACTCGACCGCGTCTGATCCTCGGCGCGGCAATGGTTGCGCTGTCGCTGCTGGGACTGTGGCATTTGTGGGCCGGCTCGCCGGACACCCCGGACGGGCGCCGGCAGGGCGCAGGGTTCATCGGGTTCGCCATCGGCGGGCCGCTCTCCGACGGGCTGAGCGGCTGGGTGGCCGCGCCGCTGTTGTTCATCGGGGCGTTGTTCGGGACGCTGTTGTTGAGCGGCACCACGATCCGAGAGGTCCCCGCCGCGGCGCGGGCATTGTTCGGCACCCGGGCTTTCGACGACGGGGATTTCGGGTGCGATCAAGACGAATACGTCGGGGCCGGTTACGTCGGGGCCGAATACCTCGGACCCGACGACGAAGACGGCTACCACGACGACCCGCCGAGCGGCGATCCTGTCGCCGCCGACGAGACTCCCACCGTCCCCGAGCCGACCGTGGCTCGCGGCGGCCGCAGGGCTAAACGCGAGGCACCGGTGACTGATCGGGTCGTCGAAGGGCCCTATACCCTGCCACCGCTGAGCCTGCTGGTCGCCGGTGATCCGCCCAAACGACGCAGCTCCGCCAACGACCGCATGGTCGACGCGATCACGTCGGTGCTGCAGCAGTTCAAGGTCGACGCGGCGGTGACCGGCTGCACCCGGGGCCCGACTGTCACGCGCTACGAGGTCGAGCTCGGCCCGGGCGTCAAGGTGGAGAAGATCACCGCGCTGCACCGCAACATCGCCTACGCGGTGGCCACCGAGAGCGTGCGGATGCTGGCCCCGATCCCCGGCAAGTCCGCCGTCGGCATCGAGGTGCCCAACAGCGACCGGGAGATGGTGCGGTTGGCCGACGTGCTCACCGCGCCGTCGACGCGTCGCGACCACCATCCGCTGGTGATCGGTCTGGGCAAGGACATCGAAGGCGACTTCATCAGTGCCAATCTGGCCAAGATGCCGCACCTGCTGGTTGCCGGCTCTACCGGATCGGGCAAATCCAGCTTCGTCAACGCGATGTTGGTGTCGCTGCTGACCCGGGCAACCCCGGAGGAGGTCAGGATGATCCTGATCGACCCGAAGATGGTGGAACTGACGCCGTATGAAGGCATTCCGCATCTGATCACCCCGATCATCACCCACCCCAAGAAGGCCGCCGCCGCGCTGGCCTGGCTGGTCGAGGAAATGGAACAGCGCTACCAGGACATGCAGGCATCCCGGGTGCGCCACATCGACGACTTCAACGCGAAAGTGAAATCCGGCGCGATTTCGGCCCCGTTGGGCAGTCAGCGCCAATACCGGCCCTACCCGTATGTGGTGGCGATCGTCGACGAGCTGGCCGACCTGATGATGACCGCGCCGCGGGACGTCGAGGACGCCGTTGTGCGGATCACCCAGAAGGCCCGCGCCGCCGGCATCCATCTGGTGCTGGCCACTCAGCGGCCGTCGGTCGACGTGGTGACCGGTTTGATCAAGACCAATGTGCCCTCCCGGCTGGCGTTTGCGACGTCGTCGCTCACCGACAGCCGGGTGATCCTGGACCAGGCCGGCGCGGAAAAGCTGATCGGGATGGGCGACGCGTTGTTCCTGCCGATGGGCGCCGGCAAACCGATCCGCCTACAAGGGGCCTTCATCACCGACGAGGAGATCCACGCGGTCGTGGCCGCCTGCAAGGAGCAGGCTGAACCCGAATACACCGAGGGCGTCACGGCCGCCAAGGCAGGTGCGGAACGCAGCGACGTCGATCCCGACATCGGCGACGACATGGACGTGTTCCTGCAGGCCGTCGAGCTGGTGGTGTCCAGTCAGTTCGGCTCCACCTCGATGCTGCAGCGCAAGCTGCGGGTTGGGTTCGCCAAGGCCGGCCGGCTGATGGACTTGATGGAGACCCGCGGCATCGTCGGGCCGTCCGAGGGGTCCAAAGCACGCGACGTGCTGGTCAAACCCGACGAACTCGCCGCGACACTGGCGTTGATCCGCGGTACCGCGGGAGACACCGAGGGGCGCTAAAGCACCAGCAGCATCCGAGAGTTGCCGAGCGTGTTCGGCTTGACGTAACTGAGGTCCAAAAACTCGGCGACACCGCGATCGTAGGAGCGGCACATCTCCTCGAAGACCTCGGCGGTGACCGGCGTGCCCTCGATTTCGGTGAAACCGTGCCGACTGAAGAATTCGGTCTCGAAGGTCAGCACGAACAGCCGCTGCAGTCCCAGCTCGCGGGCGACCTGCAGCAACCGATCGACGATGGCATGACCGATGCCCCGGCCCGTCATGAGTGGGTCCACGGCCACGGTGCGCACCTCGCCCAGATCGGACCACAGCACGTGCAGCGCCCCGCAGCCGACCACCTCGCCCTGATGTTCGGGGTGCTCGGCCACCCAGAACTCCTGGACCGACTCATACAGCGTCACCAGGTTCTTTTCCAGCAGGATCTTGCCGGCGTAGGTGTCGACGAGCCGTTTGATCGCCGGGACGTCGGCGGTGCGCGCGCGCCGGATCACCGGCCGGTAGGCCGTCCAATCGCCGGCTGCGCTCACGGGTTGAACAGTATCGGCTTCGGCATGTGCGGTGGCTAACCGATATTCTGTTCGCCGTGTCGGGTCAGCCGCAAACCGATCCGCTGCTCCGGCCCGTCCGGGTGGCTAACCTCGCCAACGTCCTGACCCTGCTGCGGTTCATTCTGGTGCCCATCTTCCTGCTGGCGTTGTTCGCCGGCGACGGCCACCAAACCCCCACCCGCATCGCTGCTTTCGCGATCTTCGCGGTTGCTGTGATCACCGACCGGCTAGACGGCGCGCTGGCCCGTAATTGCGGCATGGTGACCCCGTTCGGCACGCTGGCCGACCCGATCGCCGATAAGACGCTCATCGGTGCGGCGCTGATCGGGCTGTCGATGCTCGGTGATCTGCCCTGGTGGGTCACGGTGCTGATTGTGGTCCGGGAAATCGGCATCACCGCGCTGCGGTTCGCGGTGCTGCACCGCGGAGTCATTCCGGCTAGCCGGGGCGGCAAACTCAAGACCCTGGTGCAGTCGGCGGCGATCGGGTTGTTCGTGCTGCCGCTGTCTGGACCGTGGCTGGTCGCGGCGTCGACGGTGATGGCGGCGGCCGTTGCGCTGACCGTGATCACCGGGGTGGACTACCTCGCGTCGGCAGCCAGGGACATGCGCCGACGATCGGCCACCCCCTGACGCAGCGGGGAACCAACCCGACCGGCGTCGGCGTTGATCTAGGTGACAGCCACCCGCTCAGAGCGAGGAGAGCACCATGTCGTCATTGCTGCGTCAGGTGATGGGCGACGTGCTGCGCCGGGCCCGGGTTTCCCAGGGACGCACATTGCGCGAAGTGTCCGATGCCGCGCGGGTGAGCCTGGGGTACCTATCCGAGGTCGAGCGGGGTCGTAAGGAGGTGTCCAGCGAGCTACTGGGCGCGATCTGTGCGGCGCTGGAAGTCCGACTCTCGGAGGTGCTCGCCGAGGCCGCTGTGGAGCTGGCCTGCCGCGAGCTCGAGCCCAGCACCGCCGGCATCGACCCGGCCACCAAGATGGTCATTGCGCCGGTATCGCTGGCCGTCGCCTGACCCTACTGGTGTGACCAGCCGCGCCGAACGGATACGCCCCGGATACGGAGGATACATTGAGCGGCAGGGCAGAAGCACCGCACAGACAGGAAAGCAGAGCTCACTGATGGCCAATCCGTTCGTCAAAGCGTGGAAGTATCTCACGGCGCTGTTCAACGCAAGAATCGACGAATATGCCGACCCCAAGGTGCAGATCCAGCAGGCCATCGAGGAGGCGCAACGCACCCATCAGGCGCTCACCCAGCAGGCCGCCCAGGTGATCGGTAATCAGCGCCAACTCGAGATGCGGCTCAACCGGCAACTGGCCGACATCGAAAAACTCCAGGTCAACGTGCGCCAGGCGCTGACGCTGGCCGACCAGGCCACCGCCGCGGGGGACACCGCCAAGGCCACCGAGTACACCAACGCTGCCGAGGCGTTCGCGGCCCAACTGGTGACCGCCGAACAGAGCGTCGAGGACCTCAAGTCACTGCACGACCAGGCACTGCAGGCTGCCGAGCAGGCCAAAAAAGCGGTCGAGCAAAACGCGATGGTGCTCCAGCAAAAGATCGGGGAGCGCACCAAGCTGCTGAGCCAACTCGAGCAGGCCAAGATGCAAGAGCAGATCAGCGCATCACTGCGGTCGATGAGCCAGCTCGCCGCCCCCGCCAACACCCCCACCCTCGACGAGGTGCGCGAAAAGATCGAACGCCGCTACGCCAGCGCGCTCGGCGCCGCCGAACTTGCCCAGAATTCGGTTCAGGGCCGCATGGTCGAGGTCGAACAAGCCAGCGTGCAGATGGCCGGACACGCTCGCTTGGAGCAGATCCGCGCATCGATGCGCGAGGCGGCTCTGCCGCCCGCCGATGGTGCCGTCGAGAAGCAGTAGGCGCGGCGATGCTGCTGCCGCACGGCGCGGACACCGCATCCACCGCCGGTAGGCTGATCGGCTTGATCGCGCGCGCGATCAATGCCGCTGCCGACCCGCGGGCGCGGTTGCTGCGCCGTCGCCGCCGGGCCTTGCGCTGGGGCGTGGTATTCGGCCTGGGAAGCCTGTTGTGGGCGGCGGTGACGGTGTTGCTGGCGACGTGGGGCTGGTTCGCGCTGCTGCTGGAGTTCACCGGGCTGATCGCGGTGGTGCAGGCATTCGCCGCGACGCTGTTGTTGATGCGCTACCGGTGGTTGCGTGCGGAGCCGCTGCCGGCTGCGGCCACCCCACCGCCCGATTACCGGCTCCGAGCACCTTTATCGCCACGGGCGGTTGGCCGTTAGAACGTGGCCTTCCATGACGGCAATGCCAAGGCGACCAGAGCGCGCACCGTCGCCTTGAGCATGTCGTAGAAGTCGAAGTAATCACGCCACAGCGTGATTCGTCCGTCATGCACCTCGAAGACCCCGCAGACCCAGAACTGCAGCCGCAACGGGCCCACGATCAGCGCATCGGAACGTTCGGTAAGGACCGCGGCCCCGTCGGCGGCGATCCGGTGGATCTTCACCTCGAACCTGACCCGGCCCGCCATGCGCCGGAACAGCTTCATGGTGCGCTCGCGGCCATAGATGGTGGGTAATCCGACGTTCTGGTAGACCAGTTCGTCGGCCAGCGCAGCCGCTGCGGTGTCGAAGTCCTCGTCGGCCAGCGCGTGAAGGAACCCCTCGACTGTTCGGGTGTTCTCGCGAGTCTGCTCGGTCATGGTCACCAGCGTAGGACCGAATTCATCCTCGCCGCAGGCCGGTGCGCGGTCGGTGTGCGGCGAAGCCGGCGGGCAACGGTCTAGACTGCTCCCTCGGATCTGGGACGCTGCACATCACGGGCACATCGTGGGCACGTCATGGGCATGACGGGGAGGTACCGGCCGGCGATGACCCTCGGGCGACGCGAGTTCCTGAAATTGGGCGGTGCGGCGCTGGTGGGTGGGGCCGCCGGCGCTGAGGCCGCGCCGGTGGCCGCATGCAGCCGTAAGCCAGCGCCCGGCAAGGCGGATTACACGGTGCGGATCGGTATCGGGCTGGTGGAGCTGGCCCCGGGACGGGTGGTATCGACCCGCCTGTACAGCGGCCAGTTCCCCGGCCCGCTGCTACGGTTCACCGAGGGCAGGCCCGTCGTAGTCGACGTCTACAACGACACCGACGTCCCCGAGCAGCTGCACTGGCACGGCCAGACGCTGCCCGTCGACGTCGACGGCGCAGCCGAGGAGGGCACCCCGTTCATTCCCGCGCACGGTATGCGGCGGCTGGCTTTTACGCCGGGACCGTCGGGACTGCGCTACTACCACACTCACTTAGCAGCCGGCGACGACCTGAGCCTGGGGACCTACAACGGCCAGGTCGGACCCGTCTACATCGAGCCCAGACACAATCCGGGGCGCTACGACCGCGAGGTCTTCCTGACTCTCAAGGAATTCGAGCCCTACCTCGACCGCTCCGGGGCAATGGGCACCAACTACCTGGCCGGCGCCCCGATACCGCAGCTGCGCGCCAAAGGCGAGGCCGCGATCGCGCGGGCGCAAGCGCGCGGGCGGCCGCCGGGTTACGACCTGGAATACACCGCGCTGGCAATCAACGGCCGCGAACTCGGGCACGGCGATCCGATCCGGGTCAGGCCCGGCGAGCGGGTGCTGCTGCAGCTGCTCAACGCCAGTGCGACCCAGACCCGCGGCCTGGCGTTGCCCGGGCATGCCTTCACCGTCATCGCACTGGACGGCAACCCGGTGCCCACCCGCGCCACGGTTCCGGTGCTATGGATGGGCGCCGCCGAACGCATTTCCGCGGTGGTCGAGATGAACACCCCGGGCGTGTGGGTCCTCGGCGACATCGACGAGGACGCCCGGCGCCGCGGCATGGGGACCGTCGTCGAATACGCCGGCCACACCGGGCCGCCGCAGTGGATCCCTCCCCCGCCGTTCACCTGGGATTACCGGTTGTTCGCTGCGCCGGCCGGCCGGCCGGCCGCCGTCGACCACGAGTTCGAGATGATGATCGAGCGCAAGACCGACGCCGAGGAGGGTTTCGACGTCTGGACGATCAACGGCCAACCCTTCTCGACCAAGACCGGCGAGCCCCGCTTCGACGTCGCCCGGGGCAAGCGCTACCGGGTGCGGGTGAGCAACGCCACCTAGAACAACCACCCGATCCATCTGCACCGGACGACCTTCGAGATCACCCACATCGCGGGCACTCCCACCGCCGGGGTGCACAAGGACGTCGTCATGCTCGGCGCCTACCAGGCACTGGCCTTCGACTTCACCGCCAACCAACCCGGCCTGTCGTTGTTCCACTGCCACAAGCAATCACACATGGACTACGGCTTCATGGCGCTGATCAACTGCACCTGAGCCGGCTGTCAGACGAGCTCGGCGACCAGCCAACCGATGTGATAGGTGGCGGCGACGGCGACGGCGCCGAAAGCCAGTTGCCGAAACGCGGCCCACCACGCGGATTTCCCGGTGAACCGGGTGGCCAGCGCTCCTGCGGTCACCTGGCCGGCGCCGGCGCACACCAGCCCGGCCCACAGCGAGGCGTAGCCGAGCAGGTAGGGGATCAGCGGGATGACCGCGCCGATCGCGAACATCACGAACGACGAGATCGCGGCCAGCCGGGCCGAGGGCTTTTCCCGCGGATCGAGCCCGATTTCAAGCGCCAGGTGGAAGTTGACCGCGCTGTCGGCGTTGCGGTGGATCTCGTCGCTGGCACGCCGGGCGGTCGGTTCGGTCATGCCCAGCCCGACGAGCAAATCGACCAGTTCGGCCCGTTCCGCGTCGGGATGCGCCGAGAGGGCGCGACGCTCGACGGCGACCTCCGCGTCGATCTGGTCGTTGGCCGTACTCACCGATGTGTACTCGCCCAGGGCCATCGAAAACGCTCCGGCCAGCAAGCCGGCGAAGCCGCTGACGAGGATGACGTCGGCGCGGGCGCTGGCCGCCACACCGGCGATCAGGGCGGTGTTGCTGACCAGGCCGTCCATGGCGCCGAAGGTGGCGGCCCGCAACCAACCGCCGCTGACATCGGAGTGAACGTGGTCGAAGTCGTGGGGGAGTTGACCGGATGGCGACGGCGGACTGGCAGCGGCGTGCGACATAGCGCTATCTAAGCTGCCCTATCGGCAAGCGCACAATCGCCGTCAAGTGTCGGCATCGGCCGCGCTGAGGCGCGGCTTTTGCGGACTGGCGAAGCAGCGATCAACCGACTTCGATGCGGACGCTGCCCGGACGGGCAGGCGCCGAGTCCCGGGCAGCGGCGATGATGGCGCGCACGGTGCGCCGGCAGCGCCCGCACTCGCTGCCGGCGCCACACCTCGCGGCAACCTGCTTCGAGGTCGACGCGCCGCCGGCGACCACGTCGGCCACGGTCTGGCTGGTGACCCCGACGCACAGGCACACATACATCAGCCCTTCCCCTCACTGATCCGCCTCGGCGCGCATCACATGGGCCAGTTTTCCGACGAACAGGCCCGGGTACACCCCGAACCCGGCGCCCGGCATCCACTCCGCGGCTTCGTCGGGATCATCGATCCAGCGCTGTGCGCTGACCACGTTGTCGAGTTCCATCAGCGTCAGCACTTCCCGCTGGTCGTCGAAGGCCCGGTAGATCCAGACCTTGCGCACCCCGGCGTCCCGGAATCGGTGCAGGCCGTCGTGCACCTTCGTCATCAGGTCCGCGACGTCTGCGACAGCGGAGACCGCGCCGATGATCACCCCGGGTGCAATCGTGTCCGTCTCGGCGGCGACCAGGTTGATCTTCTCCAGCACTTCGCCAGCGAATATCGCGGGCAGGTCGTCGACGCCGATGAGGTCGAACCATTCGAATACCGCAGGTGAGCGCAACAATTCCTGCACCGATGTTCGACGCCGGATACCGATGGTCACCAGCACCCGGCCCGGCTCGTTGATCGAGGTGTAGAGAACCACGTAGCGTGCGCCGAGGCCGACCAGCGGGGAGCGCCCTTCTTCGATCAACGTCCAGACCCGGCCGACGTCTCGGACGCGGTAGGACGCCGCCAGCACCAGCGATCGCGCTTCGCTGTCGCTCACCCGGGCGCGCGCGTTCGATTCCGGCTCACCACCGGGCCGCACACGTCTCACGCAGCGTAGTGTAACCAATTTAGTTAGTAGAGTCTAACCTAACTTCGGCGAGTCGGCGGGTGGCCCCACCTCGCTCTGGCACGCCGAGGCCGGCTCGACGTTGAGTTCGACGCCGATACCGGGCAGGGTGTGCCCGATGGAAGGTGAGCATGGCAGCGGCGAGTAGTGCGCGCCGGACCGTGATGGCCAACACCGGGCGGGTGTGCCGCGGCGACACGCCAGGCCAGGCGCTCCACGCCGCCCGGCGGGTCGTGCGGCTGCCGACAACGTGAGGGCAGACAACGTGAGGTCGATGCGTGTCGCCGTCGTGGCCGGTCCCGATCCCGGACATTGCTTTCCCGCGATTGCGCTGTGCCGGCGCTTCAGGGCCGCCGGCGACACTCCGACACTGCTCACCGGCCCCGCCTGGCTTGAGACTGCTCGCCGTGCCGGGGTCGACGCCGTCGAACTGGCGGGTCTGGAACCCACTGCGGCCGATGACGACGCCGACGCCGGAGCAAAGATTCACCAACGCGCCGCCCGCATGGCGGTACTCAACCTGCCGCAGCTGCGGGAGATGGAACTCGATCTGGTGCTGTCCGACGTCATCACGGCTTGTGGCGGCATGGTCGCCGAGCTGATCGGGGTGCCGTGGATCGAGCTCAACCCGCATCCGCTGTATTTGCCGTCGAAGGGGCTGCCGCCACTGGGCAGCGGTTTGGCCCCGGGAACTGGCCTGCACGGATGGTTGCGGGACTCGGTAATGCGGGCGCTGGCGGCGCGATCCTGGCGCGCGGGTCTGCGCCAGCGGGCCGCAGCGCGGGCAGCGATCGGTCTGCCGGCGCATGACCCCGGTCCGCTGCGCCGGCTGGTCGCCACCTTGCCGGCGTTGGAGCTGCCGCGCCCGGACTGGCCGGCCGAGGCCGTTGTGGTGGGTCCATTGCACTTCGAGCCGACCGAGCAGATCCTGCCCGTCCCGCCCGGGGACGGGCCGGTGGTCGTGGTGGCACCGTCGACCGCGCTGACCGGGGCACGGGGGATAGCGAAGACCGCACTGGACCACCTGGTGCCCGGTGCCGGGCTGCCCGCCGGCGCGCGGGTGGTGGTGTCGCGGCTGAACGGTCCCGAGCTGACCGTGCCGCCGTGGGCCGTGGTCGGGCTGGGCCGCCAGGACGAGCTGCTGGCGCACGCCGACCTGGTGGTCTGCGGCGGCGGGCACGGGATGGTGGCCAAGGCGTTGCTGGCCGGTGTGCCGCTGGTGCTGGTGCCCGGCGGCGGGGATCAGTGGGAGGTGGCCAACCGGGTGGTGCGTCAGGGAAGCGGGCTGCTGGTTCGGCCGCTCACGGCCGACGCGCTGGTCGCCGCGGTCGGTGAGGTGCTGTCGAGACCGAGCTACCGCGAAGCTGCCCGACGGGCCGCGGCGGGCGTGGCCGCGGTCGCCGATCCGGTGCGAGTGTGTCGCGAGGCGGTGGCGCTGGCTGGGTAGGTTGGCGAGGTGCGCCTGACGGAGTTCCATGACCGGGTCACGCTGCGGTTCGGCGCTGCCTACGGCGCCTCGGTGCTGACCGACCATGTGCTGAGCGGGTTTGGTGGACGCACCGCCGCACAGGCGATCGAGGACGGCGTTGACCCGCGCGATGTGTGGCGGGCATTGTGCGTCGACTTCGACGTGCCCCGCGAGCAGTGGTGAGACCGATTGCTCGTGCTCGGCGGGCAGTGCGTCCGCCCTGGATGGTAGATTTCGTGCCATGCGCACAACCATCGATGCGGCGGGGCGGCTGGTGATCCCTAAGCGGATTCGCGACCGGTTGGGTCTTCGCGGAAACGAGCAGGTGGAGATCACCGAGCGCGATGGCCGGATCGAGATTGAACCGGCATCGACCGATGTCGAGCTCATTCGGGAAGGCCCGGTTCTGGTGGCCCGACCCGAGCGCGCACTGCCGCCGCTGACTGATGAAATCGTTCGTGAAACCGTCGATCGCGTGCGGCGGTGATCGCCCCGGACACCAGCATCCTCATTGCCGGATTCGCGACGTGGCACGAAGGGCACAAGTCGGCTGTAGCGGTGCTCAGCCGCGGCGTTCAGCTGATCGCGCACGTCGCCGTGGAAACGTATTCAGTCCTGACACGTCTGCCGCCACCGCACCGGGTGGCCCCCGGCGTCGCGCACGCATACCTGACCAGCCTCACGTCGGAGGACTATTTGACACTGGATGCGCGCGCGCATCGAGGGTTGATCGATAGCCTCGCCGAGTTCGGTGTCAGCGGTGGCGCAACCTACGACGCGCTGGTCGGACTGACGGCGAAAGCTGCCGGCGCAACGCTGTGGACCCGGGATCTGCGGGCCGTCAGGACCTACGAACAGTTGCGGGTGCGGTTCGACCTGGCGAGGTGAAGTCACGACACGGCGCGCCTCCTTGCCATCGAACACACGTTCGCTAAGGTGGGCGGTGTTCGACGGCGACACGCTGGTCAGGGCACTTGTCAGACCTTGCCGCTAGCGTCACGGCCAACCGACCAACACCGGTCAATCGAACACCGACCACACGAGAGGTAGCACCATGCCGCAAGCTCCTGACCGCGAGAAAGCTCTCGAACTGGCGATGGCCCAGATCGAGAAGAATTACGGCAAGGGGTCGGTGATGCGCCTCGGCGACGAGGTGCGTCAGCCGATCTCGGTCATCCCGACCGGATCGATCGCACTCGATGTCGCCCTGGGCATCGGCGGGTTGCCGCGCGGCCGGATCGTGGAGATCTACGGCCCGGAGTCCTCGGGCAAGACCACCGTCGCCCTGCACGCGGTGGCCAACGCCCAGGCTGCCGGCGGCATCGCGGCGTTCATCGACGCCGAGCACGCCCTGGACCCCGAGTACGCCAAGAACCTCGGCGTGGACACCGATTCGCTGCTGGTCAGCCAGCCCGACACCGGCGAGCAGGCACTGGAGATCGCCGACATGCTGGTCCGTTCCGGCGCGCTGGACATCCTGGTCATCGACTCGGTGGCGGCACTGGTGCCGCGCGCGGAGATCGAAGGGGAGATGGGCGACAGCCATGTCGGACTGCAGGCACGATTGATGAGCCAGGCGCTGCGGAAAATGACTGGTGCGCTGAACAATTCAGGCACCACTGCCATTTTCATCAACCAGCTACGCGAAAAGATCGGCGTGATGTTCGGTTCGCCCGAAACAACCACCGGCGGAAAGGCTTTGAAGTTCTACGCCTCGGTTCGCTTGGACGTCAGGCGCATTGAGACGCTCAAAGACGGCACCGACGCGGTCGGCAACCGCACCCGGGTCAAGGTGGTGAAGAACAAGGTTAGCCCACCCTTCAAACAAGCGGAGTTCGACATCCTCTACAGCAAGGGCATCAGCCGGGAAGGCTCGCTGATCGACATGGGCGTGGAACAGGGCTTCATCCGCAAGTCCGGCTCCTGGTTCACCTACGAAGGCGAGCAACTCGGTCAAGGCAAGGAGAATGCCCGTAACTTCCTGCTGGAGAACGCCGACGTCGCCAACGAGATCGAAAAGAAGATCAAAGAAAAGCTCGGTATCGGCGCGGTGATCACTGATGACGAAGTCCTGCCCGCCCCCGTCGACTTCTGAGCCGTCCCACGAGGAGCAGGCGCGGGGGTTGTGCCTGCGCCTGCTCACCGCCCGGGCGCGAACCCGTGCCGAGCTCGACGGGCGGCTGGCCAAGCGCGGCTATCCCGAGGACGTCCGCTCTCGGGTGTTGGATCGGCTGGCCGCCGTCGGTCTTGTCGACGACGTCGACTTCGCCGAGCAGTGGGTGCACTCCAGGCGGGTGAACGCTGCAAAAGGCAAGCGGGCGTTGGCTGCCGAGCTGCACACCAAGGGCATCGACAACGACGTGATCACCGCCGTGTTGAACGGGATCAAGCCCGCTGCCGAGCGGGACAGGGCCGAACAGCTGGTGCGGAGCAGGCTGCGACGGGAGACCCTGAGCGACGCAAAGGACGAGGCCCGGGTCTGCCGCCGGCTGGTGGCGATGTTGGCGCGCCGCGGCTACGGCCAGAGCCTGGCCTATGACGTGGTCAGCGTCGAGGTAGCCGCCGAACGGGAGCGCCGGCGTGTCTGAGCTGCCCGACCCACGCGCCGGCGACTATCTGTGCCTGGCCGTACCATGGGCTCGTGACGTCGACGCCGGCACCGCAGGCGGGGCGAACCTATCAGGTTCGCACCTATGGGTGTCAGATGAACGTCCACGACTCCGAGCGGTTGGCGGGGCTGCTGGAGGCCGCCGGTTACCGGCGCGCGCCGGACGGTGCTGACGCCGACGTGGTGGTGTTCAACACCTGCGCGGTCCGGGAGAACGCTGACAACAGGCTCTACGGCAATCTCAGCCATCTGGCGCCGCGCAAGCGTGCCAACCCGGCGATGCAGATCGCCGTCGGCGGCTGTCTGGCCCAAAAGGACCGCGACACGGTCTTGCGCAAGGCGCCGTGGGTCGACGTCGTTTTCGGCACGCACAACATCGGCTCGCTGCCCACACTTCTGGAGCGGGCCCGCCACAACCGGGTCGCCCAGGTCGAAATCGCCGACGCGCTGCAGGAGTTTCCGTCGAACTTGCCGACGGCGCGGGAATCCGCTTATGCCGCGTGGGTATCCATCTCGGTCGGATGCAACAACACCTGCACGTTTTGCATCGTGCCGTCGCTGCGTGGCAAAGAGGTCGACCGCCACCCCGACGACATCCTGACCGAGGTGAGGACACTGGTCGCCGACGGCGTGCTGGAAATCACCCTGCTGGGCCAAAACGTCAACGCCTACGGGAGGTCGTTCGCCGACCCGGCCATGCCGCGCAACCGCGGGGCCTTCGCCGAGCTACTGCGGGCCTGCGGAGACATCGACGGGTTGGACCGGGTACGGTTCACCTCGCCGCATCCGGCCGAGTTCACCGACGACGTCATCGAGGCGATGGCGCAGACCCCCAACGTGTGTCCGGCGCTGCACATGCCGCTGCAGTCGGGGTCGGACCGGATTCTGCGGGCGATGCGGCGCTCCTATCGCGCTGAGCGCTACCTGGCCATCATCGACCGGGTGCGCGCGGCGATGCCGCACGCCGCGATCACCACCGACCTGATCGTTGGCTTCCCCGGGGAAACCGAGGACGACTTCACCGCCACGCTCGAGGTCGTGCGACAGGCGCAGTTTTCCGGCGCATTCACCTTCCAGTACTCCCAACGACCCGGCACGCCCGCCGCGGCACTGGACAACCAGCTGCCGAAAGCTGTGGTTCAGCAGCGCTACGAACGCCTGGTCGCACTGCAGGAGCAGATCGCCTACGAGCAAAACCGCGCCCAGATCGGGACGACTGTCGAAGTGCTGGTGGCCGTCGGTGAAGGACGCAAGGACGCCCACACTGCGCGGATGAGTGGTCGTGCCCGCGACGGCCGGCTGGTGCACTTCGCGCCCGGCGATCGAAAGCTGCGCCCCGGTGACGTCATCACCACCGTGGTCACCGACGCCGCGCCGCACTACTTGATCGCCGATGGCGGCGTCGTCACCCATCGGCGCACCCGCGCCGGCGACGCCTACGAGGCGGGGTCTGCACGCGGCGTCGGGCTGGGTATGCCCCCCATCGGGCCACCGGCCTCACCTGTGGGCGCGAATCGATGAACGACGAGAACTTCGAAGCCTACCGAGCCGACCTGGAGGCGGCCGAACGCCGCATTGCCCGTGAGATCGATCCGGGCGCAAGGGCTGTGGTGGTTGCGATTCTGGTGTTCGTGCTGTTGGGCTCGTTTATTCTGCCGCACACCGGCGATGTCCGGGGTTGGGACGTGCTGTTGGGTGGGCATGCTGCTGCGGCCGCCGCGGTGGCGCTGCCATCACGGGTATTCGGTTGGCTGGCGCTGGTGTTCGGTGTGGGTTTCTCGATGCTGGCGTTGTTGACTCGCCGTTGGGTGCTGGCCTGGACGGCGTTGTCGGGCTCAGCGGTGGCCAGTGCTGCCGGTCTGTTGGCCGTGTGGTCGCGCCAGACCGTCGCCGCCGGGCATCCCGGACCCGGTTGGGGCCTGGTCGTCGCATGGATCGCGGTGATGCTGCTGACCTTTCACTGGGGACGGGTGGTGTGGTCGCGCACCATCGTGCAGCTCGCCGCCGAGGAGGAGCGCCGCCGCGCGGCCGCGGGCCGACAGGCGAGAACACTGCTGGAAAACCTCGACACCACCGAGGACACCGACCCGCCGAGCGAGCCGCCCAAGGGCGGCTAAGACTGGCGGCTCAGCGCGTCGGCGGCGGTATCGGCCCATTGCCGCCACTGCGCGGCGTTGGCCTTGGCCTCTTCGGCCTCCTTGCTGCGGCCCGCGGCCGCGGCTTTGCGAGCCTGGCGTTCGAACTGCTCGGCACGCATCCGGAACTGTTCGGCGCGGGCCTGCGCCTGGGGATCCGACCGGCCCGGTTCGCCGGCTTCACGGAATTTCTTCTCGACAGCGCGCAGTCGTCGCTCCAACTCGGCCGCCCGGTCGTGCGGCACCTTGCCGATCGCGTCCCATTTCTGCGCGATGGAGCGCAGCGCTGCCCGCGCGGCCTCGTGGTTGGTGATGTCGAGGTGCTCGGCCTCGCACAGCAGCGCTTCCTTGGCGGCGGCGTTGGCGGCCAACTCCTGGTCTCGTTCGGCGGCCGCGGCGTTGCGGGCCTTGAAGAAGATGTCCTGGGCAGCTTTGAAGCGGCGCCACAGCGCCTCGTCGACGTCGCGGGCCGCCCGTCCGGCGGCCTTCCACTCGGTGAGCAGCTTGCGGAACTCGGCGGTGGTCCCACTCCAGTCGGTGGACTCGGCCAGTTCTTCGGCCCGTTGGCACAGGCGTTCCTTGGCCGCGCGCACTGCTGCGCGCTCGCGGTCCAGTTCGGCGAAGTGGGATCCACGCCGCCGGTTAAACGTCTCGCGAGCCGCCGAATAACGCTGCCACAGCGCGTCGTCGGTCTTGCGGTCCACACCGGTGATCGTCTTCCACTCATCGAGGATCGCGCGCAGCCGGTCGCCGGCAGCTTTCCACTGGGTCGAATGGGCGGCCAGCTCCTCGGCTTCGGCGGCCAGAGCCGCTTTGCGGGCGGTTTGGGCGGCGCGGCGCTCCTCCCGCCGGGCTCGTTGGATGGCGGCAACGGCGTCGGCGCGGTCAGCGACGGCGGCCAGCCGAGCGGCCAGGGCGTCGACATCGCCGAGCACGCTGGCTGTCGGTAACGTCTCGGCCAGCGTCGCGGCGGTGCTTTTGATCTTGTGAGGATCGCCGGTGCCGGAGGCCAGCCGTTCCTCGAGCAACGCGACTTCGGTGCTCAGGTCGTCGAAGCGCCGGCCGAAGTGGGCGAACGCGGCTTCGGCGTCGCCGGCCTGCCAGGAACCGATGATCCGCTCACCGGCAGCACTGATCAGCCATACCGTTCCGTCGGCGTCGACGCGGCCGAACCGGCGCGGGTCGTTGGACAGCGGCGCGGCAATCGGGTGCGGGACGGGTCGGGGGCCAGGCCGCGGTCCGGGACGCGGAATCGGCCTGGCCTGGCTGCCGGGGGGCTTGTCAGCGGTCATGTGCTACCGTCACCTGCCCTTCGCGCGGGTTTCCGCGCACCTGCCGCGCATCGCAGCGCCAGTCACCACCGCCGGGGGCTCCGCCGGTGCCCGTTTCTGTCCAGTTTCTTACCCAGTATTGAAGCAGTTCGACCCGCGACGTGCGCTGCGTTCCCGGTGCCGGCCCTCGACCGGGCAGTCATCGCGGGCGGACCCGCGTGCCTCCAAACAGTAGGCTGGGCGTCGCGGCGTGTCGAGAATGGCCTCGAGGAGGGCACCGGTAGCCCGGCACCGTGGTGAACAACAGTGAGCCGGTACTGCTTACCCGGCGGGGCGCCGGTGAGGAGATCGTTATGGACAAGGGCGACCTTGCGGTGCTGCTCGCGCTGTGCGCTGCCCTGGCGTCCGCGCTCGGCAATGTGGCGCGGCAACGGTCGGCACAGACGATCACCGACGAACCGGTCGGCTATGTCAAGCTCTTCGGGTTGTCGGTGCGTGACTACCGGTGGCAGCTGGGTGCGCTGGCGGCGATCGTGAACTACGTGTTGCAGGCTGCGGCGCTGAGCATGGGTTCGGTGATCGTGGTCACTGGGTTGCAGGTGACGGCACTGCTGTTTGCGCTGCCGATCTACGCGCGGCTGAACCGCCAGCGGGTAAGCGGGCGGGAGTGGATCTGGGCGGCGCTCCTGGCCGGTGCGCTGGGCGTGATCCTTACCGTCGGCGAGCCCTCGGCGGGGCACTGGCGGGCGTCACTGCAAACCTGGATCGTCGTAGCCGTCACGATGGGTCCGTTGTCGGCGGTATGCCTGCTGGGAGCGCGGTTCTGGGCGGGTCGCGCGCTGTCTGCGGTGCTGCTGGCGTTGGTGTCGGGCTCATCGCTGGCGTTGTTCGCGGTGCTGGCCAAGGGCGTCGTCGACGTGCTCGGCCGGGATGCGGGCGCGGTATGGCGAACCCCGGAGTTGTACGCGTGTGTGCTGGCCGCCCTGGCCGGCATGGTGTTCCAGCAGTCGGCATATCGGGCCGGTTCGCTGACGGCGGCCATGCCGACGATGATCGTGGCCAAGCCCGTAGTGGGTTCGCTGTTGGGTGTTCTGGTGCTCGGTGAGACCGTGCGTGCCGGCGACGAGACGGATTTCGCACTGCTCGCGGCGGCAGTGGTGATGGTCGTCGCGACTGCGGCGCTGGCCCGCGGTGAGGCCGCTGCAGCACAGGGCCCGGCCCGGGAGGCGGCTGCCACCGGTGCGCGGACGGTGTCGACGAGACGCTAGTTTGGTGGCGTGGTGGGCGCCGTCGCGATCGTTCCCTCCGCACCGGTGCTGGTTCCCGAACTCGCCGGCGCTGCTGCTGCCGAGGTTCGCGACGTGCGGGCCGCAGTGATCGCGGCAGCGGCCGCGCTGCCGCCGCGCTGGATCGCGGTGGGCGTGGGCCCAGCCGATGCCGTGATCGGCCCGCAGAGCGTCGGCACGTTCGCCGGATTCGGCGCCGACGTGCGGGTGCGCTTGTCGCCCGGCGATGTCGCCGACCCGGCGGAGTTGCCCCTGTGTGCATTGTTCACCGGCTGGTTGCGGGCCCAGGCCCGGCCCGAGGCCGTCGCCGAGACCCGGGTGCACGTCGCTGACCTCGACGCTGCCACGGCGATGGCCCGCGGGCGACGGTTGCGGGCCGAGGTCGAGCGCGCGGCTGATCCGGTCGGGGTGCTGGTGGTCGCCGACGGCGTGACCACACTGACCCCTGCCGCGCCCGGCGGCCACCGCCCCGGTGACGTCGCGGTCCAGCGTGCTCTCGACGATGCGCTGGCTACCGGCGATGTCACCGCTCTGGCGGAGCTGCCCGACCAGGTGGTCGGGCGGGCGGCATTGCGGGTGCTGGCCGGTTTGGCCGAGCCGGCACCGCGATCGGCTAAAGAGCTCTACCGCGGAGCACCCTACGGGGTGGGCTACTTCGCCGGTATCTGGCAGCTGTGAGGCCGCTGGCGATCGTCGGCCCGACCGGGACCGGCAAGTCGGATCTGGCGCTGCAGGTCGCCGAGCGGCTGGGTGGCGAGATCGTGAACGCCGACGCGATGCAGTTCTATCGCGGCATGGACATCGGCACCGCCAAGCTGCCGCTGTCTGCGCGACGCGGCATCCCGCACCACCAACTCGACGTCCTCGACGTCACCGAAACCGCGACCGTCGCCCGCTACCAGCGGGAGGCCGCCGCCGATGTCGAGGCGATCGCGGCCCGCGGGGCCGTGCCGGTGATCGTGGGCGGGTCGATGCTCTACATCCAGTCGCTGATCGACGGCTGGGCCTTCCCGGCGACAGACCCGGCGGTGCGGGCCCGTTGGGAGCAGCGACTGATCGAGGTCGGGGTGGCCGCGCTGCACACCGAGCTGGCTGCCCGTGATCCGGCCGCCGCGGCGTCGATCCTGCCCACCGACGCTCGGCGCATCGTGCGGGCACTGGAGGTGGTCGACCTCACTGGGAAACCGTTCGCCGCGTCGTCACCGCCGATCGGCCCACCCCGCTGGGACACGGTGATAGTCGGACTGGACTGCGCCACCGAGCGCCTCGACGAGCGACTGGCCAAGCGGACCGACGCGATGTTCGCGCACGGTCTGGTCGACGAGGTCACCCGGCTGCTCGGCCGGGGATTGCGGGCGGGTCTCACCGCATCGCGGGCGCTGGGTTACGCCCAGGTGATCGCCGACCTCGACGCGGGCGGAACCGGTCACGCGGCTCGGGATCCGACGCTGATCGGCACCCGCCGCTACGTGCGACGGCAGCGGTCGTGGTTTCGCCGCGATCACCGGATTCACTGGCTTGACGCCACCCGCGACGGCATCGCAGACCAGGCGTTGCGGGCCTGGCGGCACGTATCCTGAACTGGTGGTCCCCGCCGATGACAACGATGACGACGCAGCCGGGATCGAGGAGTGGCGGGCATGATCTTCGTCAAGGGCCACGGCACCGAAAACGATTTCCTGCTGCTGCCCGACCCGGACGCGAGGCTCGCGTTGCCGCCGGCTGCCGTGGCCGCCCTGTGCGACCGGCGCCGCGGACTGGGCGCCGACGGGCTGTTGCGGGTCACCACCGCCGGCGCGGCGCTGGCGGCCGGGGTGCTGGATCGGCTGCCCGACGGCGTTGGCGGCGCCGACTGGTATCTGGACTACCGCAACGCCGACGGGTCGATCGCGCAGATGTGCGGCAACGGGGTGCGGGTGTTCGCTCACTACCTGCGAGCCAGCGGTCTGGAGTCGCGTGATGAGTTCGTGGTCGGGTCGCTGGCCGGTCCGCGGCCGGTCGTCGTGCACGGCGTCGACGCCACCTGCGCTGATGTCACCGTCGACATGGGCAAAGCAAACCGGCTGGGCGCCGGGACCGCCGTGGTCAGCGGCCGGTGTTTCGATGGTGTCGCCGTGGACGTCGGCAACCCGCACCTGGCCTGCCTGGACCCTGCACTGAGCGTCGAAGAGCTTGCCGCGCTAGATGTTTCGGCTCCCGTCACCGTCGATACCTCGCAATTTCCCGACGGGGTCAATGTCGAAGTTCTCACCGCGCCGGCCGACGGGGCGGTCACGATGCGGGTGCATGAGCGCGGGGTCGGCGAAACCCGGTCCTGCGGCACCGGTGCCGTCGCCGCGGCGCTGGCCGCACTGACGTGCACCGGCGCGGCCACCGGCACCCTGGCCGTTCGGGTGCCCGGCGGCGAGGTCGTCGTCACCATCACCGAGGCCACCAGCTTCCTGCGCGGACCGTCGGTGCTGGTGGCTCGCGGTGAGCTCAGCGAGGAATGGTGGCGCACCCAGCCGTGTTAATGAGTTGCTGATGAGTTATCCCGAATCTGTTGACCAATTGACGCCCAGTACAGGCGAACTCGCACTCGAGGACCGCTCGGCGCTGCGCCGCGTCGCCGGGCTGTCCACCGAACTTGCCGACGTCTCCGAGGTCGAGTACCGACAGCTGCGCCTGGAGCGAGTGGTGCTGGTGGGGGTGTGGACCGACGGCAGCGCCGCCGACGCCGAGGCCAGCCTGGCAGAGTTGGCCGCACTGGCGCACACCGCCGGCTCGCAGGTCCTCGACGGGCTGATCCAGCGCCGCGACAAGCCCGACCCGTCGACCTACATCGGCTCCGGCAAGGCAGCCGAGCTGCGCGAGGTGGTGGTGGCCGCCGGCGCCGACACCGTCATCTGCGACGGCGAGCTCTCGCCGGCGCAGCTGACCGCGCTGGAGAAGGCCGTGGGGGTCAAGGTCGTCGACCGCACCGCGCTGATCCTGGACATCTTCGCCCAGCACGCCACCAGCGCCGAAGGCAAGGCCCAGGTGTCGCTGGCGCAGATGGAGTACATGCTGCCGCGGCTGCGCGGCTGGGGTGAGTCGATGTCGCGGCAGGCCGGTGGCCGCGCCGGCGGCAGCACCGGGGGAGTGGGGTTGCGCGGACCCGGTGAGACCAAGATCGAGACCGACCGTCGGCGCATCCGCGAGCGGATGGTCAGACTGCGCCGCGACATCAAGGCCATGAAGCAGGTCCGTGACACCCAGCGCAGCCGCCGGCTGGCCAGCGACGTGCCCTCGATCGCGATCGTCGGCTACACCAACTCCGGTAAGTCCAGCCTGCTCAACGCGCTCACCGGGGCCGGGGTCCTGGTGCAGGACGCGCTGTTCGCCACCCTGGAGCCGACCACCCGTCGGGGGCGGTTTGACGACGGCCGCCCGTTCGTCGTCAGTGACACCGTCGGCTTCGTGCGGCACCTGCCCACCCAGCTGGTGGAGGCGTTCCGCTCGACGCTGGAGGAGGTCGTCGACGCCGACGTGCTGGTGCACGTCGTTGACGGCTCCGACGTCAACCCGCTGGCCCAGATCAGCGCGGTACGCCAGGTGATTTCCGAGGTCTTCGCCGACCACCGGGCCGACCGTCACCGCGATCCGCCGCCCGAGCTGCTGGTGGTCAACAAGGTCGACGCCGCCGGCGGTTTAGCGCTGGCCAAGCTGCGCCGCGCCTTGCCCGGGGCGGTGTTCGTCTCGGCGGCCACCGGCGACGGCGTCGACGTGCTGCGCCGGCGGATGGCCGAGCTGGCCGGCCCGGCCGACACCGCCGTGGACGTGCTGATTCCTTACAACCGCGGCGACCTGCTGGCCCGGCTGCATGCCCACGGACGGTTGCTGCACGCCGAGCACACCGGCGACGGCACCAGGGTCAGGGCGCGGGTTCCGGTGGCCTTGGCGGCGCGCCTGCGCGAGTTCTCAACCGACGTCGCGCACCCGGCTTCGTCCGACTAGGTCCCGTCAGGCACACAGCGCATCGATCTGCCCGATCTCGTTGTCGAGGTCGCGCCGCAACGGGTCCAGGGAGAAGTTGGTGGCACCCGAGAGATAACCTATAGCGAGGTCCTCCAACGTGTTGGCCATCGACGCGACGGCGTTCGATAGCTCGGCCGGCGTGGCAGGTGCCGCAGCGAGACGCTGTCGCAGATACTCGCCGCCCCCCATCAGCGCCAAGCGGGCGTTTGCCGCCACCGCAAGTTGGCCGACGGGGTCGTTCGGGTTCGGGTTGGCCATGTGGGTGTTGCTGACGACGCCTTCGTGTACCGAGGTGTAGGCGGTGCACATGCTCTTCTTGGCTTCAGCGGCCTGCTGGTCGGAGAAGCGTGGCGTGGCCGAATGTGTCGGCCGGAACCATGCCGCCACGGCCACGCCGACAGCGATCAGCGCAATCACCAGCGTGGTGAGGGTGAGCCAGGGCGGCTTCCGGTCGGCGGCGCCGGGAAGTTTCAACCGGGATTTGCCGCGGGCGTTCTTCGGCTCACCCTCAGCGGAAAGTTCAGCAGTTGTGGTGTGAGCGTCACCATCGTTGTCAGCCATCAGCTGATCGTATCGCCACCTTCGCGATCTTGGTCGGCGAGTCGCTGGGACCGCCGGGTGTGCGCCGACGCTGGTTGGTGCATCGGTGTCGGCCGGCTCGCCGTCGAGCCTGGTCAAAGCTATCGACTGTCAGCTTTGCAGGACCATGCTGCAATGCGATTCGGGTTCCGGTCGGGGTCGGGTGTAGTCCAGGCCGTTAGGTGTCCAGATGAAGTCGTCGACCCCCAGCTCGAGAAGTCGCGCGTGGATGCGCTGCTCGTAATGCCGCGGAATGTGCACGAACCGGGTCGTCGGGAAGCTACGCACCAAAAGCTCGTAGTCGTTGGCCACATGGAGGCGACTGTAACCGCCGGCGCCGCGGTATGCCGTGCGCGTGCAGGCGCGGATATGGTTCGGCACGCCGACGATGTGGCGAATAGTCATCGCATTGATATGCAGCGAATCTTGCACCAAGTATTGTGTCCAACTTTATTGTGTTTCCACCTTTTCGAAGCTGGCGTAGTCTTCCAGATGCCACGCCCGGTGCACTTTGGGCTAGGTGCGTGGGTCGGTAACACGGCGGGCGGGGTGGGCGGTTTATCGGCCGGCGCACGCGATGGTGGTGTCTGCCTGATGATCTCGATGGCGGCGGGGTGTTCGAAGTTGAGCGTGTCGAGTGGATAGAAACGGATTCCGCGGCGGTGAAGCCGCTGGTGGGCGAGATCGTGCGGCGGTTCGATCCGGATCAGGGGTTGTTGTTGCCGCCGTTGTTGGGTGATTGGCTGCCGACTGAGCTCTTGGCCCGGTTCATCGTCGAGGTCGTTGATGAGCACGTGGCGACCCACCGCCAGTAGCGTCCCGCGGGAGGATTTCCGCCAGCGGATGGCCTGCAAACGCACCACGAAGACCGGCCAGAAGGTCTACGCCCACCGACAGGCAATCGTCGAACCAGTATTCGGTGCCACCCTGCACAACGCCAAACATCTACTGCTACGCCGGTTCGAGCAGGCCCGCGCTGAATGGCTGCTCCTGGCAGCGTGTCACAACCTGCGCAAACTCCACGGCACCCCGGCACCACCGGACTGGCCGGGCTCGCAGTCAGCTGACCGTCGAGCCACTAGCCCTTCAGTAAGCGTGTCGGCAGGGTAGAAATAGGCAAAGGCCTTATCCTGGTTGGGTTTTGCGGTCTTAAGGCAGCCCAGCAGGATAGGCCTTTGTGGTGAAGACTATATCGCATGAGCAGAGCCGGAGGAACATCGCCCGGCGGCGGCGCAAGGTGGCGGCGGGGCACGCGCGGGCGGGGTGCTGG
>NZ_VYIK01000450.1 GCF_008709575.1 Mycobacterium sp.
CGGCCCGGCCAGGTAACCCGATATCAGAACCGTCGGCGCGACGGCTCCAACGCACGGCCGCGTTATCTTCTCCACGTCGACGGGTACCGTGTCGCTCCCATCGACAACGGACTGAACCACGACGGCCAGCCCGACCATGCCGTCGCGGCCGACCTCCTTGATCACGTGTCGCAACCGGCATCGTGCAGCCCCTCCACCATGTAGGCGTCGAACCGAACGCGAGCGGCAGCGTGCACGATCGGATCTACTCCAGCGCAGCCGTGATATTTCCATATGCCGACACTTTCGGTGCCAGCGTCGCCGACGGTCGCAGCTTGTGCTTCCGAAGAGCTCTCGGCAACCGTAGTTGGCGCGTCGCGCGCGGTCGCGAGTTTCAGGTAGGCGCCCACGTCGCTGACCGAGCCGCACGATGGCGGGTATTGTTTTACCGCTGCGCAGATGCCCGACGGCGGCCGCGGCCGCCGCACGAGCTCGATAATACGCAGCGCCTCGTCCGGGCCGTGATCATCCAGCAGGGTCTTGAAACGCTCTGCGGCTTTCGAAGGTCAAGGATCGCTGGCGGCCGTCGTGGGTGGAGCTAAGGGGATTCGAACCCCTGACCTACTCGATGCGAACGAGTCGCGCT
>NZ_VYIK01000451.1 GCF_008709575.1 Mycobacterium sp.
CTGTGCCTTGGTGGCGAAGTGGTGGCGGGACAGCACCTCGTGTTCGAGGGTGGAGGGGCGTGTCATTCCATCTGTGTAAGTCCGGGGTGGTCCATTATCGGACCGCCGTTCGGGCGGACAGAAGGAGTGTTTTGTGACGAAGGTCATGGAGTCGGCGGGCAAGGTGAAATCGGCGGCTCGCCAGCTGGCGGAGACGTTTTCGGCCGAGACCCTGGATTCGCTGATCAAGGACGCGGTGAAATCGGGGACCCCGATCGACGGTGCAGACGGTTTGCTGACCGAGTTGACCAAGGCGGTGCTCGAGCGGGCCTTGCAGACTGAAATGACCCACCATTTGGGTTATGAATCCAGGGATCCGGCCGGCCGCGGGTCGGGCAATTCCCGCAATGGGTCCTCACCAAAGACGGTGACCACGGTCAATGGCCCGGTGGATATCGCGGTGCCCCGGGACCGCAACGGCTCTTTTGAGCCGGTGATCGTGCCCAAAAGGGCGCGCCGGCTGGGCAACATCAACTCGGTAGTGCTGTCGCTGTATTCACGTGGCATGACCACCCGGGATATCGAGGCTCACCTCGAAGAGGTATATGGGGCTAAGGTGTCACGGGAGCTGATCTCCAATATCAC
>NZ_VYIK01000452.1 GCF_008709575.1 Mycobacterium sp.
CCACTCGGCATTGACGTTGGTGTGGTCGACTGGCGCCTTGCGCGAATGCAGCCAGATCGCCGCCGACACCGCGGCCAGCATAGCGAAGCCGACGGCCACGCCCGGGTAGCCGCCGATGCCGTGCACCAGCCAAAAAGTGGTCGCTCCGATGGCGCCGGCCAGCGGCAATGTCACCAGCCAGGCGGTCGCCATCCGGCCGGCAACCGTCCACCGCACCTCGGCGCCGGGTTTGCCGACGCCGCTGCCGAGCAGAGCCGGTCACGACCTGTGTGGTGGACAGCGCATAACCGAAGCTCGCCGACAACAAGATCACCGTGGCCGATGAGGACTGGGCCGCCATGCCCTGCGGTGGTTCGATGTCGACGAGGCCCTTGCCCATCGTGCGGATGATGCGCCAGCCCCCGTAATACGTGCCCGCGGCCATCGCCGCGGCACAGCACACGATGACCCACATCGGTGGCAAGGCGGCGGTCTTGCCGACCGCACCGTAGGACATCAGCGCCAAGAAGATCACCCCCATCGTCTTCTGGGCGTCGTTGGTGCCGTGCGCGAGCGAGACCAGCGCGGCCGAGCCGATCTGCCCGCGGTGAAAGGCTCGTTTCGTGTGGTTCTCCTGGACGCCG
>NZ_VYIK01000453.1 GCF_008709575.1 Mycobacterium sp.
CCTCGCCTACCCTGGACCATTGGACGATCAATATGGCCACCGGCGCGGTGGCCGGCGAATGCCGCGACGAGCGGCCCCAGGAATTCCCCCGGATCAACGAGTCCCTGCTGGGTCGCCGGCACCGGTTCGGCTACACCATCGGCCTCGACGGCGGATACCTGGGCGCCGAGACGTCTTCGATATCGACGGCGCTGTACAAACACGACTACACGACCGGATCGGTCACCGCCGCCCCTCTCGATCCCGACCTGCTGGTCGGGGAGATGTGTTTCGTCCCGAGTCCCGCGGCCGGCGCCGAGGATGACGGAACGCTGATCGGCTACGGCTACCACCGCGGCCGAGACGAAGGCCAACTGCTGTTGCTCGACGCCGCCACGCTGGAGTTGGCCGCCACCGTGCTGCTGCCGCAGCGGGTGCCGATGGGTTTCCACGGCAACTGGTCGCCGGGTACGGTACAGTGACACATGCCACAAGCCCCGGGGCCGGTGGTTGTCGGGTTGTGTCGTCGGGAGGATACGGATGGGTACGGCTATCCACGTGCAGGGACTGACCAAGTCCTTCGGATCCTCGCGGATTTGGGAAGACGTCACGTTGGACATCCCGGCCGGTGAGGTCAGCGTGC
>NZ_VYIK01000454.1:0-259 GCF_008709575.1 Mycobacterium sp.
AGCTCCTTGGCCATCTCCGACACCTGGGACTTCGAAAGCCTCGTGATGCCCAGAGCCTCCGCCAAGCGCTCCAGGCGCCGCGTCGAGACCCCGAGCAGGTAGCAGGTGGCCACCACCGTGGTGAGGGCCTCCTCGGCCCGCCTGCGGCGCTCAAGCAGCCAGTCAGGAAAGTAGCTGCCCGCCCTGAGCTTGGGGATCCGAAGCCCGATACTGCCCGCCCTGGTGTCCCAGGGGCGGTCCCGGTAGCCGTTGCGGCGGT
>NZ_VYIK01000454.1:396-618 GCF_008709575.1 Mycobacterium sp.
GACTCCCCATACGGTGCTCCGCAGAGCGCATCGGCCTCCGCGGACATAAGGGCGTTCGCGAAGGTCTCCACGAGGCTGCGCAGCACGTCCGGGCTCGCCGTGGCCAGCTGCTCGCGGACAGCCTCCACAAGGTCCATACTCTTGACGACGGCCACTGTGGTGCCTCCTTTCGATCGGTTGTCGCCTTTCCGAAAGGATCACGCTGTGGCCGTCGTCCGTGGT
>NZ_VYIK01000455.1 GCF_008709575.1 Mycobacterium sp.
GGCCTTTGTCCGTCCAGGAGCCTCGCCTAACGAGGTGCTCCCGCAAGATAGCACCAATTCGCGCGTGCGGCAACGTGGCTGCAGCCGCCAAACCTAATCTCTGAACAGGCCGCGCACGGTCGCTAAGACTCGGCCGCCCATCGGCGGTCCCGGGCAGGTCTCACGGTGCGAGCTGGACATGGCCCCGTGGTGGGGACCCGGGTGAGGGTTCATCTGGTTGCGGTGGAGGGCCGTCCGGTTGCGGATCCGGTCCCTCCTGGTGCGGATCCGGTCCCTCTTGCTGGGGTGTGGGCGGCCGTTCTTGGGATGGCGGCGGTGGCGCGATCCGGGGACGAATCGGCTCGATCGCCGGTGCCGGGATCGGCGGCGGCTCGGGCGCCGGGATCTCTCCCGATGGGACTCGACCGAGTAGCTCACCCGCAGCGCGGGTGTCAGGGCCCGATTCCCGCCACACCGGTGTGCTCCCGATGGTCACCGCTGGCCTCGAGAAATCGGTTGCCGCGCAAGCTGCTTGGTGCGCATTCGCAATGACCTGGCGCATCGGCTCGTCCGTCGTCGCCGGCGCCGGTACAGCGCCGACCACACTCGCGGCGGTAGTGACCAGGGCGGCGGTGACA
>NZ_VYIK01000456.1 GCF_008709575.1 Mycobacterium sp.
CACTGCCGCCGGAGACAGTGACCACCGAGACGCCGCCGCCGCGAGCACCCACCAACACCGCCGTGCCCACCGAGGTGCCCACCGCAACCCCGCCGCCGGCGTCTCAGCAGGCCGTATTCCCGAGCGGGAACGGCACCGCTACCTGACCGCCCAGGAAGTTCACGCCCTCGCCACCGCGTGCGGTGATCAGGGCGATGTCGTGACCATCCTCGCCTACACCGGCCTGCGCTGGTCGGAACTCGTCGGCCTGCGCGTCAAGGACATCGACCTCGATGCCCGCCGACTCTACGTGCGGCGGGCCGCACCCGAGGTCGAAGGTCGCATCGTGATCGGCCCTCCGAAAACCCGCGCCGGCATCAGAACCGTCCCGCTCCCCCAGGTCGTCGTCGACATCTTCAAACGGCGCATCAGCGGCCGTGCCCCCAACGAGCCCGCCGTCACCTCACCCAACGGAACAATGCTGAGGTCCAACAACTGGCGCCGGCACACGCACTGGAACAAAGCCCTCAAGGAAACCGATCTGGCGCCGCTGACGATCCATGACCTGCGCCACACCTACGCCAGCCTGACACGAAAATAACGGTGACCACAAGCTGGTGAGGGCAGGTAGGGGTGAC
>NZ_VYIK01000457.1:0-214 GCF_008709575.1 Mycobacterium sp.
CGGCCCGGTGCGGTGATCGCGATTACCGAATAAGGCATTCCACCCTCGACTGTGAACAAGGCGACGGGTTTTCGGCGCGTCGTGTCGTGTCGTGCACACTCGGGGCGCTCAGGCCAGTGCGCGACCGGGCTTCAGCTTGAAATCCAAGCCCGCCAACGACATCGTGGCCTCGTAGGTGCGGTCGTATCCGGTCGCGCTGATCTTCCAACCGTCT
>NZ_VYIK01000457.1:397-617 GCF_008709575.1 Mycobacterium sp.
GGCGATCTCGGCCAGCGGATGCGCGTCGCTGCGGGGAGTCATCACGTCATTGCAGCACACCCGGTACAGTCCGGTGACCGCGACCGCAGCCGTAAACCCGGCACCGCGGTCACCGAAGTGCTACCGGACGGAGGTCGTTGACCTTATGACACAGCCGGATCTATCTTCGGGCCGGTGGGCACATCCCGGTACGCGCGGCTGTCCCGGCCAGAGCTCGCGG
>NZ_VYIK01000458.1 GCF_008709575.1 Mycobacterium sp.
CGCGGCCAACTACGAAGCCCAAGAACAAGCCTCCCAGCAGATCCTGAGCAGCTAGCGCTGCACGGTACTTAAAGCGACCGCGACATTTTCAAGCTCAATTTTCCACAGTGAGGAGAACGTCGAAATGAGCATCAATTATCAATTCGCCGATGTCGACGCGCATGGTGCGACGATCCGTGCCCAGGCTGCGGCTTTGGAGGCCGAGCACCAGGCGATCATTCGTGACGTGTTGGCCGCCGGTGATTTCTGGGGTGGTGCGGGGTCGGCGGCCTGCCAGGAGTTCATCACCGCGTTGGGGCGCAATTTCCAGGTGATCTACGAACAGGCCAACGCCCACGGCCAGAAAGTGCAGACCGCCGGTAACAACATGGCGTCCACCGACAGCGCGGTCGGCTCCAGCTGGGCCTAACGCAGTCCGGTTTTAACCGAATACACGGCGTCACAAGGTTGTTTTTCGTTGTTTTTGTCAGCGACCGGTTGCGTGGTCTCGGTGTCTTAAATGATCGCAGGAGGTGTTAGCGGTGGATTTTGCGGCGCTGCCGCCGGAGGTCAACTCGGCGCGCATGTATGCCGGGGCGGGGGCGGGGCCGCTGATGGCGGCCGCCACGGCCTGGG
>NZ_VYIK01000459.1 GCF_008709575.1 Mycobacterium sp.
CGGCGACGACGGCACGTTCCTGTGGCCCGGCTTCGGTGAAAACTCCCGTGTCCTCAAATGGGCGCTGCAGCGCATCGAGGGCACGATCGATGCGCTCAGGACGCCGATCGGCGATGTCCCGTACTTCGATGACCTCGATCTCGACGGTCTGGACCGCGTCGCCTACGACGACACGAAAATTCGTGCCGCACTGCAGGTCGATCTCGCCGAGTGGACGAAGGAGATCGAATCGATCGACGAGTGGTATGCGAGCATCGGCGGGAACAAACTTCCCGATGCCCTGCGTCAGGAACTCGGGGACCTCAAGCAACGACTGGCCGCTGCCCGGCGCGACGCCGAGGAGTACTACGCCCGCCGCGGAGAAACCCGGTAAGCACCATCATCAGCGAGGTCATCCGCCATCTTTCTGCGTGGCGCCGCGCAGCTGTGGCAATCAATGCTGATATCACCGGCGAGCAGGGGCATATGGTCCCCAGCGGGGACTCGGCCATCTGCGATACGGGTTGAGATTCGGCGAATCTGTACCTGATCGTCGTTCGTGCTGGGGTCGACCCCCCATCGGCTCCGCGCAAGGCATGGGCGCGGGCGAGGCGGCCGGCGTGCTGTTCAACCG
>NZ_VYIK01000045.1 GCF_008709575.1 Mycobacterium sp.
ATGCCGGCCGCCATCTCGTCGAGCGCCAGCCGCGCCGCCGGGCCGGCCAGCTCCGCGTCGGAGGCCGGTCGCCGCAGTGCGTCGCGGATGTCGTGCTCGTGCATCCAGCAGTCGAACACCCGCACCCGCATGAACCGCCCGTAGCTGTCCGGGCCGACCGGCGTGGGTGTGGGTGCGTTCCATTCGGCGTCGGCCAAGTCGGTCAGGTATGCCCGGCGATCCGCGGTCACCGCCCGGAAGCGCTCAACGAGGTCCTCGCCGGACTCGCTGCGCAAGTGGCGAACCCACCGCTCGTTGAGTGCGCCGACGTCATTGCGCACGTGCTCGAGCGCCGACACGTCGGTATCGGACTCCGGTGTGGCTATCCCCAGCAGCGCGGACTCGGTGCCGATGACGTGCGCGACGACCGCGTGCACGTCCCAGCCCGGCAGCGGTGTGGGCATCTGCCACTGCTGGGGCGTCAGCCCGCTCACCAACCGCTCCAGCGCGTCCCAGGAGGCGAACAGTCCCGCGAGCACGTCGGTTTTGTCGAGTTGGGTGACCGGACGGTCGGAGCTGCTCACCCGGTGATGGTAGACCCCGGTCAGGAAGCCGTGATCATGGCCACCGCGACCATCGCCAGTACCATGCCCAGTCCCTGCCAGCGGGTCACCCGCTCGCGCAACACCGCCATCGCCAGCACGACGGTCGCGGCCGGATACAGCGAGATCAGCATGCTGGCCAGTGACATCAGCCAGGCATCCAGGGCCAGCAGCATCGCGACGTTGGCCAAGCTGTCCAGCAGCGCCGCCGCTACCGCGAGCTGCAGCGGCGTCTTGGGTGGAAGCTGGAAATTGCGGGTGGCCGCGGCGACGGCGAACACCAGCACGGTGGCCGAGACCCGCGCGAAAAACAACGGCCACAGCCGGGACTCCACCGGCGCCTGATGCAGCAGCACGAAGTCCAGCCCGAACGCGGTTCCGGCGCCGACGGTGAGCCAGGCCACCCGCCGGGTGAAGCGGTGGGTACGGACATCCTCGTCGTCGGGCGACTCCCTGCTGACCAGGAACACGGCGACCATCGCCAGCACCACGCCCACCGAAGCGGTCGCACCCGGCCGCTCCCCCAGAGCCACCCCGGCGGCGACCGGTACCGCGGCGTTGAGCACCGCCGCCAACGGTGAGACGACCGAGATGGGCCCGGCGCCCAGCGCGGCGTAGAACCACCACACGCCGAAGGCCTGGCTGACCCCGTACAGCGAGCCCCACAGCACCGCCGCCGGGTGGACCGCTCCGCCGGCGTTGAGGGCCAACACTCCGAGCAGCAGCGCAGCGATCGGGTAGGACACCAACATGACACGCAGCGCGGCCGTCCGCCGCGCTGCCACGCCTCCGACAAAGTCGCTGACGCCGTAGCTGACCGCAGACAGCTGGGCGTAGGCTGCTCCGATCAGGTCATCCCCCTACTGCGTCGAGCCATGGCACGAACCACTTCCCGCTGGGCGTCGCGGCGGGCCAGGTCCTGTCGTTTGTCGTATGCCCGTTTGCCGCGCGCCAGTGCGATCTCAACCTTGACTTTTCCTTCGGAGAAGTACAGCGACAACGGCACCAGGGCGAGGTTACCATCCCTGATCTTGCCGGTAAGGCTGTCAATCTGGCGGCGGTGCAACAGCAATTTGCGAGTTCGGCGTGGCTCATGGTTGGTCCAGGTCCCGTGGTGATACTCCGGGATATGCAGGTTGCGAAGCCACACCTCGCCGTCGTCGACGGTGGCGTAGGCGTCGACGAGTGAGGCCTTGCCCTCCCGAAGACTCTTGACCTCGGTGCCCTGCAGCACCACCCCGGCCTCGAAGACGTCCAGGATCACATAGTTGTGGCGGGCCTTGCGATTGGTGGCCACGACCTGCCTGCTCGGCTGGGATCCGGGACGCTTTTTGGCCATCACTAACGCCGGATGTAGATACGCAACGTCGCATACGCGGCGATCGCAGCCAGGGCCACGCCGACGACCAGCAGAATCGGCGAGATGTAGAGGATGTCGGCGTAGTCCACCGGGGCGATCAGATGCGCTTGATAGAACTGGTTGAGCGCATTATCCAAAAACAGCTGCCGCACCAGAATCAGGCCGACAATGGCGATGACGACACCGACCGTCGCCGCCACTATCGCCTCCACCAGAAACGGCAACTGGGTATACCAGCGGCTGGCGCCGACCAGGCGCATAATGCCGATTTCGGTGCGCCGCGTATAGGCGGCCACCTGAACCATGTTCGCGATCAACAAGATCGCCCCGATCGCCTGCACCAATGCGACGGCGAATGCGACGTTGCGCAGCCCGTCCAACACGGCGAACAGCCGGTCGATGAGATCTTTTTGGTTCAGCACGTTGAGCACGCCGGGCTGGCCGGCCATGGCGGCGTCGAATTCCTTGTGCTGTTCGGGATCGTCCAGCTTGACGATGAACGACGCCGGAAACGAGTTCTCGCTGGCCACGTCCTTGAATTGGGGGAACTTGCGGATCGCGTCGTCGTAGGCCTGCTCACGGTTGAGAAAACGTACTGATTTGACGTCGCTGCGCGCCTCGATCTTTTCCCGCAGCGCCTTGCATTCCCGGCTACCGCAGGTCGGATCGTTGGCGGAGATGTCGTCGGTCACGAAGACCTGGGTCTCCACCCGGTCGAGGTAGATGGTCCGGGAGTGTTCGGCCAGCCGCACGACGAGCAGCCCACCCCCGAACAGACCGATCGAAATGGCCGTGGTCACGATCATCGCCACAGTCATCGTCACATTGCGGCGAAGACCGGTCAGGACTTCGTTGAACAGGAAGCCTAGGCGCACTTAGCGGTCCGTCCCGTAGACACCGCGCTGTTCGTCGCGCACCAGCCTGCCCAGCGACAGTTCCACCACCCGCTGGCGCATCGCATCGACGATGTGATGGTCATGGGTGGCCATCACCACCGTGGTTCCGGTGCGGTTGATCCGCTCCAGCAGATCCATGATGTCGTTGCTGGTCTCCGGGTCGAGGTTGCCGGTGGGCTCGTCGGCCAGCAGCACCAGCGGGCGGTTGACGAACGCCCGCGCGATCGCGACGCGCTGTTGTTCACCGCCGGACAGCTCGTGCGGCAGCCGACCGGCCTTGCCGGACAGACCGACCATCTCCAGCACGTCGGGGACTACCCGATTGATCGTGTCGGCGCGCTTGCCGATCACCTCCAGCGCGAAGGCGACATTGTCGAACACGGTCTTTTGCTGCAGCAGCCGGAAATCCTGGAAGACACAGCCGATCACCTGCCGCAGCCGCGGTATATGGCGGCTGGGCAGCTTGTTGACGTGGAATTTCGACACCCGCACGTCACCTGCTGTCGGGTTGTCCGCCCCCAGCAGCAGCCGCATGAACGTCGACTTGCCCGAACCCGAAGGCCCGATGAGAAAAACGAACTCACCCTTGTCGATCTTGACGCTGACGTTGTCGAGCGCCGGGCGCGCCGACGTTTTGTACTTTTTGCTGACGCGGTCCAGGGTGATCATCACGGCTCGCCAGTCTAGCTGGGAGTTTCGCCCGGCTCGGCCCCTTGCCCGGCGCCGGGGAACAGCGCGCCCACCGCAGTCAATCGCCGGGTGCCGGCGGCGGGGGCGGCCCGAACGGCGGCGGCAGCACTATCGGTGGGAACGGCGGCGGAAACGGTGCCGGCGCGGTCGTGGTGGTCGTCGTGGTTGTGGTCGTCGTCGTGGTTGTGGGTGTCGTGGTCGTGGTCATGGTGGGGGTGGGTGTCCACGTCCGCGTCGGTGGCGGCTCCTGCAGCCTGCTGCGCGGAACCCAGGTGTAGTCGGGATCCGGGATGAATCCCGGCGGCACCACCTGGGGTGTCGGGGTCGGAGTCGACGACGACTGCTCGGAATGCTGGTAGCCGTCGTAGACCCACCACAGCGCCAGGAAGACCACGACCAGCACGACGGTGGACGTGCGCACATGGCCGCCGAACATGTACCCGGGCCAGCCGCGCCCAGGCCTGCGGCCAACTTTCAGCTTGTCCAGCAACAACAGCCTCACCGGGTCTGGCCTTGCGCTTCTTGCTGCGTGGTGGCGGCGATCGCCGACGAGGACTCGCCCGCGGCGACGATGCCGGAGCGGCTCAACGCCCGCACCACCAGCCTGCGTAACTGCCGGCCGACCTCGAACTGCCGGCCGGGCAACGTGCGGGCCACCAACCGCAGGGTCACCGTGTCGACGTCGATGTTTTCCACCCCCATCACGGTGGGCGCGTCGAGCAACAGCTCGCCTAGGACCGCGTCGTCGCGGGCGTGCTCGCACTCCTGGTGCAACACCTCGTTGACCACGTTCAGGTCGGTGCTGTTGGGCACCGGGATGTCGATGACCGCGCGCGCCCAGTCCTTGGAAAGGTTGGCCGTCTTGATGATCTGCCCATTGGGCACGGTGAAAACCTCACCGTCGGCGGAGCGCAATTTGGTCACCCGCAAGGTGACGTTTTCCACGGTGCCTCGGGCCACTGGACCCGAAGTCGTCGTCAGTTCCACTAAATCGCCGAACCCGTATTGCTTTTCGGCGATGACGAAAAACCCGGCGAGCAAATCCTGGACCACCCGCTGGGCACCGAAACCCAGCGCGGCACCCACGACGGTGGCCGGCGCGACCAGACCATCCACCGAGAACCTCAGTATGTCGGCGATCTGCACGGCGACCGCGATCGCGATCACGACGATCGAGACCCACGAGATCACCGCCGCCACCGCCGCCCGGTGCTTGGTGGCCTCCGAGCGCACCACCGCGTCGCTGTCGGCGAACCCCGCGTCGAGGCGCTCGGTGACCTTGCCGGCGACCCAGTTGACGAACCGGACCGCCAACACCGCCCCGATGAGCAGCAGCACGATGTGCAAACCGCTGGTCAGCAGCCATCGGGTGAACTCACCGCGCCACAGGCCATGCCAACGCAGCCCGGCCGCCACCACGGCAAAATCAGCCGTCATCGCGCCTGTTACGCCAGCGGATTCCCGCTTCCAGGAAACCGTCGATGTCACCGTCGAGGACGGCCGCGGGATTACCCACCTCGTAGTCGGTCCGCAGATCCTTTACCATCTGGTAGGGGTGCAGGACATAGGACCGCATCTGGTTGCCCCAGGAGCTGCCGCCCTGCCCCTTCAGCGCGTCAAGCTCGGCGCGTTCCTCCAACCGCTTACGCTCCAGCAACTTCGCCTGCAAAACCCGCATCGCCGCCACCTTGTTCTGCAGTTGCGACTTCTCATTCTGGCAGGTGACGACGATCCCGGTCGGGATGTGGGTGAGACGCACGGCCGAGTCGGTGGTGTTCACCGACTGACCGCCCGGACCACTGGAGCGGTAGACGTCGACGCGCACCTCGGTTTCCGGGATGTCGATGTGGTCGGTGGTTTCGACCACCGGCAGAACCTCCACTTCGGCAAACGATGTCTGGCGCCGGCTCTGGTTGTCGAACGGGCTGATCCGCACCAGCCGGTGGGTGCCCTGTTCGACCGACAGCGTGCCGTAGGCGAACGGAGCATGCACGACGAACGTCGCGCTTTTGATCCCGGCCTCTTCGGCGTAGGACGTGTCGAGCACCTCGACGGGATACTTGTGCTGCTCGGCCCAGCGCAGATACATCCGCATCAGCATCTCGGCCCAATCGGCGGCGTCCACGCCGCCGGCGCCGGAACGGATGGTGACCAGCGCCTCGCGCTCGTCGTATTCACCGGACAGCAGGGTGCGGACCTCCATGGCTTCGATATCGGCCCGCAGCGCCGTGAATTCGGAGTCCGCTTCGGCGAGCGCATTCGCGCCGGCTGCACCACCTTCCTCGGCCGCCAGCTCGTAGAGCACCGGCAGGTCGTCGAGGCGGCGACGCAACTCTTCGACGCGGCGCAGCTCGCCCTGGGCGTGGGCGAGTTCACTGGTCACCCGCTGCGCGCGGGACTGGTCGTCCCACAGATGCGGGTCGGACGCCTCGTGCTCGAGCTTCTCGATGCGGCCGCGCAGACCTTCCACGTCGACGACCCGCTCCACCGTGGTCAGGGTGGCGTCGAGGGCGGCGATGTCGGCCTGACGGTCGGGTTCCACAGCTGATCACGTTACCGGCGCCTGTGCGGCACGCACGATCAGCGCCGCCGCGTCAGCTACGGGGTGCGCTAACCGGTTGGCGATTCGGGCGGCGCCGGCCGCCAGTTGTCCGGATTCTTCTGCGAGTACAGCACCGGCAGCAGTTGACCCATGCTCGGCCAGTCGTCGACGTCGACCGCGGTCCGGTAATAGACGGGGTGCTCGTTGACGGTGGGCCCGTTGATGACGCCGGTGACCGTGACGAACTGCTGACCGGTGGCATCAGGCCGCGGACTGACCCCGGTGATCAGCAGCGTGCCGCCGACCGCGTCGGCGCCGGGCCCGCGGCGCAGGAACCGCGGCGCGACGAATACCGCCAGCGTCGCGATCAGAAGCAGCAGCACCCCGATCTCCCACACACCGCCATGGTAGGACTGCAGCCATGACCCGCGACGAAGGCGCCGGGATCCAGACCGGAAGCCACCCCGATCTCGCCCTGGCGCTCGGGTTGGCCGACGCCGCGGACGCGCTGACCCTCGACCGGTTCGGCGCGCAGGATCTGCGGATCGACACCAAACCCGACCTGACGCCGGTGACCGATGCCGATTACGCGGTCGAATCCGAGGTGCGCGCCGCACTCGCCCGAAACCGACCCAACGACAACATCCTCGGAGAAGAGTTGGGCGGGGCAACCGCCGGGACCGGCCGGCAATGGGTCATCGATCCCATCGACGGCACCAAGAACTTCCTGCGCGGTGTGCCGGTGTGGGCCAGCCTGATCGCGTTGCTCGACGAGGGTATCCCGTGCGTCGGGGTGGTCAGCGCGCCCGCACTGCAGCGTCGCTGGTGGGCGGCGCGGGGCGCCGGTGCGTTCGTCGCGGTCGCGGGCTCCCCGGCCCGTCGACTGTCGGTGTCGCACGTGGCGGATCTGGACTCGGCCAGCCTGTCGTTTTCCAGCCTCGCCGGGTGGGCGCGGCTCGGCCTGCGGGAGCGCTTCCTGGGGCTGACCGACGCGGTCTGGCGGGTGCGCGCTTACGGCGACTTCTGGTCCTACTGCCTGGTCGCCGAGGGTGCCGTCGACATCGCCGCCGAACCCGAGGTTTCGGTGTGGGACCTGGCGCCGCTGGACATCCTGGTCCGCGAGGCGGGCGGGGTCTTCACCAGCCTGGACGGCACCGCCGGACCGCACGGCGGCAGCGCAGTGGCCAGCAACGGCCTGGTCCACGACCAGGTGCTGGCTCGACTACGTGCAGAACACCGGGCGGGGTGACGCCACGCGGTACCCGGTCGGTGTGAAGAATCTAACAGCGCACTGATCTTACTCTGGAGTAGGGTAGAGCTGTTGCTCGCCCCCGACAGTGCTGACCAAAGGCTGCTCAGATGACCATTACCAGGTCCGCCACCAACGGACGCTCCCCACGCGCCGACCGCAAGACCGCCGTCGGGGCGCACAAGCACAAGAGGACCGGGATCGACATCAGTCTGGCGCTGCTCACCCCGATCGTCGGTCAGGACTTCTGGGACAAATACCACCTACGCGATCCGCTCAACCGGACACTGCGTTACGGCGTCAAGACGATGTTCTCCGCCGCCGGCGCCACCAACCGCCAGTTCAAGAAGGTCCAGGGCCTGCGCGGCGGTCCGACCCGGCTGGCCACCAACGGCGCCAGGGGCGCTGGCGATTTCGACCTGACTCCCGACGACGACCAGAAGCTCATCGTCGCCACCGTCGAGCAGTTCGCCGAGGAATTCCTGCGACCCGCGGCACCCGACGCCGACGCGGCGACCAGCTACCCACCGGACCTGATCACCAAGGCCGCCGAGTTGGGCGTCACCGCGGTGAGTATCCCCGAAAACTTCGACGGCATCGCGTCGCACCGGTCCAGTGTGACCAACGTGCTGGTCGCCGAGGCACTCGCCTATGGCGACATGGGCCTGGCCCTGCCCATCCTGGCGCCCGGCGGTGTGGCGTCGGCGCTGACGCACTGGGGCAGCGCCGATCAGCAGGCCACTTATCTCAAGGAGTTCGCGGGTGACAACGTCCCGCAAGCCTGCCTGGCCGTCGCCGAGCCGCAGCCGTTGTTCGACCCCACCAGGCTGAAGACCACTGCGACGCGGACCCCCGGGGGATACCGGCTCAGTGGGGTCAAGTCGCTGATTCCGGCAGCCGCCGACGCCGAACTGTTGATCGTCGCCGCCCAGCTCAATGGCAAGCCGGCCTTGTTCATCGTCGAGTCGTCCAGCCCGGGCCTGACCGTCGAACCCGACCCGAGCATGGGCATCCGCGCTGCCGCGCTGGGCCGGGTCGAGTTGGACAAGGTCGCGGTGCCGCTGAGTGCCCGCCTGGGTGAGGACGCCGCCACCGACGCCGACTACTCCGAGGCGCTCGCGCTGTCGCGGCTGGGCTGGGCGGCACTGGCGGTCGGTACCAGCCACGCGGTGCTCGATTACGTCGTGCCCTACGTCAAGCAACGCGAGGCATTCGGCGAGCCCATCGCCCACCGGCAGTCGGTGGCATTCATGTGCGCCAACATCGCCATCGAACTAGACGGCCTGCGGATGATCACCTGGCGCGGCGCGGCCCGCGCCGACCAAGGCCTGCCGTTTAGCCGCGAAGCGGCGTTGGCCAAGCGGCTCGGTGCCGACAAGGGCATGCAGATCGGCCTCGACGGCGTACAACTGCTCGGTGGCCATGGCTACACCAAGGAGCACCCGGTCGAGCGCTGGTACCGCGACCTCCGGGCCGTCGGCGTCGCCGAGGGCGTCCTGGTGATCTGACGCCATCTGAGTTTCCCTGCAACCGAAAGACGCGCCATGGCAATCAACCTCGAACTTCCCAGCAAACTGCACACCGTCGTCGACAAGGCGCATCAGGGTGCCGCCGAGATGCTGCGGCCGATCGCCCGCAAATACGACCTGAACGAGCACGCCTACCCGGTCGAACTCGACACACTCGCCAACTTGTTCATGGGCGCTGCCGAGTCCAAGACGCTGGGACTCAGCAACGTCGGAGCTATCGGAGACGGCGAGGACAAAGAGGAAAACCGCAACGGCGCGAACATGGCCGCGGTGCTGCAGGCGATCGAAGGCAGCTGGGGCGACGCGGCACTGACGCTCTCGATGCCCTACCAGGGACTGGGCAATGCGGCGATCTCCGCCGTCGCCACCGACGAACAGCTCAAGCGTTTGGGCCAGGTGTGGGCGGCCATGGCCATCACCGAGCCGGGATTCGGGTCCGACTCCGCGGCGGTGTCCACCACCGCCACCCTGGACGGCGACGAGTATGTCCTCAACGGCGAAAAGATCTTCGTCACCGCCGGTTCGCGCGCCAGCCACATCGTGGTGTGGGCGACGCTGGACAAGTCGAAGGGCCGCCCGGCGATCAAGTCGTTCATCGTCCCGCGCGAGCACCCCGGGGTCACCGTCGAGCGGCTGGAGAACAAGCTCGGCATCAAGGGCTCCGACACCGCGGCGATCCGCTTCGACAATGTCCGCATACCCAAGGAGAATCTGCTCGGCAACCCGGAGATCGAACCGGGCAAGGGCTTCGCCGGGGTGATGGAGACCTTCGACAACACCCGCCCGGTCGTTGCCGCGATGGCCATCGGGATTGCCCGTGCTGCCTTGGAGGAACTCCGTAAGATGCTCAGCGACGCGGGCATCGAGATCTCCTACGACAAACCGGCCCATGCCCAAAGCGCCGCGGCCGCGGAGTTTTTGCGGATGGAAGCCGACTGGGAAGCCAGCTACCTACTGACGCTGCGCGCGGCGTGGCAGGCAGACAACAACATCCCCAACTCCAAAGAGGCCTCGATGAGCAAGGCCAAAGCCGGCCGGGTCGCCAGCGACATCACTTGCAAGGCGGTCGAATTGGCCGGTACCACCGGCTATTCGGAACAGACCCTGCTGGAGAAGTGGGCACGCGACTCGAAGATCATGGACATCTTCGAGGGTACCCAGCAGATCCAACTGCTGGTGGTGGCCCGTCGGTTGCTGGGCTTGTCGTCGGCCGAGCTCAAGTAGCGCCGGGCGGGCACCGATCGGCGCCAACAGCCTGGCTCAGCCCAGACGCGTGATTCCCGGGTAGGCGTCGAATCCGTGGTCGAAGCTCATCAGCGCGGTGATGCGCTGGGAAGCCATGACAGCAATGTGCAACGCGTCCCTGGCCGACAAGCGTTGGTAGCGCAGCAGGGTGTCCTTCGCTTGCTCGGCCTCGGTGCGCCCGATCGGCAGCACGTCGTCGACGACACCGAGAAGTGCGTCGAACGCCGGCTGGATTGCCTCACGCCGGTTGATTGCCACATAGCGGTGACAGATTTCCTGCAGCACCTCGGCGTCGGTGACCAGCCGTTCGCCGGCTGAGAGTGCCGACTCGAGCAGGCGCTGGGCATCCAGCTTGTGCGGATGCGATGCTCCGATCAGGTACATGGGAATGTTCGAGTCGACGAAGATCACGGTGCGTTTGGCGGTGATGCCTGTCGACCGCGGTCGATCTCCTCGAGCATCTGCTCGATGTCGGCGGTCGGAAACTCCTGACGTGCCGCGGCCCGAATAGCACCCAGCTTGGTGTCGAGGTCGCCGCGCGGCTCTCGCTCCCGGGCCTCGCGCAGCGTGCGACGAACCCATTCCGACACCGTCGTGCGATGCCGGCGTGCGATTTGCTGAAGCTGTTCCCACTCGTCCGGGGCAAGGAGAACCTGCAGGCGCTTACTCATGTGATGAGTATAGGGAACTAACGTAGGAGTACCAGCGCCTGTCTCCTCGATCGCCGGGTGAAAGCGGAGATCAGAGCCCGGCGTCGGGCCCAGCCCGCGGTGACCGAGCAGCTGCTCACCACCGCTACCAACGCGGGTGGCCCCGGCCTGCTACCGGCTCAGATCACCGACCTTGTGACCCACGACACCCAGGTCGGACGCAGATGAGCAACGCCACGGCGGGCGAAGGCAAAATCCAGTTCGTCGACCACTCGTTCAAGACGCACGGGAGGCGACACCAGCCGGCCAAGTAACGCTCTCACGTAGCGCCCGGGCAACGTCGCGGCTGGTGTGTTTCGACCAGGTTTTGTTACCGTCGTCCGCAGTCTAAAGTCGGCCGGGCGCGCAACGCAGCGCCAGGAGATGGGGCCCGTTGGCTTGTCGTGACATAAAGGTGCCGCACTGCGGTCCCGGCACCGCGCGCGCCGAAGGCATAACCTGCAGACGCGACCTCGTCGTGCCGGCGCTGGTGATCGGCAGCCCGACCGACGACACCGGCACACCCGATGCGAGCGAGCATGCGAGGTTCCCATGACGCCGACGGGCCCGCTGGACGGCCTGCGGGTGCTCGAGCTGGGCACCCTGATCGCCGGACCGTTCGCCGGTCGGCTGCTGGGCGACATGGGCGCCGAAGTCATCAAAGTCGAGCCGCCGGGCAATCCGGATCCGTTGCGCACCTGGGGTCAGGCCGAACTCGACGGGCACCGCTTCTTTTGGACCGTGCACGCCCGCAACAAGAAAGCCGTCACCCTCGACCTGCGGCACCCGCGCGGGCGTGAGCTACTGCTGGACCTGGTGGAGAAATCCGACATCGTCGTGGAGAACTTCCGGCCGGGCACGCTGGAGAAATGGCACCTCGGCTACGACGTCCTCGCGGAGCGCAACCGCGGCATCATCCTGGTGCGGGTGTCCGGCTACGGACAGACCGGCCCGGACGCTCACAAGCCCGGATACGCCTCGGTCGCGGAGGCGGCGAGCGGGCTGCGCCACCTCAACGGATTCCCCGGCGGGCCGCCGCCCCGGCTCGCGCTGTCGCTGGGCGACAGCCTCGCCGGCATGTTCGCCGCTCAGGGCGCGCTGGCCGCCCTGTACCGCCGCAGCACGACCGGCAGGGGTCAGGTTGTCGACGTGGCATTGACCGAATCCTGTTTGGCAATACAAGAATCCACCATACCCGACTACGACGTCGGTGCAGTGGTGCGCGGCCCGTCGGGCACCCGGCTAGAGGGCATCGCACCCTCGAACATCTATCGCAGCCGCGACGGCGCCTGGGTGGTGATCGCCGCGAACCAGGACACCGTGTTCGCCCGGTTGTGCCGGGCGATCGGCCGTCCGGACCTGATCACCGACGACCGATTTGCCACCCACGGCGCCCGTGGGCGCAATCAGGACGAGCTCGACACCATCATCGACGCCTGGGCCGGCGAACACTCGTCCGCTGAGATCATCGAAACCCTGTCCGCCGCAGGAGTTATCGCCGGGCCGATCAACACCGTCGCCGACGTCGTCACCGACCCGCAGCTGCTGGCACGCGGCATGATCGCCGAGCACTTCGACGAAAGAGTCAACCGCACCGTGCTCGGCCCGGGCATCGTGCCGGTGTTCTCCGAGTCGCCGGGCAGCATCCGCAGCGCCGGCCCGGCACGGCCGGGCCAAGACAACGACGACGTCTACATCGGGCTGCTCGGCAAGACCGCCCAGCAGCTCGAGGCGTTGCGCGCCGCAGGGGTGCTATGACGGACCACGTCACGATCCGGGAGGTCGCGCTGCGCGACGGCCTGCAGATCGAAACACCGATTCCGCTGTCGGCCAAGCTTCGACTGCTTGACGCGATAGCCGCCACCGGTGTGCGCGCGGTCGAGGCGTGCGCGTTCGTGTCCCCGTCCAAGGTGCCGTCGATGGCCGACGCCGCCGAGCTGGCCGCCGAACTTCATCGTTTCGACGACATCGAGTTCTCGGCGCTGGTGGCAAGTCCCACCGGTGCCAACCGAGCCGTCGCCGCCGGGCTCCGGGGGATCCAGTACGTGGTGTCGGCCTCGGACACATTCAGCCACGCCAACGTCGGTCGGTCCCGGGCGGCGGCCACCGCCCAAATCGCTGAGATCGTGGCGATCGCCCACGCCAACGACGTCATCGCCGAAGTCGTCATCGCCACGGCCTGGGATTGCCCGTTCGAGGGGCCCACCCCACCGCAGCAGGTACTCGATATCGCCTCTGTTGCTTGCGATTACGGCATCGACCGGCTGTCCATCGCCGATACCATCGGCACCGCCACGCCGGGGCGGGTCGACTCGCTGATCGCGGCGCTGCGCCCGGTGATCGGGGATCTGCCGCTGGGTGGTCATTTCCACAACACCCGCGGCGCCGGGCTGGCCAGCGCCTACGCCGCGGTCAGCTGCGGAGTCAGCCGGCTGGACTCCTCGCTCGGCGGGCTGGGCGGGTGCCCGTTCGCGCCCGGCGCCACCGGCAACATCGCCACCGAGGATCTGGTCTACCTGCTGACCGACAGCGGTTTCGAGGTCGACGTCGACCTGGATGCGGCGATCGCCGCCGCCGGCGTCGCCAGGTCGGCCGTGGGCCATGACCTGCCCGGTGCGTTGCTGCGGGCCGGTGACCGGCGACGACATCGCGGTCCCGGACCGTGATTCCCACCCAAGTGTTCCGAGCCGAAGGTCGCGAGAAAGAGGTACGACGTGGATTTTACTCTGCCCGAACACCTCCCGCGGGTGCTCGAGGACATCGACGCCTTCATCGAGGCGGAAATCGCGCCGTTGCAGGCACAGCACCCGCAGTACTTCGACGAGCGCCGCGAGTTCGCCCGCACCGATCTGGCCGGTGGTGGTATTCCCCGGCGGGAGTGGGAGGATCTGCTCGACGAGATGCGGCGCCGGGCGGACAAGGCCGGCTGGCTGCGCTACGGGCTGCCGGCATCACTCGGCGGCCGGGACGGCACCAATCTCGACATGGCTGTCATTCGAGAACACCTGGCTGCCAAGGGTCTGGGCCTGCACAACGACCTGCAGAACGAGTCGTCGATCGTCGGCAACTTCCCCCAGGTGATCATGATGGAGCGGTTCGGCACCGAGGAGCAACGCCGGCAGTGGTCAGAGGCGCTCATCACCGGTGAACGGTCGATGGCGTTCGGGCTCACCGAGCCCGCACACGGCTCGGATGCCACCTGGCTGGAAACCCGGGCCGTCCGCGACGCCGACGGCTGGGTGATCAACGGCACCAAACGATTCAACACCGGAGTGCACCGGGCCAGCCACGACCTGGTCTTCGCCCGCACCTCCGGTGAAGCCGGGCAGCCGCACGGCATTACCGCGTTTCTGGTGCCGACCGACGCGGCGGGTTTCACCGTCCCGTTCTACTGGTGGACTTTCAACATGCCCAGCGATCATGGCGAGGTCGAGCTCAAGGACGTGCGGGTATCCGCCGACGCTGTGCTCGGCGAGGTGGACCACGGTCTGGAGGTGGCACAGACGTTTTTGCACGAGAACAGGATCCGCCAGGCGGCCGGTAGCCTGGGCGCCGCGCAGTACTGCATCGACCGGGCCGCCGAGTACGCGGCCCGGCGCACCGTGTTCGGCAAACCGCTTTCGGTCAATCAAGCCGTGCAGTGGCCGTTGGCGGAGCTGCAGACCGAAGCCCAGATGGTTCGGCTCTTGGTGTATTACGCGGCTTGGCATTTGGACCGGAACCACCACATGGAGGTTTCCGACAAGGTCGCGATGGCCAATTACCGCGCCAACCGCCTGGCGTGCGACGCCGCCGACCGAGCGATGCAGGTCTTCGGCGGCCTCGGTTACAGTCGCCACGAGCCGTTCGAGCACATCTACCGCCATCACCGCCGCTACCGCATCACCGAGGGCACCGAGGAAATCCAGATCCGCCGAGTGGCGCAGCGGCTGTTCCGGTTCGACAAGGACCGCCGGTGACGCCGGAGCAATTGCGCGACAGCCTGCCCACGGTGCTAGGCCCGGCGCTGGGCGCCGTCACGATCGACAACCTGCGCGCCCTGACCGGCGGTGCCAGCCGCAGCACCTGGGCATTCGACGCCGTCAGCGCCGACGGGCGGCGGTCGCTGATCCTGCGCGTCGGGCCGCCCGACGACGTGCACGCCTCGATGGAGCTCGAGGCCCGCGTCCAAAAGGCCGCTGCGGCGGCGGGGGCACCTGTCGCCAATGTCGTGACGGCCGCCAATTCTCCTGCGGCCCTGGGGTGTCCATTTCTGATTTGTGACGAGGTCCAGGGGGAGACGATAGTCCGACGCATCGAGCGGATGCTCGATGAAGATCCAGGCTCCGCCGGCCGGGAGCGGCTGCTCGTCCAATGTGCGCAGGCGCTGGCAGCGATCCACCGGGCGGACACGCACGACCCGGAGCTCAAAGCGCAAGACCAGCTCACCGAATGGCGTGACCGGCTCGACGCCATGGGCGACACCACCGCGACGTTCGAGTGGGCGTTCCGCTGGCTCGCCGCGCACCGCCCGGCGCCGTCGCCGGCTCATCTGGTCCACGGCGACTACCGGATGGGCAACCTGATCGTCGATGGATCGACGTTGGCGGCAGTGCTCGACTGGGAGCTGGTGCACATCGGCGAGATGTACGAGGACTTGGCGTGGTTTTGCATCCGGGCCTGGCGGTTCGGTGCTCCGGCCAGCCGCGGTGCCGGAGGCCTGGGCAGTATCGAGAGCTTTCTGCAGGCCTACGAACGGGCGGCCGGCGTTCCGGTGGACCGGGTGACGTTTCACTGGTGGCTGGTATTGGCCACGCTGCGCTGGGGTGTGATCTGTCGCTACCAGGCAGAGCGGCACTTGAGCGGACGTACCCGCTCGGTCGAGCTGGCCGCAATCGGTCGACGGGTTTGCGAGACGGAGTGGGACTTGCTCGCCCTGCTGGATGCGGCCGGCGACGAGTCCGGCCGCGCAGCGGCCGGAGGCGACGCCGTGCCCTCGTTGCCGAGTTTGCATGGTCGCCCGACCGCTGCCGAGCTGGTCGCGGCGGCCGCCGAGTTCCTGGAAACCGAGGTCCGCGCCGCCACCGCGGGGCAGGTCAACTTCCACGCCCGGGTGGCCGCCAACGCGTTGCGCATCGTCGAGCGTGAACTTCTCGCCGGCTTCGCAGACGACACCGCCGCCGCGCCCCGCGCCGCGCTGGCTCGGCTCGGCTTCGACGACGAGGCGCAGTTGGCCGCTACCCTCCGGGCCGGTGACCTGGACAACAACGCCGAGCCCGTCGTGTCGTGTTTGCGTGCCCTGGTCAGGCATCGGTTGGCGGTTGCTCACCCCGGATACGATCACCCCAACGAACCTGAGACAGTAGCCCGGTAGGATTCGACAAAGTCGCCGTAGCCGCACGTTTCGGCCAATTCCAGCTCGCCTTCGCGATCGGCTTCTTCGAGGTCTGCCATCCACTGCCGCACCAACATGGCGCCGACCTGGCGTGTCATCCGGGCGGATTGCGGCGCAGCGCGCAGCCGACCGAGTGAATGGATGTATTCGTCGGCCAGGATCAGCCGGTGCACCCCGGTCACCAGATCGATTGCCTCACCGGCCCATAGCCGTACCACGCGGCGGTAAGCGCAGATCTCGTCGGCCGGTAGGCCGACCGCGCCCAGCACGCGCCGGGCCTTGCCCAGCTCAGCCAGCAGAGCTGCCCGCCGTCTTCGGAGGTTCTCGCGCGCACAGAGCAGATCGGCACCGATCCGGCCGGGCTCAGCCGCAACCGCCGGCCGGTCTGATGCGGGCGGATATATCGCCCGACCGACGTCGACCCGCGCCCAATCGCCGAAACTTTCCGCCCACAATCCGAATTCGCCGATGGCGACGTTGAGTTCGGCGCGGTGATGGTCGAGGTGCGCGGCGAATTGCCGACGTCCCCTGATGGCCATCAACTCCGAGGCCTGCATGGCTGTCCGGGTGAACGCACCGTGCGCCGCCACCAAGGCACTGATTTGTTCGCGGCCGCGCCGCGTGCTGTCGGTGTCGGTCACGGGTGGGTGTGCTGATCGATGGTCGTGTCGTCTTCAATCATCATCTGGCCTGGCAAGCGTCGAGATCGAACTGGAAAGTGCCACTAAACACATTATCGGTCGACGCCGCCGCCCGAGCCGGCGAGGCCGTCCACGCAGCGTGATCACGTGGACGGCCTCGTATCAGGCCCGGTCAAGCCCCCGTCAGGCATGGAGTGCCTGCTGGGCGCCGGCCTGGATGGCGATCTTGCGGGGCTTGGCCTGCTCGGCCAGCGGGATCGTCAGTCGCAACACCCCGTCGGTGTAGTCCGCGACGACGTTGTCGGTATCCAGGTGGTCACCGAGGAACAACTGCCGGCTGAACACACCGTGCGGACACTCCGCGACCACCCAGTCACGGGCCCCGTCACCACTCGCCGGCCGCTCGGCGCGCACCGTCACGACATCGTGGTCGACGGTGATGTCGAGCGAATCCACCGCGATGCCCGGCAAGTCGAACTCCACCACGACCTTGTCCCCCTCACGCCAGGCATCCATCGGCATCACTGCCGGACGGGTCGCGGTGCCAACCGTGTTACCCCACAGTTGCTGGGCAAGCCGGTCGAGGTCACGGAAGAACGGATCAAACCTCAGCATGACCATCACCTCCTCACGTCTCTCTGGTTACGGATATGTAGTTTTCACCACAGGAAACCTTTGGTCGCTAACATATATTCCGGCAGCCGCATTCCTGTGTCGCGACGCGGCGGGGACCGGCGCCAGGAGGTCCGGGGCGGCCCCGGAGAGGCGTGCGGCAGCAGATCGCGGATGCCCCCCACCGCCAATCGACTGCCGCGCGGGTCTGCACCGTGATTAAGTTGGGTGTCGGTGCCGCAGGCTCTGACCAGCCGTATCGACGCGTGCTGCGACCCGGCCGAACTCGCCCCGCCGATGAGCCGGCCCGGCGACGATGCGGAGCGCGCAGCGTGAGGAGGAGGTACCGGGCAATTCAACCCGCGCCGTGCCAACGGAGGTGCTGATGACCACTGCGGAAAGCCTGCTGCGCGATCCGAACAGCGCCGGGGTATGGAATCTGGTCCCCGATCGCTCGACGTTCGGTTTCACGATCCGCAACCTGTGGGGCCTGATGGCTGTCAGGGGTGACTTCACCGAGGCCAGCGGCGACGGCCAAGTCACCGCCAAAGGCGCGGTCTTCGGCCGCCTCGACATCCGGGCCGCCTCGGTGCGCACCGGCATCCGCAGACGCGACGAGCATCTGCGCTCAGCCGACTTCTTCGACGTCGAGCGGTTCCCCGACATCAGCGTCGTCGTCACCGCCGTGGAGCCGACTACCGGCAACGCCGCCGACCTGCGGGCCACCTTCAGCATCAAAGGAGTCGATGCGCCGCTGCCGTTGCCGGCCACGATCACCAGGCTCGGTGACGGCTCGGTGCGCGTCTCGGCGACAACCCAGGTCGAGCGGGCCCGGTTCCACCTCGACTGGAATCGGCTCGCCATGATAGCCCCGACCGCGACCGCCTCCGCCGAGGCCGTCTTCGTCCGCGCGCGGTAATACACTCTCGGTCATGCCTGCTGCCGGGACGCTACGGATCCTCGTTTACAGCGACAATGCGAACACTCGTCAGCAGGTGATGCAGGCGCTGGGCAAGCGGCTGCACCCGGATCTGCCCGAGTTGAGCTACGTCGAAGTCGCCACCGGACCGGCGGTGATCCAACAGGTGGACGCGGGCGGCATCGACCTGGCGATTCTCGACGGGGAAGCGGCACCCCAAGGCGGGCTGGGAATCGCCAAACAACTGAAAGACGAGGTGGCGCACTGCCCGCCGATCGTCGTGCTCACCGGGCGCGCCGACGACGCCTGGCTGGCCAGCTGGTCACGCGCCGAGGCGGCGGTGCCGCATCCGGTCGACCCCATTCGGCTCGGCCGCACGGTTGTCGACCTGCTGCGCGCCCGGGTCCCCTAGCAGGCGGCGTCCAGCACTCTCTCGCGGAGCCCGATGAGCGAAGCCGCGAGCCGATCGCTAGGCTGGGGCTGCACTCTACAGGGAACCGAGATCCGGGGGGAGCAGCAGCGAGGACATGAATCTCTACGCGCCGATCCTGGTACTGGGCGGGATCGCCGCCGCGTTCGCGGTGTTCTCGCTGGTCATGGCGGGCACGATCGTGGGACCGTCCCGATACAACCGGGCCAAGATGGAGGCCTACGAGTGCGGGATCGAACCCGTCGAACAGGCGCACGGCACCCCGCGTGGCCGGGGCGGGCAGCGCTTCCCGGTGAAGTACTACCTGATCGCGATGCTGTTCATCGTCTTCGACATCGAGATCGTGTTCCTGTACCCCTGGGCGGTCAGCTACGACGCGTTGGGGGTGTTCGCGCTCGTCGAGATGCTGGTGTTCATGCTCACCGTGTTCGTGGCCTACGCGTACGTATGGCGCCGCGGCGGCTTGACGTGGGATTGAGGTAAGACGTGGGCCTGGAAGAAAAACTGCCCAGCGGATTTCTGCTGACCACGGTGGAAAAACTGGCAGGATACTTCCGCAAGAACTCGTTGTGGCCGGCGACTTTTGGTCTGGCCTGTTGCGCGATCGAGATGATGGCGACGGCGGGGCCCCGGTTCGACATCGCCCGTTTCGGCATGGAACGGTTTTCCGCCACCCCGCGCCAGGCCGATCTGATGATCGTGGCCGGCCGGGTCAGCCAGAAGATGGCGCCGGTGCTGCGCCAGATCTACGACCAGATGGCCGAGCCGAAATGGGTGCTGGCGATGGGTGTGTGCGCGTCGTCGGGCGGAATGTTCAACAACTACGCGATTGTGCAGGGCGTGGATCACGTTGTTCCGGTCGATATCTACCTGCCGGGCTGCCCACCGCGCCCGGAGATGCTGCTGTACGCAATCCTCAAGCTGCACGACAAGATTGCCGAAATGCCGTTGGGGGTCGACCGGGAGCGGGCCATCGCCGAAGCCGAACAAGCGGCGTTGGCGGCGCGGCCCACCATCGAGATGCGCGGATTGTTGCGATGAACCCGCCCGACCACGAAGTGCAGACCGCGGGCGAGGCACCCGACGACGAAGTGATCGACGTCCGCCGGGGCATGTTCGGTGTCTCGGGCACCGGGGACACGTCAGGTTATGGGCGGCTGGTTCGCCCCGTCACGCTGCCGGGCAGCAGCCCGCGGCCCTACGGCGGTTATTTCGACGAGGTCGTCGACCTACTGGAGCAGGCGTTAGGGCGCAACGGCGTCGAATTCGCCGCTGCAATCGAGAAAGTCGTGGTGTACCGCGGCGAACTCACCCTGCATGTGCATCGCGAGTTGCTGCCGGCGGTGGCGTCACGGCTGCGCGACGAGCCCGGGCTGCGCTTCGAGCTGTGTCTGGGCGTCAGCGGCGTGCACTACCCCAACGACACCGGCCGCGAGTTACACGCGGTCTATCCGCTGAAATCGATCACCCACAACCGCCGCGTCCGGTTGGAAGTGTCGGCCCCGGACAGCGATCCGCATATCCCGTCGCTGTTTTCCATTTATCCCACCAACGACTGGCACGAGCGGGAGACCTACGACTTCTTCGGGATCATCTTCGACGGTCATCCCTCGTTGACTCGCATCGAGATGCCCGACGACTGGCAGGGCCATCCCCAACGCAAGGATTACCCACTCGGCGGTATCCCGGTTGAATACAAGGGCGCCCAAATTCCCCCGCCCGACGAGCGGAGAGCTTACAAGTGACGAGCGAACCAACCGAGACGGTCTTGATGGCCGGCGGGCAGGACTGGGAGCAGGTCGTCCAAGCAGCCCGTGACGCAGACCCGGGGGACCGCATCGTCGTCAACATGGGACCCCAACATCCCTCCACCCACGGTGTGCTGCGGCTGATCCTGGAGATCGAGGGCGAAACCGTCATCGAAGCGCGCTGCGGCATCGGGTACTTGCACACCGGGATCGAGAAGAACCTCGAATACCGTTACTGGACCCAGGGGGTCACGTTCGTGACCCGGATGGACTACCTGTCGCCGTTTTTCAACGAAACCGCGTTTTGCCTGGGCGTGGAGAAACTGCTCGGGATCACCGAGCAGATCCCGGAGCGGGCCAACGTCATCCGGGTCATGATGATGGAACTCAACCGGGTCTCTTCGCACCTGGTCGCGTTGGCCACCGGCGGCATGGAACTGGGCGCGATGACCGCGATGTTCCTGGGGTTCCGGGAACGCGAACTCGTGCTCAACCTGTTCGAGTCGATCACCGGTTTGCGGATGAACCACAACTACATCCGGCCCGGGGGGCTGGCCCAGGACCTGCCGCCCGGCGCGGTCGACGAGATCGCGGCGTTCCTCAAGCTGATCGGCCATCGGCTGACCGACCTGGAGAAACTGCTCAACGAAAACGACATTTGGAAAGCCCGTACCAAAGATGTCGGTTACCTCGACCTGGCCGGGTGCATGGCGCTGGGCATCACCGGCCCGGTGCTGCGCTCGACCGGGCTGCCCTACGATCTTCGCCGAGACGAACCCTACTGCGGTTACGAGAACTACGAGTTCGACGTGATCACCGATGACAGCTGTGATGCGTATGGCCGCTACATGATTCGAGTCAAGGAGATGAGGGAGTCACTCAAGATCGTCGAGCAGTGCCTCGACAAGTTGCGGCCCGGCCCGATCATGGTGGCCGACCCCAAAATCGCCTGGCCCGCCGACCTCAAGGTCGGCCCCGACGGCCTGGGCAACTCGCAGGAGCACATCGCCAAGATCATGGGCAGCTCGATGGAGGCGCTGATCCACCACTTCAAACTGGTCACCGAGGGTATCCGGGTGCCCGCCGGTCAGGTCTATGTCGCAGTGGAGTCGCCGCGCGGCGAGTTGGGGGTGCACATGGTATCCGACGGCGGTACGCGCCCCTACCGGGTGCATTACCGCGACCCCTCGTTCACCAACTTGCAGGCCGTCGCCGCGATGTGCGAGGGCGGCATGGTCGCCGACGTGATCGCCGCGGTCGCCAGCATCGATCCGGTCATGGGCGGGGTCGACCGGTGACCGGGCCGGTGTTCGTGCCTCTCGGCCCGCCGCCCGAGGAGCCCGGGCAGTTCGTGGTCGACGGCGCCCGGCACTCGTACCCCCCCGAGGTCAGGGCGCGACTGGAGGTCGATGCCAAGGAGATCATCGGCCGCTACCCGCACAGCCGCTCGGCCATCTTGCCGCTGTTGCACCTGGTGCAGGCCGAGGACTCCTGCCTGACGCCGGCGGGCCTGGAATTCTGCGGCGAGCAGCTCGGACTCACCGGCGCCGAGGTGGCGGCGGTGGCCAGCTTCTACACGATGTATCGCCGCGAGCCCACCGGCGAGTATCTGGTCGGCGTGTGCACCAACACCCTGTGCGCGATCATGGGCGGCGACGCCATCTTCGCGGCGCTTACCGAGCACCTCGGCATCGGCCACGACCAGACCACCGAGGACGGCACCATCACGCTGCAGCACGTGGAATGCAACGCTGCCTGCGACTACGCGCCGGTGGTGATGGTCAACTGGGAGTTCTTCGACAACCAAACCCCCGAATCTGCGCGCCGACTTGTCGACGCGCTGCGCTGCGGGAAACCGCCCCGGCCGACCCGCGGCGCCCAGTTGTGCCCCTTCCGTCAGACCGAGCGGATTCTGGCCGGCTTCCCCGACCAGCGACCCGACGACGGGCAGGGCGGTGCGGGTGCGGCCACCCTGGCCGGTGTGACGATAGCCAAACAACATGGCATGGTCGCACCGCCGACCACTCACCAACCCGGGGGTCAGTGATGGCCGGCGCGACCCGGCTGACTCCGGTGCTCAGCCGCTACTGGGACGACTCCGAGTCGTGGACGCTGGACACCTACCGCGGCCACGACGGCTACCGGGCGCTGCAGAAGGCGCTCGACATGGAGCCCGACGAGGTGATCCGGACGGTCAAGGATTCGGGGTTGCGGGGCCGCGGCGGTGCGGGTTTCTCGACCGGCACCAAGTGGTCGTTCATTCCGCAGGGCGACCAGGATCCCCAGAGCCCGGCCGCCAAGCCGAAATACCTGGTGGTCAACGCCGACGAGTCCGAGCCGGGAACCTGCAAGGACATCCCCCTGATGTTGGCCACCCCGCATGTCCTGATCGAGGGCATCATCATCGCCGCTTACGCGATCCGGGCCCACCACGCGTTCATCTACGTGCGCGGTGAAGTGCTGCCGGTGATCCGGCGGCTGCACAACGCGGTGGCCGAGGCCTACGCTGCGGGCTATCTGGGCCGCAACATCGCCGGCTCGGGCTATCACCTGGAACTGGTTGTCCATGCCGGCGCGGGCGCCTACATCTGCGGCGAGGAGACCGCGTTGCTGGACTCGCTCGAGGGCCGGCGCGGGCAGCCGCGGCTGCGTCCGCCGTTCCCGGCGGTCTCGGGGCTCTACGGGTGCCCGACCGTGATCAACAATGTCGAATCGATCGCCAGCGTCCCGCCGATCATCTTGGGCGGGGTCGACTGGTTCCGGTCGATGGGCTCGGAGAAATCCCCCGGCTTCACCCTGTACTCGCTGTCCGGACATGTGACCCGGCCCGGCCAGTACGAAGCGCCGCTGGGTATCACGCTGCGCGAGTTGCTCGACTACGCCGGCGGAGTGCGCGCCGGGCATCGGCTGAAGTTTTGGACCCCGGGCGGCTCGTCGACACCGATCCTGACCGACGAACACCTCGACATCCCACTGGACTACGAGGGGGTGGCCGGAGCCGGCTCGATGCTGGGCACCAAAGCACTGCAGATCTTCGACGAGACGACCTGCGTGGTGCGCGCGGCGCGGCGCTGGTGCCAGTTCTACAAACACGAATCGTGCGGCAAATGCACACCGTGCCGCGAAGGCACCTACTGGTTGGACCAGATCTACGAGCGCCTGGAGACCGGGAAGGGCACCTGCGAGGATCTGGACAAGCTGCTCGACATCGGTGACATACTGTTCGGGAAATCGTTCTGCGCATTGGGCGACGGTGCGGCCATGCCGGTGATCTCGTCGCTACAGTACTTCCGCGAGGAGTACGTCGCCCACATCGACGGCGGCGGCTGCCCGTTCGACCCCGCTGCGTCGATGCTCATGGCGAACGGAGAAAACGCGTGACGCTGCACGCCGACGCCCAAAAGGCGACCGTCCGACCGGAAATGGTGACGTTGTCGATCGACGGTGCCGAAGTCAGTGTTCCCAAAGGCACCTTGGTGATTCGCGCGGCCGAGTTGTTGGGCATCGAGATCCCGCGCTTTTGCGACCACCCACTGCTGGATCCGGTCGGCGCCTGCCGGCAATGCCTGGTCGAGATCGAGGGCCAGCGCAAGCCGATGGCCTCGTGCACGACCGTGGCGACCGACGACATGGTGGTACGCACCCAGGTGACGTCGGAAGCCGCCGACAAGGCCCAGCACGGCGTGATGGAACTGCTGCTGATCAACCATCCGCTGGACTGCCCGATGTGCGACAAGGGCGGCGAATGCCCGCTGCAGAACCAGGCGATGTCAGCCGGCCGGGGCGATTCCCGCTTCACCGACGTCAAACGCAAATTCGCCAAGCCGATCAGCATTTCCTCGCAGGTGCTGCTGGACCGGGAGCGCTGCATCCTGTGCGCCCGCTGCACCCGGTTCGCCAATCAGGTCGCCGGCGACAACTTCATCGACATGCTCGAGCGCGGCCCACTGCAGCAGGTCGGCATCTACGCCCGCGAACCGTTCGAGTCCTATTTTTCCGGCAACACCGTGCAGATCTGCCCGGTGGGGGCCCTGACGGGCACCGCCTACCGATTCCGGGCCCGTCCCTACGATTTGGTCTCCACGCCCAGTGTGTGCGAGCACTGCGCATCGGGGTGCGCGCAGCGCACCGACCACCGCCGCGGGGTGGTGCTGCGCCGGCTGGCCGGCGACGACCCGGAAGTCAACGAGGAGTGGAACTGCGACAAGGGCCGCTGGGCGTTTACCTACGCCACGCAACCCGACCGGATCACCGCTCCCCTGGTTCGCAACGCCGACGGTGCGCTGGTCACCGCGTCGTGGCCGGAAGCGCTGGCGGTCGCGGCCCGCGGCCTCGCGGGCGCCCGCGGCCGCGCCGGCGTGCTGGTCGGTGGCCGGACAACGTGGGAAGACGCCTATGCCTACGCGAAATTCGCTCGGATCGTGTTGGGCACCAACAATATTGACTTTCGCTCCCGCCCGCACTCGGCGGAGGAGGCGCAGTTCTTGGCGGCGCGGGTCGCCGGAAGTCCGGTCGGTGTCAGTTATGCCGACCTGGAGGCGGCGCCGGTGGTGCTGCTGGCCGGGTTCGAGCCCGAGGACGAGTCGCCGATCGTGTTCTTGCGGTTGCGCAAGGCCGCCCGCAAACACGGGTTGAGAGTCTATGCCGTCGCGCCGTTCGCCAGCCGGGGGCTGCAGCGCATGTCGGGCCGGGTGCTCACCACGGTGCCCGGCGCCGAGGCGGCCGCGCTGGACGCACTGACCAGCGGCGAAGTCGGCGAGCTGTTGCGACAACCCGGTGCGGTGATCCTGGTCGGCGAACGCCTGGCCACCGTGGCGGGCGGCTTCTCGGCGGCGACCCGGCTCGCCGATGCCACCGGCGCGCGGCTGGCCTGGGTGCCGCGCCGCGCCGGGGAACGCGGCGCGCTGGAGGCCGGTGCCCTGGGCACGCTGCTGCCCGGCGGCCGGCCGGTGACCGACGACACCGCGCGGTCGCAGCTGTGCGCGGCGTGGTATGTCAGCGACCTGCCCTCGTCCGCCGGGCTCGACACCGCCGGCATGCTGGCCGCCGCGGCCGACGGCGGGCTGGCGGCGCTGCTGGTCGGCGGGGTGGAGCCGGCAGACCTCGCCGATCCGGATGCTGCGCTGGCCGCGCTGGATGCCGTCGGCTTCCTCGTCAGCCTGGAGCTGCGGCACAGCGCGGTGACCGAGCGCGCCGACGTGGTCTTCCCGATCGCGCCGACGGCGGAAAAGGCCGGGACCTACCTCAACTGGGAGGGCCGCTACCGCGGCTTCCCCGCCGCACTGGAGTTCGGCGACGAACCGGATCTGCGGGTGCTCGATGCGCTGGCCGAGGAATTGGGTGTCTGCCTCGGATTGCCCACCGTCGAGGCCGCCCGTGCCGAACTGAGCCGGCTCGGCAGCTGGGACGGCGATCGCGCTGCCGCCCCCGCCGTCGCGGCCGGCGACCCGGCGCACCAGCCCGGTCCGGGCGAGGCGGTGTTGGCCGGATGGCGGATGCTGCTCGACAATGGCCGCATGCAAGACGGCGAACCGCACCTGGCCGGCACCGCGCGCAAGCCGGTGGCGCGGTTGTCCGCCGACACCGCCGCCGAGATCGGCGCCGGCGACGGCGAGCCGGTCACGGTGCGCACCGAGCGCGGCGCGATCACGGTGTCGCTGGTGATCACCGAGATGCCCGATCGGGTGGTGTGGCTGCCGCTGAACTCGCCCGGCTCGGCGGTGCACCGGCAATTGGGCGTCACGACAGGCAGCCTGGTTCGAATAGCGGCGGGCCGATGAGCGGCTTCGGGCAGGACACCTGGTGGCTGATCGCAGCTAAAGCCGTCGCGGTCTTCGTCTTCCTGGTGCTCACGGTGCTGGTGGCGATCCTGGCTGAGCGGAAGTTGTTGGGCCGCATGCAGATGCGCTGGGGCCCCAACCGGGTGGGTCCGCGTGGATATCTGCAATCCCTGGCCGACGGGATCAAGCTGGCGCTCAAGGAGGGCATCATGCCCGACGGCGTGGACCGTCCGGTCTACCTGCTGGCGCCGGTCATCTCCGTCATCCCGGCGATCACCGCCTTCGCGTTCATCCCGTTCGGCCCGCAGGTGTCGGTCCTGGGTCATCGGACTATGTTGCAGCTCACCGATTTACCGGTCGCGGTGTTGTTCATCCTGGCGCTGTCGTCGATCGGGGTGTACGGCATCGTGCTGGCCGGCTGGGCGTCGGGTTCGACCTACCCGCTGCTGGGCGGGGTGCGCTCCACCGCCCAGGTGATCTCCTACGAGGTCGCTATGGGCTTGTCGTTCGCGGCGGTGTTCCTCTACGCCGGAACCATGTCGACCTCGCAGATCGTGGCCGCCCAGGACCGCGTCTGGTACGTCTTTGTGCTGCTGCCGTCGTTTCTGGTCTACCTGGTCGCCATGGTCGGTGAAACCAACCGGGCGCCGTTCGACTTGCCCGAGGCCGAAGGCGAATTGGTGGCCGGGTTTCACACCGAGTACTCCTCGCTGAAGTTCGCCATGTTCTACCTGGCCGAGTACATCAACATGACCACCGTGTCGGCGTTGGCAGCAACGCTGTTCCTCGGCGGCTGGCATGCACCGTGGCCGCTGGACATGTGGGCCGGCGCCAACAGCGGCTGGTGGCCGCTGCTGTGGTTCACCGCCAAGGTGTGGGCCTTCCTGTTCGGCTACTTCTGGCTGCGGGCCACGTTGCCGCGGCTGCGCTACGACCAGTTCATGGCGCTGGGGTGGAAGACGCTGATTCCGGTGTCGCTGCTGTGGGTCATGATCGCCGCGGTGATCCGCACCCTGCGCAACCAGGGCATGCAGCACTGGACCGCCGTGCTGGTGACCGCCAGCGCCGTCGTCGCCGCGGGGCTGCTGGTGTATCTGAGAAGACCGCTGTCCGGCCTGGAAACCCGCCCGGCACACGCTCCGGAACCGGCCGGGGAACCGGCCTTCCCGACGCCGCCGCTGCCGGACCGGCCGCCGATCAAGGAGGGCGCACGTGGCTAGACTGCTCGACTCCCTCGCCGGTTTCGGCGTCACCCTGGCGGCGATGTTCAAACGTCCGGTGACCGAGGAGTATCCGGAGAAACCCGGCCCGGTGGCGCCGCGCTACCACGGCCGCCACCAGCTCAACCGGTACCCGGACGGGCTGGAGAAATGCATCGGCTGCGAGTTGTGCGCGTGGGCGTGCCCGGCCGATGCGATCTACGTCGAAGGCGCCGACAACACCGAGCAGGAGCGGTATTCGCCCGGGGAACGTTACGGCCGGGTGTACCAAATCAACTACCTGCGCTGTATCGGCTGCGGCCTGTGCGTGGAGGCGTGCCCGACCCGGGCGCTGACGATGACCAACAACTACGAGATGGCCGACGACAACCGCGCCGACCTCATCTACGAAAAAGACCGGCTTTTGGCCCCATTGCAGCCCGGGATGCAGCCGCCGCCGCATCCCCGGGCTCCCGGAGCCACCGACGCCGACTACTACCTGGGCAATGTCAAACCCGCCGCGGAGGTGCCCTAGTGACGACCACGGTGCTGGCCGAAACCCTCACCCGGACCTCCACCGGGGAAGCGGTGACGTTCTGGGTGCTGGGCGCACTGGCGCTGGTCGGCGCGCTGGGTGTGGTGATGGCCGCCAACGCGGTGTACTCGGCGATGTTTTTGGCGATGACCATGATCATCCTGGCGGTGTTCTACATGGTGTCCGACGCGTTGTTTCTCGGCGTGGTCCAAGTCGTCGTCTACACCGGGGCGGTGATGATGCTGTTCTTGTTCGTGCTGATGCTGATCGGGGTGGATTCCGCGGAATCACTGACCGAGACGCTGCGCGGGCAACGGGTTGGCGCGGTGACGGCCGGGATCGGCTTCGGCCTCGTGCTGATCGCCGCTATCGGCAACGTGGCCACGGCCGGCTTCACCGGACTGACCCGGGCCAATGCCCAGGGCAATGTGGCGGGCCTGGCCAGGCTGATCTTCTCGCGTTATCTGTGGGCGTTCGAGCTGACCAGCGCGCTGCTGATCACCGCGGTCATCGGGGCGATGGTGCTCACCCACCGGGAGCGGTTCGAGCGTCGCAAGACCCAACGTGAGCTGTCGATCGAACGGTTCCGCACCGGCGGATACCCCACTCCGTTGCCCGGGCCGGGGGTCTACGCCCGCCACGACGCCGTCGACATGGCCGCGCGTCTGCCCGACGGTTCGTACTCGAAACTGTCGGTGCCGCAGATCCTTGCACCGCGCACGGCCGACGGGAACGGTGCGAACGGAACACCATGAATCCGCAAAACTACCTTTATCTGTCGGCGTTGTTGTTCACCATCGGCGCCGCCGGTGTGCTGCTGCGGCGCAACGCGATCGTGATGTTCATGTGCGTCGAGTTGATGCTCAACGCGGTCAACCTGGCGTTCGTCACGTTCGCCCGGATGCACGGCCGGCTCGACGGCCAAGTGGTGGCATTCTTCACGATGGTGGTCGCCGCCTGCGAGGTCGTCATCGGCCTGGCCATCATCATGACCATATTCCGTGCCCGCCGATCGGCTTCGGTCGACGACGCCAACCTGCTCAAGGGCTGACACCATGACGGACCTGACCTGGCTGCTCGTCGCGCTGCCGGCAGCCGGCGCCGTGATCGGGCTGCTGGGCGGCCGGCGCACCGACCGATGGGGTCACCTGCTGGGCTGTGCGGCCGCACTGGCATCGTTTTTGGTGGCAACGGCGCTGCTGGTCGATCTGCTCGGCCGGCCCGGCGACGACCGCATGCTGCGGCAGACCTTGTTCAACTGGGTACCCGTCGGCGGTTTGCAGGTCGACTTCGGGCTGCAGATCGACCAATTGTCGATCTGCTTCGCGCTGTTGATCACCGGCGTCGGGTCGCTGATCCACATCTATTCGGTCGGCTACATGGCCGACGACCCCGACCGCCGCCGGTTTTTCGCCTACCTCAACTTGTTTCTGGCGGCGATGCTGCTGCTGGTGGTCGCCGACAACTATCTGGGGCTTTACGTCGGCTGGGAAGGGGTCGGCCTGGCGTCATATCTGCTGATCGGCTTCTGGTACCAACGGCCGTCGGCGGCCACCGCGGCCAAGAAGGCGTTCGTGATGAACCGCGTCGGGGATGCCGGCCTGTCGCTGGCCATGTTCGTGATGTTCGCCGAATTCGGCACGCTGTCGTTCGCCGGGGTGTTCGCCGACCCGTCGAGCGCCGGCGCCGGCACACTCACCGCGATCGGGTTGCTGCTGTTGTTGGGTGCCTGCGCCAAGTCGGCGCAGGTGCCGCTGCAGGCGTGGCTCGGTGACGCGATGGAAGGCCCCACCCCGGTGTCGGCACTGATCCATGCCGCCACCATGGTGACCGCGGGCGTGTACCTGATCGTGCGTTCGGCCCCGTTGTTCAACCTGTCGCCGGCCGCGCAGCTGGCCGTGGTCGTCGTCGGGGCGGTCACGCTGCTGTTCGGCGCGATCATCGGGTGCGCGAAAGACGACATCAAGCGAGCGCTGGCGGCCTCGACGATCAGCCAGATCGGCTACATGGTGCTGGCCGCCGGGCTCGGACCGGCCGGATACGCGTTCGCGATCATGCACCTGCTGACCCACGGCTTTTTCAAAGCCGGCCTGTTCCTCGGGTCCGGCGCGGTTATTCACGCGATGGACGACGAGCAGAACATGCGCCGCTACGGTGCACTGCGTATTGTCCTGCCGGTCACGTTCGTCACCTTCGGGTTGGCCTATCTGGCGATCATCGGGGTACCGCCGTTCGCCGGCTTCTTCTCCAAAGACGCCATCATCGAGGCCGCGCTGGGTGCCGGCGGAATCCGGGGACCGGTCCTGGGTGCGGCAGCGATCCTGGGCGCCGGCATCACCGCGTTCTACATGACCCGGGTGATGTTGATGACGTTCTTCGGCGAAAAGCGGTGGTCCCCCGATGCCCATCCGCACGAGGCGCCCGCAGTGATGACCTGGCCGATGATCCTGCTGGCCGTCGGCTCGGTCTTCTCCGGCGGCCTGCTGGCCATCGGCGGCACCCTGGTGCACTGGCTGGAACCCGTGGTCGGCGCGCACGAAGCCGCGCACTCGATTCCCACCTGGGTGACCAGCACGGTGACGCTGGGCGTGGTTGCCGTCGGGATCACGGTGGCCTACCGGATGTATGGCACGCGTCCGGTGCCGGTCACCGCGCCGGTGGTGGTGTCGGCGCTGACGGTCGCGGCCCGCAACGACCTCTACGGCGACGCCCTCAACGAGGAGGTGTTCATGCGCCCCGGTGGGCAACTGACCCGTGCGCTGGTCGGCCTCGACGATGCCGGCGTGGACGGCTCGGTCAATGCGCTGGCTGCTTTGGTCAGCCGCACTTCCGACCGGCTGCGCGGCTTGCAGACCGGGTTCGCCCGCAACTACGCGTTGTCGATGTTGGCGGGTGCGGCGCTGCTGGCCGCGGCGATTTGGGCGGTACAGCGATGACGCCGTGGCTGAGCGTGCTGTGGCTGCTGCCGCTGGCCGGCGCGGCGCTGGTGATGCTGCTACCGGGGAGCTGGCGGCAACCCGCCAAGTGGCTCGGCCTGTCCGTGGCCGCCGCCGTGCTGGCGGTGGCGGTCGTGATCACCACCGGCTTCGATACCGGCGGCGCTGCGTACCAGTTCGTCGAATCGCATTCGTGGATCCCCGCGTTCGGTGCCGGCTACACCCTCGGGGTGGACGGCATCGCGGTGGTGCTGGTGCTGCTGACCGCGGCGTTGGTACCTCTTTTGATGCTGGCCGGCTGGAACGACGGCGGCGAACGCGGCCGCGGCCCGCACGGATACGTCGCGTTGACGCTGACCGCCGAGTCGATGGTGCTGGTCTCGCTGGTTTCGCTGGACGTGCTGCTGTTCTACATGTTCTTCGAAGCCATGCTGATCCCGATGTACTTTCTGATCGGCGGTTTCGGCACGAGCCCCAACCGGTCCCGCGCTGCGGTGAAATTCCTGCTGTACAACCTGTTCGGCGGTCTGATCATGCTGGCCGCGGTGATCGGCTTGTACGTGGTGACCGCGCAGCACGGGCCCGGTACCTTCGACTTCCGGACGATCGTCGAGGCGGTGTCGTCCGGTTCGCTGGGGGGGGATCCCGCGGTACTCAAGGCGCTGTTCCTGGGTTTCCTGTTCGCGTTCGCCGTCAAGGCCCCGCTGTGGCCGTTTCACCGCTGGCTGCCCGATGCCGCCGTCGAGGCCACCCCGGCGACCGCGGTGTTGATGATGGCGGTGATGGACAAGGTCGGCACCTTCGGCATGCTGCGCTACTGCCTGCAGTTGTTTCCCGACGCCGCCACCTATTTCCGTCCGCTGGTCGTGGTGCTGGCCGTGACCGGCGTGATCTATGGGGCCGTGGTGGCGATCGGGCAGACCGACATCATGCGGCTGATCGCCTACACCTCGATCTCGCACTTCGGGTTCATCATTCTCGGGATCTTCGTGATGACCAGCCAGGGTCAGAGCGGCTCCACGCTGTACATGGTCAACCACGGCCTGGCCACCGCCGCGGTGTTTTTGATCGCCGGATTCCTGATCGCCCGCCGCGGCACCCGATCCATCGCCGCGTTCGGCGGCGTGCAAAAGGTGGCGCCGGTGTTGGCCGGTACTTTTTTGGTCGCGGCCATGGCGACCCTGTCCCTACCCGGGCTGGCGCCGTTCATCAGTGAATTCCTGGTCCTGATCGGCACGTTCACCCGCTACCAGGCCGCAGCGGTGTTCGGCGTGACCGCGCTGGTGCTCTCGTCGATCTACATGCTGTGGCTCTACCAACGGGTGATGACCGGGCCGGTGCGCGAGGGCAACGAAAGGATCCGCGACCTGGTGCCCCGCGAACGCGTCGTCGTCGCACCCTTGATCGCGCTGCTGCTGGTGCTCGGCTTCTACCCGAAACCGATGCTGGACATCATCAATCCTGCGGTCGGCCATACGATGGCCACCATCGGCCAGCATGATCCCGCCCCGGCCGCGCCGGCGCCCGGGCCACGGTCGGCGGAAGGACCGCGCCGATGAGCATGCCCACCCCCAACGTCGAATACGGCCTGGTTTCTCCGATGCTCATCGTCTTCGGGGCCGCGGTCCTCGGCGTGCTGGCCGAGGCGTTCGTGCCGCGCCGATTCCGCTACGGCGCTCAGGTGATGCTCGCGGTCAGCGGGCTCATCGCGGCATTCGTCGCGGTTCTGCGGGTGCGCACCATGATTCCGGCGTCCGGCCGCACGGTCGTTCTGGGAGCACTGGCCGTCGACGGCCCGACGCTGGTGTTGCAGGGAACCGTGCTGCTGGTCGCGATGATGGCGACCCTTTTCATCGCCGAACGCCGTCGTGGTGCCCGGGCCGCCGTCGGTCCCGGTGCCGCGACCGCGGCCGTCGACGTCGCCGGCGGGCTGGATGCCTTCACCCCGCAGGCCTCCGTGGTTCCCGGCAGTGCCGGCGAGCGCCTGGCGCTGCGGGCCGGCGCGATACAGACCGAGGTCTTCCCGTTGACCATGCTCGGAGTCGGCGGGATGCTGGTGTTCCCGGCCGCCAACGACCTGTTGACGATGTTCGTCGCACTGGAGGTCTTGTCGCTGCCGCTGTACCTGCTGTGCGGGCTGGCCCGCCACCGCAGGCTGGCCTCGCAGGAGGCGGCGATGAAATACTTTCTGCTGGGCGCGTTCTCGTCGGCTTTCTTCCTCTACGGTGTGGCGCTACTCTACGGCGCGACCGGCACACTGACCCTGCCCGGCATTCGCGATGCGCTGGCCGGCAAGCCCCATAACTCGATGGCCTTGGTCGGTGTCGCCCTGTTGGCGGTGGGCCTGCTGTTCAAGGTCGGCGCGGTCCCGTTCCATTCCTGGATTCCCGACGTCTACCAGGGCGCGCCGACCCCGATCACCGGATTCATGGCCGCAGCCACCAAGGTTGCCGCAGTCGGCGCGCTGCTGCGGGTCACGTATGTGGCGCTGCCGCCCCTGCACGACCAGTGGCGGCCGGTGCTGTGGGCGATTGCGATCCTGACCATGGCGGTGGGGACCGTCACCGCGGTCAACCAGACCGACGTCAAACGACTGTTGGCGTATTCGTCGGTGGCCCATGTCGGTTTCATCCTCACCGGCGTGATCGCCGACATCCCGGCCGGTGTCTCGGCGACGTTGTTCTACCTGATCGCCTACAGCTTCAGCACCGTCGGTGCGTTCGCCGTCGTCGGTCTGATCCGCAACGCCGACGGCGACGAGGATACCGCGATGTCCCGCTGGAACGGCCTGGGCCGGCGTCATCCGGTCGTCGGTGTGTTGTTGTCGATGTTTTTGCTGGCGTTCGCCGGTATTCCACTGACCAGTGGCTTCGTCGCCAAGTTCGTGGTGTTTCGGGCCGCCGCCGAGGGCGGTGCGGTGCCGCTGGTGATCATCGGTGTGATCGTCAGCGGGGTGGCGGCCTATTTCTACGCTCGGGTGATCGTGGCGATGTTCTTCGCCGATGCACCGCAGGACGAACTCCACGTCGCGGTGCCCAGTGGCTGGAGCAGGACGGCGATCGCGATCTGCGCAGCGGTCACCGTCGGGCTCGGTGTCTTTCCGCAGCCACTGCTGGATCTCGTCGAGCGGGCGACGCAATTCGGATAGAGTTTGGCGGTTCGCGCTGGGCGCCGACTTATCCACAGTTGTGCCTTGATCCACAGGTGGGGATTTGGGCGTGCGCGCAACTTCGTCTGATCTGATGCTTTCCCTTGAACCGCGGATAGCCGGGCTTGTCGCCGCATTTGACCGGCGGAAGAACCCGTCGAACGCCTTGTTCAAGCGCCGCAGCGTGGCCTGCTGAC